>SICG01000022.1 GCA_009691525.1 Candidatus Latescibacterota bacterium | reverse complement strand
TTGATGTACTCCCAGAGCTTCTTGATGACCTGCGTGCGGGGGAGGGGTTTGCCGCCTACGATAGCTGCCAACATCGCTGAGGGCTGCAGGGGCTTCATAAAGGAAGGGTTGGGCTTGCGCTTAGCCTTGACCTTCTTCGGAGCAGCCTTCTTCGGAGCAGCCTTCTTCGGAGCAGCCTTCTTCGGAGCAGCCTTCTTCGGAGCAGCCTTCTTCGGAGCGGCCTTCTTCGGGGCGGCCTTCTTCGGAGCGGCCTTCTTCGGGGCCGCCGCCTTCTTCTTTGGAGCAGCCTTTTGCTTGGCCATCTCTATTCTCTCCTTACTTCTTCTTCTTGGCTGCAGCCTTCTTCTTCGGGGCCGCCTTCTTTGGGGCGGCCTTCTTCGGAGCGGCCTTCTTCGGAGCGGCCTTCTTCGGAGCGGCCTTCTTTTTTGCTGCGGCCTTCTTCGGAGCGGCTTTCTTTTTTGCTGCCATGGTTGTTCTCCTCGTTATGATGATGTCACGATGTGAATCCTGAGTGATCAAACGAATTTAGGCCGTGATTTGAGACAACTGCTGTGAATGTCCCGGTCTACGCTCGGTTGATCACCCCCTCCCAGAAGGTTCTGCGCATCGTGTCATTACCTCCCCCTAAAAACGCTATGCATTTGTTACTGTTTTGTGTAAGATACCATCGTACAGTCAAATTCGTCAAGCAGAAATTGCACGTTTTGTGTCGGTGGTCTATCTTAAAATCACTCGCAATTTCTCCGTCTAGCGGAGAACATCTTATGACTGAAGAATGCAAAGTAGGCATCATCGGCGCCGGCAACATGGGCGGCGCGCTGATCAGTGGGCTGGTTGCGGCCGGCCGTATTTCTCCCAACCAGCTGACGGCCACCGATCTGCGCGACACCGTGCTCCAGCCCCTGCGCAGCCTGGGCGTGCGGACCAGCACCCGGGCTGAAGACGCCATCCTCGGGCAACAGGTAGTCGTCCTAGGCGTCAAGCCGCAGAGTGCCCCCGCCCTCTTTCATTTAGTAAAGCAGCATCTGTGCCCGGACCAGATCCTGGTCTCCATCATGGCCGGCGTGAGCACGGCTGCCATCGAGACCCAGCTGGAAAAGCCGATCCCGGTAGTCCGCGTCATGCCCCAGACTCTGGCCCAGTTGGGCGCGGCGGCTTCGGGAGTCTGCGGCGGCAAGTACGCCACCCCAGCCCAGGTGGAACTGGTGCGCTCCATCTTCGACCAGGTGGGCAGCACCGTGCTAGTGGGCGAATACCAGATGGACGCGGTGACCGGCCTTTCGGGTAGCGGACCGGCGTATATCTATATGGTTATTGAGGCACTGGCCGATGGGGGGGTGCGCATGGGACTGAGCCGGGAAGTAGCCCTCAAGCTGGCTGCCCAGACCGCCCTGGGCGCCGCCCGCATGGTCCTCGAAAGTGGGCAACACCCGGCCATCCTGCGCGACCAGGTCACCTCGCCGGGCGGCACCACCATCGCCGGCCTGCACAAACTCGAAGAGAAGGGCCTGCGCGACGCCTTGATCAGCGCAGTGCAAGCAGCCACCGAGCGCTCGATCCAATTGGGGAACTCATGATCGCCATCGTCGACTATGGCATGGGCAACCTGCGCAGCGTGCAGAAGGCCTTTGAACACCTGGGCTTTGCGGCCTCCATCTGCGAGGAGCCGGCCCAACTGGAGGCCGCCAGCCATCTGGTCCTACCCGGAGACGCGGCTTTTGGCGATGCCATGCGCAACTTGGTGGAACGCGGCTGGGTCGATGCGCTGCTGCGGGGCATCGAACAAGGCAAACCCTTCCTGGGCATCTGCGTGGGGCTGCAGCTGATGTTTGCTGAGAGTGAGGAATTGGGCACCCATCCGGGCCTGGGCTTGTTGTCGGGCAAGGTCCGCCGCTTCCCGCCGGCCGAGCGGGTGCCTCAGATCGGCTGGAACCAGGTCTCTATTCAAAAGCCCGTGCGCATTCTCGCCGGGGTGAACGACCTGAGCTTCTTCTACTTTGTCCACTCCTATTATGTGGACTCGGAACACCCGGCGGACGTGGCCGGCACCACCGAGTACGGTATAGAATACACCTCCGTCGCCGCACGCGACCACCTCTTTGGCGTCCAGTTCCACCCCGAGAAGAGCCAGCAACCGGGCCTGAAATTGCTGGAGAACTTCGCGAGGTTGAACTAAGACCATGTTGGCCAAACGCATCATCCCCTGCCTCGACGTCAAGGCCGGCCGCAACGTGCGCGGCATCAAGTTCTCCGCCGACCGCGATGCCGGCGACCCGGTGGAACTGGCCCTGCGCTACGACCATGACGGTGCCGACGAGTTGGTCTTCTACGACATCACCGCCTCGGCCGAAGACCGGGCCATTGTCCGCGACCTGGTGGGCAAGGTCTCTGAGCAGGTTTTCATCCCCTTCACCGTGGGCGGGGGCATTCGCACCTTCGAGGACATCCGCACCTTACTCAAGAGCGGCTCGGACAAGGTTTCGATCAACTCGGCCGCAGTGTCCAATCCCGACCTGATCCGCCAGGGGGCCGAGAGTTTCGGCAGCCAGTGTATCGTTGGCGCCATCGACGCGCTGCGCCGGCCCGCCGCCGAAGGCCAGCTCCCTTCCTGGGAGATCTACATCAACGGTGGCCGCAAACCCACCGGCCGCGACGCCCTAGAATGGGTGGCGGAACTGGTGGACCGCGGGGTGGGCGAGTTGGTAATCAACAGCATCGACGCCGACGGCACTCACGACGGGTACGATCTGGAACTCACCCGCGCCGTCGCCGAACGGGTGCGGGTACCAGTGGTGGCTTCGGGAGGCTGCGGCAATCCGGAGCATATCTACCAGGTGCTCACCGAAGGCCAGGCCAGTGCCGCCCTGGCGGCCTCCATCTTCCACTTCGGCGAGTACACCATCCCCCAGGTCAAGGAGTACCTGAAGGCGCGCGGGGTGGTGGTCCGGGAATGAGGCATGCCATCCGCCGCTGAGAGTCGTCGCGCCCGCTTGCGCCAGGTGAAGCGGGTGGTGATCAAGATCGGCAGCAGCAGCCTGACCACCACCAACTGGGCGCTGGACCGGCGGGTCATGGCCAAGCTGGTGCGCGAGGTGGTGGCCTTGCGCCAGCGCGGCCTGGAGGTGGCCTTGGTCTCCTCGGGGGCAGTGGCCTCGGGTATGGGCCGTCTGGGCCTACAGACCCGCCCCCGGAGCGTGGCCGAGTTGCAGGCCCTGGCCGCCGTGGGCCAGAATCTGCTGATGCACACCTACGAGGGGCTCTTCAAGAAACACGGGGTGCTCATCGGCCAGGTGCTGCTGACCGCCGAGGACATCCTCGACAGCCGCCGCCGCTACCTAAATCTGAAGAACACCTTCCGCCAGCTCTTTTCCTATGGGGCAGTGCCCATCATCAACGAAAACGACAGCGTGGGTGTAGCCGAGTTGAAGCGAGCCATCGGCGATAACGATGTGCTGGCCGCATACGTGGCCAACATGATCCAGGCCCAGCTGTTGGTCCTGCTCTCCGACGTGGAGGGGCTGTACTCAGCCTATACGCCAGGAGCAATGGGCGGCGAGGTGCTCAGTCAGGTGGAGGGGGCCGACCCGCGGCTCGACGCCCTGGTGGGCCGCTCGTCTAACAAGGTGGGGCGCGGTGGCATGGCCACCAAACTGCAGGCCGCCCGGCTTATGACTACCTGCGGCGAGATGGCCCTGATCGCTCATGCCCGCAAACACCGGCTGGTCGAGATCATGGAAGGTGCCGAGCTGGGCACTCTCTTCACTCCAGACCACAAGCGTCTCCAGAGCCGCAAGCGCTGGATCGCCTTTGCCTCCCACTGCGCTGGCGCGGTGGTGATCGACCGGGGCGCCCAGCGTGCCCTGGTTTCTCTGGGCAAGAGCCTGTTGCCAGTGGGGGTGGTGACCTGCAAGGGCAACTTTGAGGCCGGGGAGGCGATCCGGGTCGAGAACGAAGCAGGAGAGGAGGTGGCCCGCGGTCTGAGCCGGTACGCCGCTGCCGAACTGCGGCAGATCCTCGGCAAACACTTGGCCGAGGTCGAAGAGCTGTTGGGGCGCCCCCCGGTAGAAGTGATCCACCGCGACGACTTGGTCCTGATCGACCCCACCCCGCCCACCGGGCAAAGGTGAGAGGGTGGCCCGCTCGCCTCTCAGGCCACAGGCCGAATCTGTCGGTAACGCCCGCTGGCGGCTGGGGCTGGCCCTGCTGGTCCTCGGCGGCATCCTCTATCTGTTTGTGGCCGGGGATGAGGGTCTCTTGGAGATCCGCCGCCAGTCCCAGGCCTTATCCGTGCTGCAGGCACGTGTGGACCAACTGCAGGCCGAAAACGACAGCCTGCGCCAGATCCTCACCATGCTGGAGCACGACAAGGACTACATCGAGAAGGTGGCGCGCGAGGAATACGGCATGGTCAAGCCGGGAGAGAAGGTCTACCGGCTGCGGGAACCAGGGGAACAGCCCGTCGGAGAATAGCCGCTTATGCCCAGCCGCATCATCAAAACCAAAGCCGTGGTGCTGCGCACCCGACGCCTGGGCGAGACCAGCAAGCTGGTGACCCTCTACACCGAGGACGAAGGCAAGCTCAAAGCCACGGCCAAGGGAGCTCGCAAGCCCAAGAGCAAATTCGGCGGGGCGCTGGAGCTGATGACCGAGGTGCAGGTAGTCTGCTATCTGCGCGATGAACGAGAATTGCAGACCCTCAGCGACTGCGACGCGTTGCGCGCCTTTCCGGACCTGCTCAAAGACCTGGAGCGCCTCTCCTTTGGCAGCGCTGCCTGCGAATTGGTCGACCGTCTGACCGTAGAGCGCGACCCCAACCGGCGGCTCTATCGCTGCCTGGCGGGGGTGCTGGTCGGCCTCGAAGAAGTGGGAAGACGACAGGTAGAACCCTTGTTCTGGTACTTTCAGCTGCGCGCCGCCGAGGCCCTGGGCTACCGCCCAGAACTGCACCACTGCACCTCCTGCCGCACCCTGCTGGAGGGAGAGTGGCTGTGGTTCAGCGCGGCGCTGGGAGGCGGCCTGTGCGCCCGCTGCGGGACTGCTGCTGCCGGGATCCGGGTAGCCGGCGACAGCTTCAGGCTGCTGGCAGGCTTGCAGGATTTGAGCGCCTACCAGCCGGAGGCCATACCCACAGTGCCGGCCCGCCGTGGCGAGATCCGCAGCATGCTGCGCAGTTTTCTGGAGTACCACGGCGGCCAACACAGCCACCTCAAATCACTCGACTTTCTCGAATCAGTAGCCGTCAAATAGAAGGGATAAAGCTCGATGGCCAACGTGATGGACAAACTCGTCTCCCTGTGCAAACGCCGGGGCTTCATCTTTCAGAGCTCCGAGATCTACGGCGGCCTCAACGGCTGCTGGGATTACGGCCCCCTGGGGGTGGCGCTGCTGCGCAACATCAAGGACGTCTGGTGGAAAGCTATGACCTACCGCGAGGACGTGGAAGGCCTGGACGCCAGCATCCTAATGCACCCCAGGGTGTGGGAGGCCTCGGGCCATGTGGACAACTTCACTGACCCGCTCATCGACTGCCGCACCTGCAAGGCGCGTTTCCGCGACGATACCCTCAGCGAGGCGCAGCGGACCGCCGGGCAGTGCCCGGTGTGCGGCAACAAGGGGGTGCTCACCGAACCGCGCGCCTTCAATCTGATGTTCAAGACCTTTGTCGGCCCGGTGGAAGAGGACAACTCCAGAGTCTACCTGCGGCCCGAGACGGCCCAGGGCATCTACGTCAACTTTCTCAACGTCCAGGCGGCCATGCGCCAGAAATTGCCCTTTGGCATCGCCCAGATCGGCAAGGCCTTCCGCAACGAGATCAACACCAAGAACTTCCTCTTCCGCACCCGCGAATTCGAGCAGATGGAGATGCAGTTCTTCGTCAAGCCCGGCACCGAGAACCACTGGTTCGACTACTGGCGCCAGGAGCGCTGGCAGTGGTTTTCCCAGGTCGGTCTGCCCGAAAAGCGGCTGCGCTTGCGCGAGCACGACAAGCTAGCCCACTACGCCCGGGCCGCCTTCGACGTCGAATACGAGTTCCCCTTCGGTTGGGGCGAGATCGAGGGCCTGCACAACCGCGGCGATTTCGATCTGGGCCAGCACGAAAAGTTCTCGGGCAAGGCGCTGCGCTACTTTGACGAGGAGAGCCGCGAGAAGATCCTGCCCTCAGTGATTGAGACCTCCATCGGCGCCAGCCGCACCACCATGGCCTGCCTGGTGGAGGCCTACCGCGAGGATGAGGTTGAGGGCGAGACCCGGGTGGTGATGTCTTTCCATCCCCGCATCGCCCCGCTTAAGGCGGCGATTCTGCCACTGGTCAAGCGCGACGGCATGCCTGAGCTAGCCCAGCAGGTCACGGCCCAGTTGCGGCTCCACTTCCCGGTGTTCTATGACGAGAGCGGCGCCATCGGCCGGCGCTACCGCCGCATGGATGAGATCGGGACCCCGTACTGCGTCACCGTCGACTCCCAGACCCTCCAGGACCAGACCGTCACCCTGCGCGAACGCGATTCCATGGCCCAGGACCGAGTGGCCATCGCCCAACTGCGGGAGGAGATCACCCGCCGCATGGAGAGCTGGGTGGTTCCACAAGACTGAGCCGGCATCCCAACTGCCTTGACCCTAGATATCACCGCTCATATATTGTCTAAGCATACTTCTATGCGAAAGTGGCGAAATTGGCAGACGCGCCAGACTTAGGATCTGGTGCCCGCAAGGGCTTGGGGGTTCGAGTCCCCCCTTTCGCACGCCCAGAGTTGAACTAGATCGCACGCCGCAGGAATCCTGCTCTGCAGCCTATTCCGGATTGAGCGGCTGCATTTTTATGTACTCACCACAGGAATCAACCGTGAAAACCAAGGTCACTGAAAAAGGCAAGTGGGAGCGGGAACTGGAAGTCGAGGTGCCGGCCGAACGCATCGAGGCGGCAGTCGCCAAGGCAGTGAAGGACTACCAGCGCCGGCTCGAAATCCCCGGTTTCCGCAAGGGCAAGGTCCCCCTCACCCTCGTCGAAAGGCGTTATGGCGAGGCCATCCGCCAGAGCGTAGTCAGCGAGTTGCTGCCTGCGCTGATGGGCGAGGCGGCACAAGCCGAAAACCTGGTACCAGCTGCCCCGCCGCGTATCACCAAGCTCGACTACCAGCCCGGCCAGCCTCTCAGCTTCGCCGCCAACCTAGACATCTGGCCCGAGGTGCAGCTGGAAAGCTACGAGCAGCTCAAGGCCGCCCGCCTGGTACACACGGTGAGCGACGAGGAGATCGACCGGCAGTTACACGAACTCCAGGAGCGCCATGCCACCGAGGAACAGCTAGACCGCCCCCTCGATAAGGGCGACGTGCTTATCGCCGATCTGCAACGCCTCGACGAAGCCGGCCTGCCCATCGTCGGCGAGCGCTACGAAGAGCGGTATTTCATTATCGGCAACGAAAATGCCCCTAGCCCGCAGTTCGAGGAAGCCCTGCTGGGTATTAAGGCCGGCGAGGAGCGGCAGGTGTTTTTCTCCTACCGCGACGACCTGCCCGACAAGGAATTGGCCGGCAAGCAGGAGCGCTTCGGGGTACAGGCCCGCCAGGTGCGGCAGCGCATCCTCCCCACCCTGGATGACGAATTTGCCAAGACGGTGGGTGAGTCCTTCCAGACCTTGGCCGAGTTGCGCCAGCACCTGAGCCAGCAGCTTGAGCGCCAGTGGGAGTACCTGGCCCGCCAGCGCCTGCGCAGCGACTTGGTCAGCGACCTGATTAGAAAAAATTCCTTCGACCTGCCCGCCGGTCTGATCGACAACTACCTTGATTCGCTGCACCGCCGCGAGCAGGGCCACCATGATCACGACCACGACCATGATCACGACCATGATCACGACCACGACCATGATCACGACCATGAACACAGCGACGAGGAGCGGACCTTTGCCGTGCGCCGACTAAAAACCTTCCTGCTCATCGAGGCGCTGCGCAAGCAGACCAAGATCGAGGTCGACGATGAGGAGTTCGAGGCTTTTCTCCAGCGGCGCGCTGCCGAGCACAGCCTCGACCCTGAGGCCCTCAAGCGCTCTCCCAGATTAGACGACCTGCGCCAGGAGTTGCTGGAGGATAAGATTTTTGCTTTTCTCGCCGAGCGGGCCGAGCTCGAAGAACAGGCGGTGTGACATGTCGCTGATTCCCATGGTCATCGAGCAGACGGGCAGGGGCGAGCGTTCGTACGACATCTATTCACGCCTGCTCAAGGAGCGCATCGTCTTCATCGGCACCCCCATCGGCGACATGATCGCCAATTTGGTCATCGCCCAATTGCTTTACCTAGCCTCCGAGGATCCCAAGAAAGACATCTCCCTCTACATCAACACCCCGGGGGGCTCGGTGACCGCTGGGTTGGCCATCTACGACACCATGCAATACATCCCCAACAGTGTGGCCACTATCTGCATCGGCCAGGCCTCCAGCATGGGGGCAGTACTGCTAGCTGGCGGCACTCGGGGTAAGCGCCAGAGTCTGCCCAACGCCCGCGTCCTGCTCCACCAGCCCATGGGCCGTATCGGCGGCCAGGCTACCGACATCGAGATCCACGCCCGCGAGATCATCAAGATCCGCCAGCAGATCAACGACATCCTGGCGGAGCGCACCGGCCAACCGCTGGAGCGCATCCAGCGCGACACCGAACGCGACTTCTTCATGAGCCCCCAGGAGGCCAAGGACTACGGCCTGATCGACGACCTCATCCTGCCGGCGTCCCTCACCGGTACCCCCAAGGCCGAAGCCGCCGGCTGAGGCCCCGCCCTTTTCGCGAGAGGCAAGCCAGTGCGCCGACGGCCTCCAAAACCCGAGCCGCGCTGTTCCTTCTGCGGACGTAACGCCAGCCAGGTCGACAAGATCATCACTGGCCCCTCGGTCTACATCTGCAACGAATGTGTTCGGCTGTGTAACGAGGTGCTGGCCGAGAACAAAAAACAGAGCACCCCCTGGGACGCCGGCCAGATCCCCAAACCCCCCGAGATCAAGACCGTTCTCGACGAGTACGTGATCGGGCAGGAGCAGGTCAAGAGACTGCTCGCGGTGGCGGTGTACAACCACTACAAACGCATCCGCTCGGGGGTGGACCTCGACAGCGTTGAGCTGGAGAAGAGCAACATTTTGTTGATCGGGCCCACGGGCACGGGCAAAACCTTGCTGGCCCAGACCCTTGCCAGGGTGCTCAAGGTGCCCTTCTCCATCGCCGATGCCACCATCCTCACCGAGGCCGGATACGTGGGCGAGGATGTGGAGAACATCCTGGTGGGTCTGCTGCAAGCGGCCGATTACGATGTGAGGCGCGCCGAAAAAGGCATCCTCTACCTGGATGAGGTAGACAAGATCGCCCGCAAGAATGCCACTCCCGCGGTCAGTCGCGATGTTTCGGGTGAAGGGGTGCAGCAGGCCCTGCTCAAGATGGTGGAGGGGACCGTGGCCAATATCCCGCCCAAGGGAGGGCGCAAGCACCCCGAGCAGCCGATGATCCAGATCAACACCCGCAATATCCTTTTCATCTGCGGCGGTGCCTTTGAGGGGCTCGACCGGATCATCAGCCAGCGAGTAGGCCGGCGCACCATGGGCTTCGGTTCGGGCGATGGCATTCCCGAAACCGCCGCTCCCAGTGAGGTTCTCCCCCTGGTGCAGCCCGAGGATCTGCTCGCCTTTGGCCTCATCCCCGAACTGGTCGGGCGCCTGCCCATGGTCACCACCCTCGACCCGCTGAGCGAAGACGACCTGTTCAAGATCCTCACCGAGCCCAAGAATGCCCTCATCCGCCAGACCCAACGGCTCTTCGAGATCGACGGGGTAACCGTTGACTTCACCGAAGAGGCCCTGCGCAAGGTGGTGGAGCTGACCATCAAAAAGGGCACCGGGGCGCGTGGCCTGCGTTCGGTCCTGGAACAGGCGATGATGGACATCATGTATGAGGTGCCTTCTCAAGCAGGATTACAACAGATCTCGGTGACGGCCGAGATGATCGTCCAGGGGGTGGAACATGCCGGCGACGAGGACGAGGACCAGTCCCGGCGCTGGCGGGCCTGAGTCATGCACATCCGCTCGGCTGAATTTGTAGTGGGCGCCGTGGACCGGGGCGACCTGCCTGCCGATGGTCTCCCCGAGGTGGCGCTGGCTGGCCGCTCCAACGTGGGCAAGTCCTCCTTGATCAACCGGCTGGTGCAGCGCCGCAGCCTGGCCCGCACCAGTTCCACTCCGGGCAAGACCCAGCAGCTCAACTACTACCGCGTCGAGAACGCCCTCTACCTGGTGGACCTGCCCGGGTACGGCTTTGTGAAAGGCGGGATGGAGCTGCGCCTCGCGCTGGGCCGGCTGGTCCAGGGATTTCTGGAGCGCCGCGCCGAACTGCGGGCCATCATCCAGTTGATCGACGCGCGCCACGGTCCCACCGACCTGGACCTGGCGATGATCGATTGGCTGAAACAACACCCCAAACCCTTCCTGTTGGTTTTCACCAAGCTGGATAAGCTCTCCCGCCAGCAGTGGCGCCGCCGCCTGGACCAGTTGACCGCTGCCGGTACCTTGACTGGGCTGGCCTACCTGCCATTCTCGGCGGTCACCGGCGAGGGGCGCGACGAGGCGCTGGAGTGGATCTACCAGGAATCCGGAGCAAAACGCCCCAACTACGGCAAACCCGCATGAAAGTCCTGATCAGCGAAAAGTTGGAGGCCGGCTGCGCCGCCATCCTGACCCAGCGCGGCATCGAGGTGGATCAGCAACCCGGCCTCACCCCCGAAGAACTGAAACGTATCATCGGCCAGTACGAAGGCCTGATCGTGCGCAGCAGCACCCAGGTCACCGAAGAGTTGCTCCAGGAAGCCGGGCGCCTCAAAGTAGTGGGCCGCGCCGGCGCCGGGGTGGATAACATCGACGTGGCCGCGGCCACCCGCCACGGGGTCATCGCCATGAACACCCCAGGCGGCAACTCGGTCTCCACCGCCGAACACTCCTTTGCCATGCTGATGGCCCTGGCCCGCAACATCGCCCAGGCCACCGCTTCGCTGAAGGCCGGCAAGTGGGAGCGCGGCCGCTACACCGGGGTGGAGCTGGCCGGTAAGACTATTGGGGTTCTCGGCCTGGGCAAGGTGGGCCGCGAGGTGGCCCAGCGGGCCACGGCCTTCAAAATGAAGGTCCTCGGCTACGATCCCTTTGTCTCCGAGGAGATGGCCCTGGCCTTCGGGACCCAGCTGGCCCCCCTCGAACAGATCTACGCCGAGGCCGACTTCATCACCGTGCACCTACCCCTCACCACCCAGACCCGCCACCTGATCTCGGCCGCGCAGTTGGCCCAGTGCAAGGATGGGGTCTATCTACTCAACTGCGCGCGCGGCGGCATCATCGACGAGGCCGAGCTGCTGAGCGCCCTCGACAGCGGCAAGGTGGCCGGCGCCGCGCTCGACGTCTTTGTGGAGGAACCACCCGGCCTCAGCCCCTTGGTGGCCCATGAGCGGGTGATCTGCACCCCTCACCTGGGTGCCTCCACCCGCGAGGCCCAGGCCACCGTGGCGCTGCAGATCGCCGAACAGGTGAGCGACGTGTTGCTCAACGGGGTCATCCGCAACGCGGTTAACGTTCCCTCGGTGGAGCCAGAAGTCTACCAGAAACTCCGACCCTATATCGACCTGGCCGAACGCTTGGGAGGTATCCTGGCCCAATTGAGCGAGGGCCAGCTGGAGCGCATCACCGTCGAGTACCACGGCGACGTGACCGCCACACCCACCTCGCCGCTGACCGCCGCAGTGCTCAAGGGCATCATGGGGAACATCTCCGACGAGCCAGTGAATTTCGTCAACGCCCCCCTCTTCGCCCAGCAACGCGGGGTGCGGGTCGATGAACTCAAGAGCAGCGAGCACGAGGATTATGCCAGCCTGATCACGGTGATCTATCAGACCGCCACGACCAGGCGCATCCTCTCGGGCACCCTCTTCGGCAAGAGCGACCCCCGCCTGGTTCGGCTAGACGAGTACAGCTTCGATGCCATCCCCGAAGGCCACATGCTCTTCTATATCAACGAAGACGTGCCCGGCGTGATCGGCCGCATCGGCACGGTGATGGGCACGCATCGCGTCAACATCGCCCAGATGTCCTGCGGCCGCCATCAGGTGGGCGGCCGGGCGCTGACCATCCTCAACGTGGACAGCCTCATCCCCGACGCAGTGCTGGCCGAGATTCTGGCCCACAACAACATCGTCTGGGCCAAGCAAATCAGTCTCTAGTAAGGAAAACGAGATGCCAACCAAAGTAGTGCTGGGAGCACAGTGGGGAGATGAGGGCAAGGCGAAAGTGGTCGACTACCTGACCATGGGCGCTGACCTGGTGGTGCGCTACCAGGGCGGGGCCAATGCCGGCCACACCGTCAAGGTAGGGGACACCACTTTTGTCTTTCACATGATCCCCTCGGGGATCATGCATCCAGGTACGGTCTGCGTGGTGGGCAATGGGGTGGTGGTGGACCCCGAGGCCCTGCTGCAGGAGGCCGATGAACTGCAGACCAAGGGGATCTCCACTGCCGGGCGGCTCTTCATCAGCCACCATGCCCACGTGGTCATGCCCTACCACAAATTACTGGACCAGTTGGCCGAGGTTGGCCGCGGCAGCGACAAAATCGGCACCACCGGCCGGGGCATCGGCCCCTGCTACCGCGACAAAGTGGAGCGCGGACAGGGAGTGCGGGTGGTGGATATGCTCGACCCCGAGCACCTGCGCCAGCGGTTGCAGGTGGTCATCACCGCCAAGAACGAGCTGCTGCGCCGCCTCTACGACCACGCGCCCCTGGAGGCAGCCCCCATCATCGAGTCCTACCTCGGTTATGCCGAGCGGTTGCGGCCCTATATCGCCGATACCTCCCTGCTGCTCAACGAGGCCCTGGATCAGGGTAAGACCGTGTTGTGTGAGGGCGCGCAGGGCACCCTGCTGGACATCGACCACGGCACCTATCCCTTTGTCACTTCTTCCAACACCACCGCTGGCGGCGCCTGCACCGGCACCGGCATCGGCCCCACCCGCATCGACCAGATCATCGGTGTCACCAAAGCCTACACCACGCGGGTGGGCAACGGCCCCTTCCCCACCGAGTTGCTCGACCAGACCGGCGAGCGCATTCGCGAAGTTGGGCACGAATACGGGGCCACCACCGGCCGCTCGCGCCGTTGCGGCTGGTTCGACGCGCCCATCCTGCGCCTTTCGGCCCGCATCAACGGCCTCACCAGCCTGGCGCTAACCCGGCTCGATGTGCTGGACACCTTTCCGCAGCTCAAGCTGTGCACCGGCTACCAGCTGGAGGACCGGGTGCTGAACGACTTCCCGCTGGACCCCAGGGCGCTGGAAAAGTGCGTGCCCATCTACGAGGAGGTAGAGGGCTGGAACACGCCCACCACCGAGGTGCGGCGTTTCGGGGACCTGCCGGCGCCGGCCCGCCACTACGTGGAGCGCATCGCCCAGCTGAGCCGCACCCCGATCTCGCTGATCTCGGTGGGTCCAGAACGCGATTCCACCATCGAGGTGTGAATGCTGCTCAAGCCGGTTGATCCGCCCGTCGACAAGCCCCGCACCCTGCGCCGCCTTATCGCCGAGGAGACCGTAGTGTTGCCCGGGGCCTTCAACGCGCCAGTGGCCATGCTCGCCCAGCAACTGGGCTTTTCGGCGGTCTACATCTCGGGGGCGGGCCTGATCAACGGCCTGGCCGGGTACCCCGACATCGGCCTGTTGGGCATGGACGAGATGGCCCGTCAGGCCGGGTACATCGCCCAGGCCGTGCAGGTACCCGCCATCTGCGACGCCGACACCGGATACGGTGACGCGTTACAGGTGATGCGCACGGTCCAGGCCTACGAGCAGGCCGGACTCTCCGGCTTGCACCTGGAGGACCAGCAGGCCCCCAAGCGCTGCGGCCATCTCGAGGGCAAGGCCCTCGTCTCGCCGGCGGAGATGGAGCGCAAACTGGCCGCCGCTGCCGAGGCCCGCCGCCACCCCGACTTTCTGCTCATCGCCCGCACCGACGCCCGCGCCGTGGAAGGTCTGGAGGCCAGCATCGAGCGCGGCTTGCGCTACCTGGAGGCTGGGGCCGATGCGATCTTTCCCGAAGCCCTGCAGACCCCCGAGGAGTTCGGCCGCTACGCCGAAGCGGTCAAAGCGCCCCTGCTGGCCAACATGACCGAGTTCGGCAAGAGCCCCTACCTCACAGTGGCCCAATTCGCTGCCCTGGGGTACCGCATGGTGATCTTTCCGATGACCGCCTTCCGGGCGATGATGAAAGCCGTGGAACAGACCTTCCGCCAGTTGCGCGACCAGGGCACCCAACAACACTTTCTGGACCAGTTACAGACCCGCCAGGAACTCTACGAATTGCTCCAGTACTCCCAGTACACTCAAATAGACGCCGCCCTCGCCGCCCGCTTCCCTGACTAATATATGTAACGCTGCGGCGGGGAGATGACCCCGAAGGCCTTTACTGGGGGAGTGGAGCCGGGAAAGGGCCTGGGGGCTGAAGGGGGCGGCGGCGGCAGGCCCGGGACTCGGGAAAGGCCGGAGTGGGTCGCTCCCCGACGGGGCACAGGTACTATCACAAAATGGAGAATACGGTCATGTCAGAGAAACCCACCTACAGCCCCGGCCTCGAAGGCGTCATCGCCGGCGAATCGGCCTTGTCGCGTATCGACACCGAGCGCAACCACCTGCTCATCTGCGGCTACGACCTCGAAGACCTGACTGAAGGGGCGGTGTACGAGGAAGTGGCCTATCTGCTCCTCCACGGCGAGCTGCCCACCCGCGCCCAGTTGGAGGAGTTCGAGGCCGCTCTGCGGGCCGAACGCACCCTGCCCCCCCAGGTGGTCGACCTACTGCGCCAGGCGCCCGCCGATGCCCATCCCATGGACCTGCTGCGCACCGCAGTTTCGGCCCTGGGCTTTTTCGATGCGGAGACCCGCGACAACAGCCCGCAGGCCAATATCCGCAAAGCCCTGCGCCTGCTGGCCAAGATTCCCCTGACCATCGCCGCCGGCCACCGCTTCAGCCAGGGCCTGCAGCCGGTCGCCCCCCACCCCAGCCTGGGCCAGGCCGGCAACCTGCTCTACATGCTGCGCGGCAGCGAGCCGGCCCCCCATGAGATCCGGGCCCTCGACGTCTCGCTGATCCTCTACGCCGAACACGGCTTCAACGCCTCCACCTTCACTGCCCGGGTGGTGGTCTCCACCCTCAGCGACCTGTACAGCGCGGTGACCGCCGCCATCGGTGCCCTGGCCGGCCCGCTGCACGGGGGCGCCAATGAGGCGGCTATGCACATGCTTTTGGAGATCGGCAGCGCCGATCAGGCCGAGGCCTGGGTGCTGGATGCGCTGGTAAAAAAGAAAAAAATTATGGGCTTTGGCCACCGCGAGTACAAGAAAGGCGACTCGCGGGTACCGGCGATGAAAAAGGTAGGCCGCCAGGTGGCCGCCGCAGTGGGCGACAACCGCTGGATCGAACTGGCCGAGATCGTCGAGCAGACCATGATCGCCCAGAAAGGCATCTACCCCAACCTCGATTTCCCTTGCGCCTACACCTACTATCTGATGAACATCCCCATCCCGCTCTATACCCCCATCTTTGTCTCGAGTCGGGTGGCCGGCTGGGCCGCCCACGTCATCGAGCAGTTGGGCCGAAATCGACTGATCCGGCCCGCTCATCTGTACCGCGGGATCGATCAGCGCCCCTTCGTCTCTGTAGATAAGCGGAGCTGAGCCATGCAGGTCGTTGAACTGGCTGCCCAAGAGCACTTTTCCCCGGCCAAATTCCAAAAGGTGAACATCTTCGACAGCCCCCGGATGTTCTGCGACATCTATTGCTTCGAGCCGGGCCAGTCCCAGACCCCGCACGCCCACGAGGGTGCGGACAAGATCTACTACGTGCTCGAAGGCAAAGGGACCTTTTCGGTGGGTGCAGAAGAGCGCGAACTGGGACCGGGCCTGGCTGTGCTCTGCCCGCCCGGAGAAGATCACGGAGTGACCAATACCAGCGGCCAGCGCCTGGTGGTGCTGGTGTTCATGGCGCCCCACCCCTGACCCGTCGGGGCAGCAGCCAGACGCGGATTTCCAAGAGAAAATCCTGGGCCTCCTCAGTGCGGAAATCCTGGTAGGTCCACTCCAGGGGCCGGTACTGCCCTTTCTGAAAGAGCAGGGTGGTCTCGGCGTAGAGCCCCGGCCCGATGCAGATGCGGTGCCCGCTGTATTTGGTGCTGGCCAGCACCAGGCTCTCGATGGTGACCAGGCCCGGATCGAGATTGGCCCGCCGCCGCACCTGCCCCTCATCCTCGCGCCCTAATTCCCGCTCCAACTCCATCATCCGCCCTTTGACCTGGCACAGCACCGCCGGGTCCACCACCCCCTCGAACCACACCAACTGCTTGACCAACCCCGGCCCCATCTCCTTTTCATAGTAACTGCTGTACTCGAAGGCATAGACCGGCCCCAACTGGTGGATCGGCGCAACCACTTCAGCCATCCTCTCTCTAGCTTGCGCCAGTATCTCTTCGTCGGGTGCCATAATGGCGGCGATAAGTACCGTGGGTGGATGAGGGCGGAGATCGATGGGCATGGACACCTCTTTTTGTATGCAGCCACAGCGGGTCGGGGGAGTGCCCCGAAAGACGTTTCTGGGGGAGCGGAGGCGGGGCAAGGATCGCAGGGCAGGGCTGGGGGAAGCGTAGTTTAAGGAGCGAGGGGCCGCAGCACCATCTATATGGTGCTGCGGAGGCTGGGCTGGGGGTGGCCGCGCGAAAGCGCGACTCGACACCATCTATATGGTGTCGCGGATCCGGGACTTCAGAAACGTCTGGAGTGGGCACCCCACGGCCCGCGCAGCAGGTACCTCGCGTCACCCTTGACGCAATATCAACTTCGCCCTACTAGAGTACACCTAGTCGCCATATCCGCGCAACATCATCCCTCGCTAGGAGAGCACACCATGCGCGTGGAAGACCTCGACACCCCGGTCCTGATCGTCGACCTCGACGGCCTCGAAGACAACCTCGACCGCTACCACCGCTACTTCAACCAGCACAAAATTGGCCTGCGCCCCCACATCAAGACCCACAAAACCCTGGCCATCGCCCACCAGCAGATGCGGCGGGGAGCCATCGGCATCACCTGCCAAAAGCTGGGCGAAGCCGAGGTCATGGTGGCCGGCGGCGTGGACCAGGACGTGCTCATCCCCTACAACATCATCGGTGCCGCCAAACTCGACCGCCTGGTGGCCCTCAGCGGGCGCACCCGCCTCACCGTGGCCGCTGACTCCGCCTATACCGTCGACGGCCTCTCCGCCGCCGCCCGCACTGCCGGTGTCACCGTGGGGGTGATCGTGGAGTTGGGCATCGGTGGCCGAGCTGGGGTGCCCTCGCCCCAGGCAGCCCTGGCCCTGGCTCAACATATCGCCCGCTCCCCAGGCCTGGAATTGCGCGGCCTGATGGCCTTCCCCACCAGCGCTCAGACCCGCCCCGTGCTCCAGGAGACCCTGGCCCTCTTCGATGGTGCCGGCCTGCCCCATCCCATCGTCAGCGGCGGCAGCACCGCCAGCGCCCTGCTCGCCCACGAAGTCCCAGAACTGACCGAGCACCGGGCCGGCGAGTACTGCGTGGGCGGGGTAGGCCACCTGCGCCGCGGCACCCACACCGTGGCCCAGTGCGCCCTGCGGGTGCTGATGACCGTGGTCAGTCGGCCCACCCCGGACCGGGCCATCCTCGACGGGGGCAGCAAGTCCCTCAGCGCCTCGGTCCTCCAGGACGGCGAACATCCGAGCATGGGCTATCTCGTCGAATACCCCCAGGCGCGGTTCTCCGGCGCCTCGGAGGAGCACGGCCATGTCGATGTCTCGGCCTGCGATCCCAAACCACAGATCGGCGAGCGGGTCCAGGTGCTGCCCGTACACCCCTGCCCCTGCGTCAATGAACACGACGAGCTGGTCGCGGTGCGCCAGGGCCGCGTCGAGGCCGTCTGGCCCATCTCTGCCCGCGGCAAAATCCGCTGACGATCTCTCTCACCAGAAAGAACCCCATGCCCACACCGCACAACGATCTTGTCCAACAGTTTCTCCTTCCCAGCACCGCCACCCTCACCTCGGTGCTGCGCAAACACGGACTGGGCAACACCTACATGCACGGGGTGGCTCCGCTGCGCCCCGGCACCAGAATGGCCGGCCCGGCCTTCACCCTGCGCTATATCCCGGCCCGCGAGGACCTGAATTCGGGCGAAGTGGACAATCTCAAGGATGCCCAGCGGGTGGCTATCGAACAGGTGGAATCCGGTCAGGTCTTTGCCATCGACGCGCGCGGCGACACCCGCGCCGGCACCATGGGCGCCATCCTGGCCACCCGTCTCCAGCAGCGGGGGGCAGGGGGCATCGTCACCGATGGGGCCTACCGCGACAGCCCGGTGATCGCCGACCTGGGCCTGCCGGCGTACGCGGCGGCGATGAACGCCCACGCCAACAAGACCGTCCATCACCCCAGCGAATTCCAGGTGCCCATCGCCTGCGGCGGGGTGGCCGTCTTTCCGGGGGACTGGCTGGTGGGCGACAGCGAGGGCGTAGTAGTGGTGCCCGTCCACCTGGCGGAGGCAGTGGCGCGCGAAGCCCTGGAGCAGGAGGAGAAAGAAGACTTCATCATCGAGAAGATCCGCAGCGGTGCCAGCATCGTGGGCACCTATCCGCCGGATGCACAGACTTTGGCCGAGTTCGCGGAGTGGAAGGAGAAGAAGGGAAGGGGATGAAGAATCAGGCCACCAGCATCGCCGCGCCAAAGACCCCGGCGCTGTCGCCCAACTGGTTCTTCACCACCCGAGTCTCCAGGCGGTTGTTGAACACATAGAGCGCCGCTGCACGCACGCCCTCGCTATAGAGCAGATCCACATTGCTCACCCCCCCGCCCAGCACGATGACATGGGGGTCGAGGATATTGATCAGGTAGGCGATGGCCTTCCCAAAATAGGCAATCAGCCGCTGCATGGTGGCCTCGGCGTGTTTATCGCCACCCCGCTCGCAACTCCTGACAATCTCGTCTAAGGGCCAGCTCTTTCCAGACAGGCTGGTGTAGTATTCCTGCAGGGCCGGGCCGGCCAGGAAACGCTCCACGCAGCCCCGCTTGCCGCAGTAGCAGGCCGGCCCCTCGGCGTCCAGCACATTGTGCCCCCACTCGCCGGCGATGCCCTGGCAGCCGTACAATACCCGCTCGCGCACCACCACCCCACCGCCCACCCCGGTCCCCATGATAATCCCGAACACCGTCTCGGCGCCCTTACCTGCCCCCAGCCGCGCCTCGGCCAGGGCAAAGCAGTTGGCGTCGTTGGCCAGTTCCACCGGTAAACCCAGGCCCTTTTCCAGGTCGGCCTTGAGGGGCTGGCCGTTGAGGCAGAGGGTGTTGCTGTTCTTGAGGGTCTGCGTCTGCGGGTCCAGCACCCCCGGCGTGCCGATGCCCACTGTCTCCGGTGCCAGGCTGGTCTGCGCCTTCATCTCTTCTACCAGCCGCTGCATCTGCCCCACGATGTGCCGGTACCCTTTTTCTGCTTCGGTGGCGATGCGAATGCGGCACAAGGGCTCGGCTTCCCCGGCTTCCAGCACCACCCCCTCGATCTTGGTCCCTCCCAGATCTATCCCCCAATGGACTGACATCGCACCTCTCCAGCGCTAGGCTCCGGCTTTGGCTTCGTGCCGGAGCACTTCCTCTTCGGCGGGCACGATGGGCGCCACCTCGATGACCCGCATCTGCTTCCACTTGCCCCCGCGGAAACGCCAATAGAACACCACACCCATGGCGATGATGTAGAAGCACAAGAAGGCCCATACCAAATAGAGGTGGGGGCCGAAATAGACCAGTGTCACCCACGAGGGGATGACCAGCAACACCCAGCCTATGACCACCGAGACCACCATCAGAAAGCGGGTGTCCCCGGCCCCCTTGAGCGCGGCGGTGAAACTCATGTACATGGCGTCGAAGACGCAGTAGATACCGACGATGCGCAAGAGCGAGACCGCCAGCTGGCGGGCCTCTTCGAATTCGGCACCCTGGGAGCGCAGCCCGAAGGGCATCAGGAAGAAGTCGGGAAAGAGGAAATAGGCCAGCGACATACAGGTCATGTAACAAACCGCCAGGTGAAAGCCGGTCCAGGTGCAGTACTCCGCCGCCTCTGGCCGCTCCCGTCCCAGACGCTGGCCCACCATGGTGGCTACGGCGATACCGCCACCGATGAGGGGCATGAAGGCCAGGTTGTTGACGTTGAAGGCCAGGTTGGTGGCGGCCAGCTCGACGGTGCCGATGCGGCCCACCAGCAGGATAAAGAGCGAGAAGGCCAGCATGTCGAGCATGAAGTTGAGGCCATTAGGCCCGCCAAAGCGCAGCAGCCGGCCAAAGAGTTCGGCGTCTGGCCGCCAGCCACTCAGGGTGGCGAACTGGCGGCGGTAGGTCCCGCGCATCATCAACCCCACAAAGAGCAGGGCCGTGCAGGTGGAGGAGATGTTGGTAGCCCAGGCCGCGCCCCTGATCCCCCAGGCGGGAAAACCCCAGTTGCCGAAGATCAGGCCGTAGTCGAGGATCACGTTGATCGCCGTGCCGACCACGTTGACCCACAGCACCGTCCAGGTCTGGCCCCGGCCGCTGAAGAAACACGAAGCCGCTGCCGAGACCACAAAAGGCCCCACCCCGTAACAGAGCACCCGGAAGTAACTGACCTCCTCCTGGCGGACCTCGGGCTGGTGGCCGATCAGGTCGAAGAGCGGCACCGAGACAAAGGAGAGGCCCCAGCCCAGCACCCCGCTCAGCAAGGCCAGATACAGCCCCTGCCACACCGCCGGCCCCACCCGCTCGGGCCGGCCAGCCCCGCTGTACTGGGCCACGAAGGTGTTGGTGTACTGGGCCATGCCCATGAAGAAGCTGAGGAAAATAAAGTTGGTGATGCCCGAGGGCAGCGCTGCGGCCAGCGCCTCGGTGGAGTGCCAGGTGAGGAAAACCCGGTTGATGAAGTGCTGGACACTCCAGCTACCCGTGCTGAGAACGAGGGGGAAGGCGAGGATCAGGAACTCGCGGTAGCCACCTTCTGCGTGCCAGCGATGTCGCAGGTAGGAACTCATGTCCTCATGCTCTCATGAAAGCGGCCACGGCGAGATGCCCGGCCCAGGCGCAGGGGGGTTTTTGCTTCCACCGCACAATTCCTTACTTTTCAGGCTCCGAACCAGCTTATAATCTATCCTTTCTCTTGAGCGATGGCCAAAAAAAAGAGCATAGACAAAAGCGTCGAGCGCCGCGCCTACGGCCTCACCATCCTCAAGGCTGCTCACCCTCGTATGCGGCAACTCAAGAAACACCACGAACCCTCCATCCACGGCAACAAGTTTTGGTCGTCCAGCTATCTGCTGATGGACTACCTGGGCTACCAGGGCTTGCCCATCGGCGCGCAGGTGCTGGAGGCCGGCTGCGGCTGGGGGCTGGCTGGCGTCTTTTGCGCCAAACAATTCGGCGCTCGGGTGACCGGCATCGATGCCGACGAGCAGGTCTTTCCCTACCTGGACCTGCACGCCGAAGTCAACGGGGTGGAGATCCAGACCCGGCAGGCCCGCTTTGAGGAAATGACGGCCAAAGAACTGGCCGGCTTCGATGTACTGCTGGCCGCCGACGTGTGTTTCTGGGACGAGATGATCGACCCCCTGTACTGCCTGATCGAAAAGGCGGTGAAGGCCGGGGTGCAGCAGGTGATCCTGGCCGACCCGGGCCGACCCCCCTTTGTGAAGGTGAGCGAGCGCTGCATCGACAAACTGGGGGGCCAGACCAAAACCTGGAGTGTGGAGGGCGCGGTCACTGCCAGCGGCAACCTGATGATCATCGGCTCCCTGCCCCGCAAGAGGAAATGAACCCATGTTGCCTCCCTTATTGCACCAGCACCTGCTGCAGGGCCAGGTCATCCCGGCTCACCCGCTGGCCCTGGACGAAAACCGCCGGCTCGACGAGCGCCGCCAGCAAGCCCTGACCCGCTACTATATCGCCGCTGGGGCCGGCGGGGTGGCGGTGGGCGTACACACCACCCAGTTCGCCATCCGCGACCCCCGGGTGGGCCTCTTCGAGCCGGTGCTCAAACTGGCCGGCGAGGTGATCGCCCGCGAGGCGTCGCCCGGATTCCTGCCCATCGCCGGCATCTGCGGCCCCACGGCCCAGGCCCTGGCCGAAGCCCGCTTTGCCCGCGACTGCGGGTACCAGTTGGGCCTGCTCAGCCTCTCGGCCCTCAAGACCACCTCCACCGACGAACTGCTGGCCCACTGCCGGGCCGTGGCCCAGGTCATCCCGGTGATGGGATTCTACCTGCAGCCGGCGGTGGGCGGCCGGGTGTTGGACTTTGAGTTCTGGCGGCGCTTCGCCGAAATCGAGCAGGTGGCGGCCATCAAGATCGCGCCCTTCAACCGCTACCAGACCCTCGACGTAGTGCGGGCCGTGGCCGAGGCCAGCCGCCTCGGTGATATCGCCCTGTACACCGGCAACGACGACACCATCACCCACGACCTGCTCACCCGCTTTTCCTTGGGCGGCCCGGAGGCACGCATCGCCGGCGGCCTGCTAGGCCACTGGGCGGTGTGGACCCAGAAGGCCGTCTCTCTACTCCAGGAGTGCCACGCCGCCGTCGAGGGCGGGGCGGCACTCCCCCAGGAATTGCTGACCAGAGCCGCACAGATCACCGATACCAACGCCGCTTTCTTCGACGCGGCCCACGGCTTTGCCGGCTGCATCGCCGGCCTCCACGAAGTGCTGCGCCGCCAGGGCTTGCTGCGCGGCATCTGGTGCCTGGACCCAGAAGAGGGACTGTCCCCAGGTCAGCGGGAGGAGATCGCCCGCGTGTGCGCCGCCTATCCCCAGCTCAACGACGACGAGTTTGTGGCCCGGCACCTGGACCAGTGGCTGCGCTAGCCGAAAAACTCAAATCGCCGTGGGGGCTCTGGAGTGCGCTTCTCCTTTTAGCCCTATGGCTGCGCTGGCCCCTGCCCGAACCTGGGTGGCAGCACGTGGACGAATGGGTCTACGTGGTCCATCCGCTGGGCTTCTGGGGCGGTGATTTCAACCCGCATTTCCTGATCTATCCCACCTTCCACCTCTACCTGCTCTCCGCCCTCTACTACCTCTACTACCTGCTGTGCAGCCCGGAGTCGCTGGAGGCCTTTGTCGCCTACCGCTATTTTGTCAGCGATCATGACCTGGCCACCCTGGCGCGCGGCTTCAACACCCTGCTGGCCGTGGCCACGGTAGCGGTGACCGTACAGCTGGGCCGGCGGCTCTACGGGGAAAAAGGGGGCTGGCTGGCCTCTTGCTGGCGCTGATGCCGCTGCACGTGCGTTTCTCCCACCTGGCCAACACCGACTGCCGGCCACCCTATGGACCAGCCTGGCGCTGCTGTGGGCCCTGCGCCTGGTGCAGGGGCAGGGCCGGAGCAGCGACGCCCTGCTCGCCGGTCTCTTCGCCGGCCTGGCCGGGGCCACCAAGTACCCCGCCGGCCTGGTGCTGGTGCCAGTGCTGACGGCGGCCTGGTGGTCGGGGCCCCACCGCCGAAGCAACGCCGGGATTGCCCTTGCCGCTGCCCTGTTGGCCGCCGCCCTGGCCACCCCCTATGTGTGGTTGGATTGGCAACAGTGCTGGGCCGACCTGTCTACCTCGGCCCGCCAGCATATGGTCGAAGGAGAACACCGCACCGGCGACCCGGCCTGGCTGCACCTGCTGCGCCACACCTTGTGGTACGGGCTGGGATTGGCCGCTATGGCGAGTCTGGCTCTGGCCCTGGTATGGCGGCCGCGCACCTGGCGTCCTGCCGAGGGGGTGGTGCTGGTGGGGGTGGGCGTCTTTGTCCTCCTGCTGGTTTCAGCGCAATCGGTGTTCATGCGCTACGCCCTGCCTCTGACCCCGATGATCGCCGTGCTCATCGTGCGCCCGCTCCTGGGCCTGAACCCCAAACGCCTGATCCTGGCCGGCTGGCTGGCGGCGCTGCTCTGCGAACCCGCCTGGGCCTCGCTGCAGATCCGCGCCCTGCTTTCAGCCGGGGACACCCGCACGCAACTCCGCCAATGGCTGCTCCTGCAGTACCCGGAGGGGGCCCGCATCCTGCCCAGTTCCGAGATCGCCGGCAACCTGGGTCTACTCTCTCCCGCTCCCCTCTACGTAAGGCAGAAACGCTTCAGCGACCGCTTCGACCTGGAACGATTAGTCAGGGCCTACGAACTGCTCGGCCAGCGCCCCGACCTGCCCCCCTTGTATCTGGAGTGGAACTCGGCCTTTGCCGAAGATTATGCTGCCATCCAGCCAGACCAGGCCGCTGGGTCTGCCTTGATCCTGTCCTATGAGCATCCCCTATGCCCCCCCAACCAGGCCCTGGCCGCGCTGGAGCAGTCGGGGCACATCGACTGGCAGGAGTCTTTCTCGCCCGGTAATCCGTCCCAGGCGGTCTTCGACCCAGTGGACTGGTACTTTCTGCCGGTGGCCGGCTGGAGCACCCAAAAACAGACCGGGCCTGATATCCACCTGGGGAATATCCCATTACGGGTGGGCAACCCGCTGCCGACCAGCCGGGAGTTCTTCGCCCTCCTGCACCGCCTGATGGCCGGCAAACTGGCCGTGGCGGCCGAGGATTGGCCAAGGGTGCTGCGCTATTGCGAACCCATCCTGAACATCCCCTACTTTTTGCCAGAGGTACTGCCCGACTTCTACGTCTACGAGGTCTACCTGGATGCAGGCCGTGCCTATCACGGCCTGGGGCGCTACGAAAAAGCCCTCGCCTGTTGGCAGGAGGCCGCCGGCCTAGACCCGGAAAAGGGAGAAGTCCACCACCTCCTGGGACTGGCGCACAGCGCGCTGGGCCAGGACACCTCGGCCGTGCAGGCCTACCTCCAGGCCATCGAGCTGCAGACCCCTGATCCAGGGGTCTACTACAACCTTGGAATAAGCCTGATCAGACTGAACCGCCTGCCAGAGGCCGTGGCCGCCTTCGAAACCTGTATCGCCCGCAAGCCCGACGCCGATGCGTACGTCAATCTGGGGGTGCTCTACGACAATGCCGGCCAGAGCGAACGGGCCCGGACCTGCTTCAGCAAGGCCCTCGCACTGGCGCCCAGCCATCCCCAGGCCGCGGCCATGCGGCAGGAATTGCAGGCCAAACCATAGCGGCCCTACCCTCTACCCGAGCACAAGCCAGGAAGGCGACCATGACACCGCTAAAGACCCCGCTGCAGATCTACCACAACCCGCGCTGCAGCAAGAGCTGCGAGACCCTCGAACTGCTGCGCAGCCGCGGCCTCGAGCCCCAGGTCATCGAGTATCTCAAGACACCGCCCGATGAACGCACGCTCGAACAACTGCTGCGGCAACTAGGCCTCGAGCCCAGGGAGCTGATGCGTCAGCAGGAGGACCTCTACACCGAACTGGGCCTGCACCAGGGGGAACATCGCCGCCAGGAGCTGATCCGCCTCATGGTGGAGCACCCCATCCTCATCGAGCGACCCATCGTCGTCTGCGGCGAGCACGCCCGCCTGGGCCGGCCGCCGCAACAGGTCCTGGAGATTCTCTGATCATGGCGCGCCCGCTGCGCCTGGGCTTTCTGGCTTCCCACAACGGCTCCAACATGCAGGCCCTCATCGACGCCTGCAAAACAGGCCGCCTCGAGGCCCGGCCCTCGGTGGTGATCAGCAACAACTCCGAGTCCGGCGCTCTGGCCCGCGCCCGGCAGGAGGGCATCCCCGCCTGCCACCTGAGCGGCCACACCCATCCCGGACCCGGCGTTCTGGACCAGGCCATCTGCGCCACGCTCACCCATCACCAGGTGGAGGTCGTCTGCCTGGCCGGGTACATGAAACGCCTGGGGCCCCAAACCCTGGCTACGTTCCGGGGACGGGTGCTCAACATCCACCCAGCGCTCTTGCCCAAATTCGGAGGAGAGGGATACTACGGCCAGGCCGTACACCAGGCCGTGCTGGAGGCTGGAGAAAAGGAAAGCGGCCCCACCGTACATCTGGTGGACGAGCAGTACGACCACGGCCCCGTGCTGGCCCAGGCCAGGGTGCTGGTGCTGGAAGGCGATACCCCCGCCACCCTGGCCGCCCGGGTGCTGGCGCAGGAACACCGCCTCTACGCCGAAACCCTGCAGCGCATCGCCATGGGGGAGATTGTGCTGGAGGGATTAAAACGGTAGTGACCAACCACGTGGCGGAGAGATAACCCTAGCGGGATAGGCCGCGAGGGTTAGCGCAGCGGCAGGTGGGCACCCCATGGACCTGGGCACCATTACGTCGCTGCCAACTCGACAACCTAGCAGAGCTGCAGCCCGCTCCTCGGCCCCTTGGCCCGGCAAATGCTGGCCAGGGACGAGACCAGGGTGAAGACCCCGCTCACGCCCTTCATGGGGTTGGAACGCTGCACCTTCACCTCCACCCCCTGGCCCCGCATCTCGATCTCGATCACCGAAACCTCCAGGCGCGGGTCGGCCACCAGCACCGACTGGGTGCGGTCAAAGCCGATGCCGGCCAGGGCCACCGCCGCGTGTGAATTGACGTTGCGCGGGAAGAGCGGGCAGATCCCGCGTGTGGGACCCTCGTAGAGTACGGTCTCGGCGCGGATCTCCTCGGCCTTGAACTGCGGCGAAGCGCTGAAGTCGAGAGTGCGGGGCGGCTTCTTCATGACCATCCGCACCTCCTCCCAGATCTGCCGGCCCTCCTCCAGCGCGTCCATGCCCACCACCGCCCCGTGCGGGATATACAGGCAGGTGTCGTGGCGGCGGGCCGTCTCCAACAACTGTTGCTCCAACTGCGCGTCAGCCAGGGCCGTCAGCGAGAGCGGCATATAATCGGTCTGCTGGAGGAAGGTGGTCCCGTGCTCCTGGGTGATGCGGGGATGGGCCAGCTCGACGATTAGATCGGCCCCCTTGGAAGCGAAATCCTCCAGCTTTTCCAGGGCGATCTCCGGAGGCAGGGCCGCGATTTTCTCGCGGCTGCGGTTGTACACGAAGGCCACCTCCAGCCCCAGTTCTGGCCGGCTGGTAAGCTGCTCGTACACGTAATTGCCGATGTACCCATATCCAATAATACCGATCCGCTGCCTATCTTCGCTCATACCTGCGCTCCTCCTGTTATACGGGACGCTCTTGTCCAAATCTGAAGCGACGCGGGTCTCCCAGCCGGCGGGCCAGGGCCACCTCGTCCATGCCCGCATGCGCGGCCACCCAGTCCACCTCGGCGGCCAGCGACATGTCGAAGATCCCCGGATCGTCGGCGCCGATGGCCACGCCCACCTCGGAGCGCAGAAAGCGCCACAGCGGATGCTGGGCCGGCGAGGGCACCCCACCGATGCGCAGATTAGAGGTGGGACAACTCTCGATGGCCACGCCCAGGCGCACCAATTGGTCCAGGACAAAGTCCTGGCGCCGGCGCACCTCTTCCAGCCGCTGCGGGGTGTAGGGCCGGGAGATCATTTCCACCGACGGACGGCCCTGCAACTCGAGGCGTTCCCGTGCCAATCTCCCCCTGTCCACCTCCACCCCAAAGGCCTCCAGTTCCCGCACCTGCTCCAGATCGTAGGCGATCTGCGCCAGCCGCTCTGCCACCGGCTCCGCCTCGTGGGCGCCGGGCCGCCGCACCATGGCCACCTCGGGGTCCAGGCCCAGGGCAATAGCGTGGCCCAGGCGCCGGGCTCCCAGCTGCGCCGCCTGATGGCACCAGCGCACCGCGCTCTCCAGGGATTTGTCGAAGTAGACCTCGCCCACGTGGTAGGCCACTTCGAGGGCCTGTTCGGGACGGCGCTGGTTGTCTGCCTCTAACCGGGCGAAGAAAGATCGCAGTTTTTCGGGTGGATGTCCCTCCTCAAAAAAACAGAAATCCAACCCCACCACCGACGGGATCAACTCGGGGTTTTCCGCCAAGAGCTGCTGCGCCAACTCGTACCCTGCCAGCGCCGCACCGCGAGGCAGGCTGATCAAGTAGCGGGCGGTGAAGTCCCCCGTGCAGGCCTGCTGAAAGACGCGGGCATTGGTGCGGTGAAAGTGCAGGAAACGCACCGGATCGTCGACCGGGAACATCGCCCGGTATTCCACGTAATCGAGCCCTTCCCGCCGGTGGCGCTCGACGATGCGCCAGAGCACCTCCTCCTCGCGGTGCAGGTGCTGGACCCAGTACCGGTACAGGCAGATCAGCAAATCGAACTTGGCCTGGAAACGGCCAAAGTCACCTCCATCCTCCTGGCGGTACACATAGTGCCGGCAGAAACGCTCCCGCCCCTTCTCGCTGCGCAACCCTTCCCTGAACAAGCGCTCCGGGTCCAGGCGCACCCCGAAAGCCTCTTCGTAGCTGCGGACAAAGAGACTCCAATCCACTTCGGTGTAAACCTCGCGGCCCAACTCCAGCAGATCGTCGGCGTACAGACAGCCCCCCACATGTACATGCAACTCGCAGCTCTGTTGCCGGTGCAGCGCCTTCACCCCACCACCTCCCGCAACTGCGCCTCGCTCTGGGCGGCCATGCGCTCCACATTGAAGTTGGCAGCGACATGGATCTGTGCAGCGAGCCCCAGTTGTCTGCAGCGCTCCCGGCTTTCCAACAAGTACTCTAGACGAGTGGCGAGCTGGGTGGGCTGGGCTGAATCTACCAGAAACCCGGTCTGCCCATCCAGGATGGCCTCGGGGATGCCCCCGTGCCTGGTGCCCACCGAGGGCACCCCCCAGGAAGCAGCTTCCAAAAACACCAGCCCCATCCCCTCTACATAAGAGCGCACCTCGTGGCTGGTGAGGACAAAGGCCCAGGCCAGGGCATAACAGTCGCGCAGCATTTCCTCGCTGACCTTCCCCAACAACAACACATTTTCTGCCAGGCCCAATTCCTCGATCTGCCTGGCCAGGGCCGGACGCTCTGGGCCGTCCCCCACGATCAGGTGTAATACCCGTGGAACCCGGTCAACCACCTGGCGCATGGCCTGGAGCAGCAGGTGATGGCCCTTCTGCTTCACCAGCCGGCCCACGGTCAAGAGCAGGGGCCGGTCCAACCATTCGGGATGGCGATGCGGCGCTTGGCGAAGGGTCTCCTCCATTCCCCGGGGCGTTTCCACCCCCATGTACACCACCTGCACCTTCTCTGGGTCCACGCCTTTGCCCACCAACACCTCTTGGGTAAATCGGGTGATGGCGAGCAGACGCCTGGCCCCGGTGTAGAAGCGCCGCTGGGGCACACTCTCCAGCCAGGTCCAGGGCGTGCGCCCAGGCAGACGGCGGGCAACGTCGGTACCGTACACCGTGCCGATCAGCGGCATGGTCAGTTCGTCCAACAGGGTGCCGGCCACCCGGGTGGCCATGCCGTTGGCCGCCCAGACCACGTCGGGCCGCCACTGGGCCACCACCCGGCTGAGGGCAACGCGAGTCCGCCAATAGCGCCAGGGGATGAAGGAGCAGTGGCCACCGGGGATACGCTCCACCGGGTAGCCCAGGCCGGCATCCTCGGGGTGGGCCCGACCATAGGCGGGTGCCAGCACCTTGAGGTCCAGGCCGCCACGCCGGGCCAATCCCCCGGCCAGCAGTTCCACATAGCGGGCAGTGCCCACGTTCTCGGGCGCAAAGCGGGTGGTGAAGATCAGCAGTTTCACAATTGGGTGTGGACAGAAAAGCTGTAGAAGCGGTTCACGCCCTCACAACCGGTGAGGCCGACATAAGAGCGGTGGGGTAGAGCGGGGCAGGGTACAACCAACTCGCGGCCGGCGACCCGCACCACCAATTCGGCCGCGTGTTTCTCCACTTCCAGGGTGTGGCGCTGGCGCGGGGCTACCGCAAAGGCATGGTGGACCAGTTTCTGCCAGCAGGGACGGCCCAGGGCAAAGGTATGGTGCCAGACATTGATCCCCTGGTCGTAGAGCACCACCTCGTAGTGCTCGCGGTACTGGGGCTGGCTGTTGCAGTTGGCGCTCAGCTCGGGGGCCAGCACGATCAAGGGCGCCATGTGATGGTCGAAGGACATCTCGGCGCAGACCAGTAGGCAGCCGCTGATCCGCTCTTGCCACACCTGGCTGGCATAGGTCTCCGGGGCGCGGGAGCCCAGCAGTTCCTTTTCGCTGGCCCCGGCGGGCACCTGGTTGCGGAGATGATCTTCCTCCTGCACCCAGGCGCCGCGCTGGGCCCAACGCGGACTGCCCACCGGGATCCATGCCGCCGCCGACCAGCCCTGCGGCGCAAAAGTGCAGGCGTAGCGCAAATCCATCGCCATGGTCGATCTGTTGCCCTCCTGGCGTGGGCTTTATATTTGACTCTTGGCCGGCTTCGAGTGTACAGCAAACCTTTTCCCCGTGCAACCGCATGCCTTCATCTGCCCTGCATTGGCTACGCGGCGATCTCCACACCCATTGCGAAGATTCCAGGCTTGCGGCCGCCTATCTGGAGGGCGTCTCTGGCCGGCTCGACTTTATCGCCCTGACCAATCACGCCCAGAAGCCGGCCCTGGGGGAACAGGCAGAGGTGATCACCCGCATGCGCACCCTCCTGCCCGGCCTGCTGCTCTTCTCGGGTTTAGAGTGGAACACCCCCACCGGCGGCCACGCCTGCCTCATCTTTCCCCCCTCATCCCGCGAGCACGACCACGCCCAGACCTTTGCCCGGGCCTATGACCGCCTCGCCGGCAGCCAACCGGCAATGCCGGAAGCCCTGGCCTTCCTGGCTGCCCTGCCCCTGGCCGAACGCCCGCTGTTCTTCTTCAACCATCCTGCCCGCGGACAGTGGTCTGCCTCGGAACTGGACCTGTACCTGGCGGCCGACCAGGGCGGCCTGATCGCCGGCATCGAAGCCGTACACGGCCACCAGACCCGCGATCTGGTGCTGGCCCTCGATCCGCTGGCTTATCCGAGCGCTGCCCCTGGAGGCCTGGCCGATCACCTCTACACCCAAGGCCGGCCCTTTGCCCTGCTGGCCAACTCCGACTTTCACATCCACAAACAACACCTCAGGCCCGACTATGCGCCCGGCGTCTTCAACCACACCCGCGCCGGGGTAGCCCCAGGCCAGCGGGACAGCGCCGCGATCTTTGCCGCCCTGCGCCAGGGCCGCACCTGCGCCGCCCAAGGCCATTGGCTCGATCTGGTCGATTTCCGCGTGGACCAGGCCCGCCTCGGCGACACCTGGACCGGTCCCGGCCCCGGGATGCTGACCCTGACCTTGGAAGCCGGCGAAGCACTGGAGGCCCTCGACCTGATCGGGCAGTTCTCCCACACCCAGCCCCCAGCCCTCTTGCATTCCTTCGGGCCACAGCCGGCTGCTCCTCTCACCTTCTCGCTGCCCGTGCCCGCCGGCGCCAAAGGCTTTGTGCGCCTGCGCGCTCTGGCCGCCCGCCGCGAACGGCCCTGGCCCAGTCAGTGCGCCATGCGCCTTTTTCTGAGTTCGGCCATCCTCTTGGAAGGGAGGTAATCCGATGACGCCTCCCGTCCCCCTGCGCCTGGGGGTGATCGGCGCCGGCTGGTTCGCCTCGCGCCGGCACTGCCCCGATATCCTCCGGCATCCCGAAACCACCCTGAGCGCCCTGTGCCGGCGCGATCCGGCCGAACTACAGAAGCTGGCCGCCCACTTCCAGGTCGGGCATTGCTTCACCGACTACCGCGAGCTGATCCACAGCGGCCTGGTGGATGCGGTGGTCATCTGCTCGCCCCACCACCTCCACTACGAGCACACCCTGCCCGCCCTCGAACAAGGCTTGCACGTACTGTTGGAAAAACCCATCACCATCGACCCAGGGGAGGGCCGCCGGCTGGTCGCCTTGGCCGCCGAACGAGGGCTGGCCCTGGTGGTGGGACAGAATCCCCCGTACTGGAGCCACTGTTGTTTCCTGAGGGAGCAGATCGCCGCCGGGACCCTCGGCACCATCGAGTCGGCCCATGTCCACTGGGTGGGCAATGCCAAAGGCGTGTTGGGACTGGAGGCCTTGCCAGCGGATCTGCCCGGGGTGGTGCGGCCCTCGCTCTTCCGCGGCGACGCCGCCCAAAACGGGGGCGGTTTCCTGATGGACGGCGGCACCCACCTGATCAGCGAACTTCTGTGGTGTACCGGCTTGCGGGTGGCGGCGGTAAGTGCGGTGATGGACAATGCCGCCTGGGATGTGCGCGCTGCCCTGAGCGCCCGCCTGAGCAATGGCGCCCTGGCCACGCTCTCTATCCTGGCCGACAGCGGCACCCCGGCCAAACGGCAGCACAGCCTCTACTACGGCTCAGCAGGAACGGCGGAGTTGCGGGGTTTCCCTTTTGCCGTGCGCATCACCACCGGCAAGGAGGAGTTGGACCGGCGCGAGGACGAGCTGCCTATCCCACCCACCCCGGTGGCAAACCTGGTCGACTGCATCCTGCGCCAGGGCCATCCAGCCATGGCCGGCGAACTGGCCGTACACGTCGTCGAGGTTACCCAGGCCGCCTACGCCTCGGCCCGGAGCGCCCAGGTGATAAAGCTTTAGGCCATTTAACATCCGTCACGTTGGTTTTGACGAGTGCGACCAGGCGGCGTGGAGATGACCCTGGAGGCCTTTACTGGGGGAGAGGTGCCGGGAAAAAGGGCCTGGGGGCAGGGCGGGGCGTCGGTGGCAGGCCCGGGCATCGGGAAAGGCCGGAGCGGGTCTCTTCACGACGACACCTCAACATCACTGTGATGGACTACTATGAAGGGTTGCGGAAGATGAAGTACACCGCCCCCAGCAGGCAGAACCCGGCATAGAGATAATCCAGCTTGAGCGGCTGGCGCATGTAGAACACCGCAAAGGGCACGAACACCGACAGAGTGATCACCTCCTGGAGGATCTTCAACTGCCCCAGGTTCAAGGCCGTATACCCAGCCGGTTAGCCGGCACCTGCAAGGTGTACTCAAAAAAAGCAATGCCCCAGCTAACTACCACCGCCACGTACCAGGCGCGGTCATTCAGATTGCGCAGGTGGGCGTACCAGGCAAAAGTCATAAAAACATTGGACAGCACCAGCAGTCCTGCCGTCTGCAGCAAAACGGGCATCACACTACCCCTGTGAGGTGAAAGCCATGCAACTGGCCTGCGAAGGACACGAACAGATCCGCGCTCTTTCCGAGGGGCTGCGCCTGGTGCTCAACCCGCCCGTCGTGCTGGAGGGTGCGGTCCTTCAGGGTGCCTCCCCGCCCGATGCCTCCGGAGCCTCCATCTACGGCTCGGTGATGCGCGAGGCAGGCCGCTTCCGGATGTGGTACCAGGCCTGGCCCAAGGACTGGGACGGGGAGGATGTGGTAGCCGTGGCCTGCGCCGAAAGCGAGGACGGCCTCAACTGGCGCCGGCCCGACTACGGCCTGATCGCCAGCAGCGGCTCGAAACACAACCACCTCACCGACCTGCCTTTCCACTCCCCGACCATCTTCGTCGATCCCCACGCCGGCCCCGAAGCCCGGTACCGGGCCTTTGGCTACACCGCACCCAAAAAACTGCGGGGCCTCTATCCCCACCAGGTGAACCGTCCCGGCTATTACACCGCCCATTCGGCCGACGGCCTCCACTGGCAGCTCGACAGCACCGACCCGGTCTGGCCCTACGGCGACGTGATCAGCGCCGTCTGGGACCCGCAGGCCGACTGCGCCCGCATCGCCCTCAAGATCAGCGGCCGGGCCGCGGGCATGTACCGGCGCCGTTTCTACGGCTCCGAGTGGGCCAGGGGCCAGATCAGCTCGCCGGTCAGCACCCTCATCCCCGACGAACACGACGACACCGGGGCGCGGGCGCGCGGTTTCCACACCGCCGACTACTACGGGGTGGGGCTGATGCCCACCGCCGGGCCCACCATCGGCTTCCTGTGGAATTTCCGCCATCAGCTGCCCCTGGGCCACAGCACCGCCACCCTGGCCTATCACGGCCGGTCCGGCACCGTGGACCTCTCGGTGGTGTACCAATTGGAACGGGGCGGCCGCTGGTTCCACCTGCCCGGCCGACCCGACTGGCTGCGCGCCCTTGATGCCCCCTCCTGGGCGCGCGGGGCCCTCTACACCTCTTCCTCACCGGTGGAGGTTGGCGAGGAGACCTGGCTCTACTTCACCGGCACCAAGGATCGGCACGGATGGTGCGGCCACGAGGTGGACTACAATGCCTATATCAGAGCCGCGGCGGCTGAGGGAGGATTTGCGCGCATCGGCCTGGCCAAGTGGCGGCGCCACCGGCTCATGGGTTACCAGGCGGTGCTGCCCGAGCGGCTGCACCTGGCCCCGCGCCCGGCGGTCCAGGGCCGGCTGGCTCTCAACGTGCTCACTCGTTCGGGAGGATCGGTGCGGGTGGGGCTGGCCAAAGCCGACGGCCAGCCACTGCCAGGGTTTGAACTGGACAAATGCGTCCCCCTCGCCGGCGACCACCTCGAAACCCCGGTGCGCTGGCAGGGCGATCCGGAACTGCCCAGGCTGGTGGCTGGCGAGGAACTCGTGGCCCAGGTGGAGCTGCAGGACGCAACCCTCTACGCCTTCGACTTTACCCTGAGCCCCTAACGCCCCGAAACCCCTGGCTCAAGCGCGCCTGGCCCAGGGCGAGGGCTGATCCCCGCGCAATTCTAGTTCCATGCCCTCCTCCACCTCGACGGTGAAGCGCAACAGTCCCGGCCGCACCAGGGCGGCGGGACGCGGCGCCCCTTGCACCCAAACACTGGGGGAATGGCACCAGGCGCCGGGCACCTGCAGCTCCAGGGTCAGCTGCCGGCAGGGCACCTGCGGCGGCAGACCGGCAAAACCCAGCCGGTAGCGCCGGCGCTGCGCATTCTCTTCGAGCACCTCGACCTGCAGGTGGCGCCGGCACAAGTGGTAACTCACCACCTCCTCGGGTGCGGCGCACCACACCGCCTCGCCCCCTTCGCCCAGCACCGCCTCGAAGCGCTGCCGCAGCTGTGCCTGGGAGCAATCCTTGTTGCGGTGCACCGGCTCCTCGAGTGGGCAGTGGCAGTAGTCGATGATCCAGCCGCCCACCTGCTGCGCCTGGCGGATATTGCGATAAGGATCGTATTCGCTGAAGAAGGGGCCGTAGAACTGGTCGTGTAACGCCGTGCGGTTCAGCCAGAACAACTCCGCCTGCGAGCGGTTGACCCCGTCGGTGAGGCTCATCGCCCCCAGGTACCCCAATTGCCGGCAGGCGGCCAGCACATGGTCGGACATATTGGTATTGTCCCCCGGAGCGCAGTAGAGCAGCACCGGGGCCTGAATGGCCTCCTCGATCACTTCCCTGGCCTGGCGCAGCTCGCGGTCGACCATCTGCGGGGTGATCACCTCGTGGCTCCAGGAATGATTGCCCACCCCCCAGCCGCGCCTCAGCAGGTCACGCAGCTCCTCGCCGTTCATATGGCGGAAGCCGTTATAGCTCGACTGCCCCAACTGGCGCACTGCGCCCAGATGCCCGGCCACCACCTCCACATGTCCGGGAATGCCGAACTCCTCGTGCAGGGGAATGGCGAAGCGGTGCAGGTCGACCAGGCCCTCGTCGTAGGTGATGGAGTAGACCCAGCTCTTGCCGTGTTTCCAGTCGCAGACTTTCAGACTCATGGGGTCCTCCTTCAGCAGAAACGCAGGGAGTACAGATCCGCATCCTGCAGGGAAAAACGCAGGCGCACGGCTTTGCCAGTCAGGGGCGGCAGCTGGGGCGAGCCCCGCCAGCAGACCTGTCGGGCGCAGTGGTCGCCGATAAGAGGGTCGCAGTCCTCCAGGCCCAGGCCGGGCAGAGGCCGACCCGTTTCGTCCTGGACCTCGACGCGCACCTGCCCGGCCGCGCCGGTGGCATAGTTGAGTTCGAGGCGGCTGCCGGCAAAGCGCAGGAGCCGGGTGCACAATTCACCCCCTCCGTACGGAGCGTTCACCGAGACAAAACCGTCCAGGCGCAGGGTGTAGCGCCGGATGTGCCAGGTGGGCTGGGCGTACTCGCGGCTGACATAGAAGGAGAGTTCCTCAGGGCCGGTCTGCACGATGCCGGTAAGCGGATAATTGGTACGCGATACCCAGTTGCCGGCCCCGGGACCGGGCCGCACGAAGCCCTCGAGGAAGGTGCGCTGGTAGCAGGCGGTGCCGGCCCGGGTGCTCATCAGCACCGCTTCGGAGCAGTCGTTGTAGTACACGTGCCCCTGGGCGGTGGCCACTTGCAGCCCGGCCAGCTCCTCGTCGCTGACCACCCGCCGGTCTGGCAAAAACCGGGCAGGCAGGGCCAGGTAGAGATGCGGGGCGCGGAAGTAGGGGGTGGTGGCGTTGGTATAGAGATGCTCGCGCGGAGTGTCGCCGTAAGTCATCGGCTCGGGCGCACTCCAGCGGCGCAGATCCGGCGAGGTGATACGCGCCACCGAGCGCCAGTCATCCATGAAGCGGAAATACCCGACGTACTGTCCCTCGGCCGCCGACCAGAAGAAGACATTGGAGGAATCGAAGGCATTGGGCAGGTCGCAGTGGAGCACCGGCTCCTCGGCCAGCCGGCGGAAGTGTATCCCGTCCCCCGAGCCGGACAGATACACCTGCTTGCCCCCTTTGCCGGCATCATAAGGGGTAAGGGAATGGCGGCCGGAAAAGTACTGGACCAGCTTGATCCGCTCGTCGGCTGGCGTGCCGGGGCAGGTATCTAGGAAGAGGTCGAAGTTGGGGGTATCCCGCAGCAGAATATTGGTAGGCCGCCCCTGTTCGTCGCGCACCAGATCCAGGGCAGGCCGGCGCCAGGAGATGCCGTCCTCACTTTCGGCATAACACAGGCAGACCGGGCCGTCCACCTGCAGGGCGCGGTAGTACATGCGAAAGAGTCCCTGGTCGTGGAGCACGCAGTGCCCGGCATTGAAGGGACCATCCCAGGGCTGGTCTGCGCACAGGGCCACCTCGGCGGGGCGGGGTTCGTGTAGCTTGAGGCGCACTCCGTCGAGGGCATCGATCAGCAGGTGATCGACGAAGAGCTCGCGCCGATTGCCCAACTCGACGACCGCTGGAGGCTGCTCAGCCATCACCCAGAGCGGTCATAAATTCGGCAAAGGTGGTGCTGAAACCCACCTGCCACTCGAAGAGGTGGGTGCCGTAGCGCGTGGCCAGGCGTTCGGGGAAACTCTGCGGCGTCTCCACCCCCACGGTGCCGTCGCGCATCAGCACGCAGCGGTACCCCAGCCCCAGCATGGACCGGGCCCCGCCATCCGCACCCAGCACACACATGTCGGTGGAAAAGCCGACGTAGATCAGGGTAGAGATTCCCCGCTGTTTCAGGTACTCGTGCAGCTGGTCGGTGTAAAAGAAAAGCGGCTCATCCCCCACCGGCGAGACTATGGCCGCCCGTTTCATCTGAGCCAGGGGCGAGCGGCGAAGATAATCAGCGCCATGGGCCCGTTCGGCCATCTGTCCGGCCAGGGTCTGGGGCGGCGTGTAGGGGGGAAGCGCGGCCCGACGGGATGGCAGCTCTGGATACTGCGCATCCATCCAGTCGGTCTCGATGTGGCACACAGCGATGCCGGCCCGACGGCAGGCGTCCATGGCCGGGCGGATCACCTCGCGGATGATGCGCCAGCCCTCAACTGTGGCTTGGGGCCAGCCCAGATCCACGCAGTAGTTCAGATCCACTGGCGGCCCATCCGCACAGCCGATGTTCCAGCAGTGCATGCCCACCAGGGCCACCTGGCTCTTGGGGATCTCAAAGAGTTCCTGTTCGTGTCCGGGCCGGTCGATGGGCAGGGCGCGGTAATAGCGCACCGGCAGGCGTATCGCGGGCTGGCTCATATCCGGTTCTGCTCCGCCACCTCGGCCACCAACTGCGCGGCCAGCTGGCAGTCGGCTTCCTCGTACTTCTCGCAGAAGGTGCTCCAGCGGATAAAGTTCTCGAGGAAGTCGCGCGCATTGGGACAGGAATCGGCGCTGTAGTGATAGGCGCGGGAGGCCGGCGGCTGCGAGTACGGATAGATTTTCTTCTCGGCCTTTTCCTGAATAAATGTGAGGGCCGCCGGCATCAGATAGTATTTGCCCTGCCCGGCGCCGGAGACCCCAGCCTTGGCCAGCTGGGCGGCAAACTCCTCGCCGCTGCATTTGAAGGCAGCCGGCTCGATGCTGAAGCCGGCCATCCAGCAGGAATACACCTCCACATAATCGGGGATGGGCAGGGGGACGATGCCGGGAATCTCGCCCAGCAGCCGCATCAGCAGGCGGATCATGCGGTCGCGCTTCTCCACCTGGGGCTTAATGATCTCCAGCTGTGCCAGGGTGATGGCCGCGGTGCTCTGGGTCATGCGGTGGGCGTACCCGGGGGCCGTGTGGGCCCGGCCGAAATGGGGGATCATCTCCCCGCCGCGGCTCTGGCCGATGAAACGCAGCCGCTCGGCCAGCCGGTCGTCGTCGGTGGTCACACACCCGCCCACGTCCGAGCCCAGGGTCTTCTCCGAATCGAAGGAGAATCCCGCAGCCAGGGCCAGGGTGCCGGCGTACCGTCCCTGGTATTTCCCGAAGACCGCCTGGCAGACATCCTCGTACACGATCAACCCATGACGGGTGGCCAGCTCGTTGATGGGGTCCATGTCGCAGATCAGCCCGGTCTTGTGTACCACCAGGATGGCCCGGGTGCGGTCGGTGATGCAGGGGGCGATGGTGCGGGCGCTCATATTGACGGTGCCCGGGTCGGTATCGGGGAAGACCGGGAGGTACTGCTCCCGGATCAGGCCCTGCACCGTGCCGTAGTCGGTGACCGGGCTGACGATGATCTCATCGCCCGGCTCAAAGCCGAAAGCCGCGGCCAGCACCGCCAGGGCCGGGGTGCAACCCGGGGTAGCGATGCAGTGTTTGACCCCCAACTCCTGAGCAAAAGCGCG
>SICG01000177.1 GCA_009691525.1 Candidatus Latescibacterota bacterium | reverse complement strand
AGGAACCAACATACGGAAAAAATTAACTTTGAGTTGAGTTTTGGCCTTGGAGCGGAGGGAGACGCCCATTTTGGTGAAGGCGTGGTCCTCGATCTTTCGGACCGGGTGCAGCTCCGTTTGCAGGGGCGCATTGACCGCGTCGACCGACAGGGGGAGGCGTACGAGATCTGGGATTACAAGACCGGATCGAGTATGCCGTACGAAGGAGAGGACCTGCTCAGAGGGGGATTACACCTGCAGTGGGCACTCTACGCCTATGCCCTGGAGCAGGTGCTGCGACACCGGGAGCATGGAGGTGAAGTGGTCAGTTCGGGGTATTTCTTCGTCGGCGCTCGGGAGCATGGCCGGCGCTTGAATGCCTGCCCCCCGGAGCCGGCGGTCCTGGGCCGCTTACTAGGTCCGGTAGTAGACATGATGGAGGTCGGGGGCTTTTTCCATATCCAGAAAGAGAAGCAGTGTACCTATTGCGATTTTGCCGCCCTTTGTGCGGGTGAGGAGCGCCTGCCCGCCGATCTGGACCCGGCCTTGCCTGGCCAGCCCGAGATTGCCGCCCTGCTCAGGCTGTGGGCCGATGGCTGAGACACTCCAGGACCAGGGGGCCCGCCAGGCGATCACCGACGATCTGCACCAGAACATGATGGTGCTGGCCGGGGCCGGGGCCGGCAAAACCCATGCGCTGGTGGGACGAATGGCCGCCTGGATCTGCACTGGCCAGGGAGAGGCCGAGGACCTGGCGGCCATCACCTTCACCCGCAAAGCTGCTGGCGAGATGCGGGCGCGTTTTGCCGCCCGCCTGCACGAGGCCGCCGGCCAAGGCGACCAGGAGGCGGAGCGGGCGCGTCGCGCCCTGAGCAAACTAGATCGCTGTTTCGTCGGTACCATCCACTCCTTCTGCGGCCAATTGCTGCGCGAACGGCCACTGGAAGCCGGCCTGCCAGCGGACTTTGGCGAACTGGAAGCGCGGGAGGAGGGTCGCCTGCGCCGGGTAGCCTGGGATCGTTTTGTGCAGCAGGGCCACCTGCGGGGGGACGAGGCCTGGCGTCGGGTGGAGGAGTTGGGGCTGCAGGTCGAGGATCTCTATCCTTTTTTTTCGGCGCGCTGCGGCTTTGGCGATCTGCCGCTCAAAGTTAGTGTTGCTTCCCGTCCCGATCTAAGTCTGGCGGTGGCGGCGGTGCGCGGATTGGTGGAGGAGGTGGGACCTTTCCTGCCCCCGGGTCCTGGAGGAGATGCCTGCGCCGGGGCCCTGACCCGGGCGCGCCACTTCCTGGACAACGGCGAATTGCACCGCCCCGGAGACCAGGCGGCCCTGCTCAAGATCCTGGCGGCGAATCTGAAAATCACCCTCAGGGCCTGGGCACCACAGGAGGCCTTTGCCAGAACCTTACGCGACGGATTATTGCCCGACCTCCAGCAGGAGGTGCTGGCCCCGGTGCTGGCCCAGTGGCGTCGCCATGTGTACGCAGTGGTGGCGCCCCTGGTGGACGAGGGCATGTATTTCTACGCGGAACAGCGCCGCAGCCAGGGCCGGCTCAGTTTTCAGGATCTGCTGGAGAAGACCGCCCTGCTGCTGCGCGATCACCCCCAGGTGCGGCACCACTTTCAACAGCGTTTCCACACTGTTTTTGTGGATGAGTTCCAGGACACCGACCCCATCCAGGCCCAGGTGGTGTTCTATCTGACGGGGAGCGAAGCCACCGAGCCGGACTGGACCCAATTACAACCGCGACCAGGCAGCCTCTTTCTGGTGGGGGATGAGAAACAATCCATCTACCGTTTTCGCCGCGCCGACGTGGAAACCTGCGCCCGGGTGCGCCAGCGCCTAACTGCCAGCGGCGGGGAAGTGGTGGAATTAAACACCAGCTTCCGCGCCGCCGCCCCGCTCTGCGCCTGGCTCAACCAGGTCTTTGCCCCGCTCTTTGCGGCCCAGGCCCCCCCGCATCAGGCCCCCTTTGCCCCGCTGGTGCCGCACCGAACCCAGGGCGGCGACCCCGTGGGTGTGCGCCGACTGCCCATCGCGTCCCTCAAGGGCCACCGGCGCGCCCAGGTCGCCGGACAGGACGCCGAGTCCCTGGCGGCCTTTATCGCTGCCGCTCTGGCCGGCCAGACCGAGTTCAACGCCGAGTTGATCTTGGGCGACCAGGTCAGCCCCGGCGACTTCATGATCCTCACCCGGACTACCGGTTGTCTGCCCCTCTACGCCCGCGCCCTGGAGGCCCGGGGCATCCCCTACGATATCGCCGGCAGCCGGCTGGGGGGATCGGCGGATTTGCGGGCCTTGGTGGAGATGGTCGAAGCGGTTGCCGCGCCCGAGCAGGCCCTGGGGCTGGTGAAGTATCTGCGCGGGCCCCTGGTGGGCCTGGGGGACGACGAATTCTACGCCTTCAAAAAGGCCGGCGGGGTTTTCGATTATACCCAGCCCCTGCCCGCCGGGCTGGAGGCCCCGTTGCGCCAGCGCCTAGAAGCGGCTCTGGGCCGGCTCACCCAGGGGCGGGGTTGGTTCGAATCCCACAGCGCGGCCACGGCCTGGGCACGTCTGGTCGACGAACTGGGCCTGATCCCCTTTGCCGCTTCCCGTCCCTCCGGGTCCTCGCGGGCCGGCAGCCTGTTGCGGATCATGGCTCTGGTGCGGGCCTGGGCCGGACAGGGCCTGCACTGGGTGCAGATCCTCCGGGAAATGCGCGAACTGATCGATGACCCAGAGTACAAGGTAGAGGAGATGACCCTGCAGGCCGGCCAGCCCGGGGTGGTGCGGCTGATGAACCTCCACCAGGCCAAGGGACTGCAGGCCAGGGTGGTGTGCCTGGCCGATCCCTGTGACACCAGCGCCGGGCGACACGAGGTGGAGTTCCACGTCAGCCGCACCGGGCCCCGGCCCTTTCTCTCCATGCGAGTCACGCGACCGCGAGGACCCCACGCGATGGAGGTGATCGGCGAGCCGGCTGGCTGGGAAGAGGACGCCCGGGAGGAGGATCGTTTCCTGGGGGCCGAGGAGTTGCGCCTGCTCTACGTGGCGGCTACCCGCGCCTGCGATCTGTTGGTGGTGTCCTGCTATGAGGGCAAAACCGACGCCGGTCCCTGGGCAGCGCTGTACCCGGCGCTGGAGCAGGTTCCCCCCTTGCCCAATTACGACCCACCGCGCCCTGCCCGGGCCCCGAGCGCGACCTGGGACTGGGCCGCCCTGGCACGCCAACGCCAAGAACGCTGGGCGAGCGTGCAGCAACCCTCCTACCAGATTCCGCCCCGCCTGGGGGAGGAGACCGGGTACGGGGCCCTGGTCCATCGCGTCCTGGGGGCAGCGGTGGAGGGACGCCTGCCAGACGATCCGGGGGTCTATCTAGAGCTTATGTTGGAAGAAGCGGGCCTGCCCCGGAGTTGGCGACTAAAATTGGAACAGGTGTTACAGACCTTTCGCACTTCGGCGCTGTGGGCCCAGGTACAGGCCGCAGCCGCGGTCCACACCCAGGTCGAGTTTGCCGCTCCGGCCGGACCTGACCTCGGGGTGCGCGGGGTCATCGATCTGATTTTCCGGGTTGCCGGCGGCTGGAAGATGGTGGACTACCAGAGTGAAACCACAGCAGGTGGGGCAGTGCTGGAGGCCGGCGTGAGGGTCTGGCAGGAGTTGGCCGGAGAGTTGGTGGTGGAACGAGGGGTGTGGCACACCGAAACAGGTGCTTGGCAGGAATTTTGAAACGATACCGACAGGCTGGCTGGGGGGCGGGCAGTGGAGGTGTCAGCGGAGATCCTGCTTGAGGGTGGAAAAATCGTAGCGGGGTTTCCAGTTGAGGCGGCGGTAGGTGTGTTCCATGTCGGCGTGTTGGGCGGCCATCGGGGTGCTCAGGGCCCAGAAAATTTCGTAGCCCAGGTCGGGCAGCAGCAACGCTAGGCGGGCGATCTCGCCGATGTCGCGGCGGTCGACAAACTGCCAGTTGGCCTCCTCGGCCTGGCGGCCGTACTTGTCGCGGGCGGTGTGCATGTCGGTGATGTACGCCGGCCGGATGGCGGCCACGCCGATGCCGAATTCCCAGTGGTACTTCTGGGCGATGATCTCCTGGCAGATCTTGGTCTGGCTGTAGATGCCCTCGCCGCGCAGGGGCAGATCGCGGCTGAGAAACTCCCCCCGCTGCTGATAGTACTGCACCACCCCGATGCTGGAGATCAGGGCCACTCGTTTGATGCCGTGCTCGGCGGCGGCAAAGAGCAGGTTGGCGGTGCCCTTGACGTTGACCTCATAGGGGACGGCGGTGGTTTCGTACGAGCCGGCCTGCAGCGAGGCCATGTGGGCGATGACCAGGCCGTTGACCCCCTCGCTTGCCCGCTGGACCGCATCGAGATCAGCGACACTGCCTATCACCTTTTCGTGGGACGTCTCGAAATCTACGGTGTCCATCAGCCGCAGGTCGCACTGGCCCTCGAAGGGGAGGACCAGGCCCTGCCCGAGGTACCCGGCGGCGCCGGTGATCAGGATCTTCATATCATCTCCAGTGGCGGTAAGACTGCAGGGGGCTGGCGCCGGTCGAGTTGCTGCCAGATCTGGCCCAGCAGGCCCTCGATATCGGCGCGCTCGAAGGGTTTGGGGAAAACAATGTCCACACCCTGCAACTGATCGGCGGCAGTGCCCCGCTGCTGCCAGCCGGTCATCATCACCACCACTGTGCCGGGGGTGTGCCGTGCCGCGGCAATGACTTCCAGCCCTGAGATCTGGGGCATGACCCAGTCGGTGATCATCGCATCGTAGGTCTGTCGTTCCAGGGCCTGCAGGCCTTCCTCCCCGCCGCAGGCCGTGTCCACCTGGTGGCCCACCAGCAGGGCCGGCAGCAGTTCTAGGACCAGGGGTTCGTCGTCTACCACCAGCAGGTGCAGCGGCCGGCCCTGGGCAGGTGCTTCCTGCTCGGCAGGGGCAACCGGCCCGGGAGTGGCCAGGGGCACCCGGATGGCCAGGGTTGTGCCCTGGCCCGGTGCGCTGTCCAGGTCGACTTGTCCTCCCATGCCCTGCACCAGACCCCATACCGTGCTCAACCCCAGCCCGGTGCCCTGCTCCGGCCCCTTGTGGTAAAGAAGGGCTCAAAGACCCGGCGCTGGGTCTCTTCGTCCATGCCTACCCCGGTGTCGGTCACGCGCAGCACCAACTCGCCGCCATCGGCGGTTGCACCGATGGCGATGAGGCCACCCTGGGGCATGGCGTCCACGGCGTTGAAGATCAGATTGGAAAGGATCTCCTCCCAGGCGGAACCCTGGCTGGCGATGGGGGGCACGGGCTCGAGTTGCAGCTCGATGCGCACGGCCCGGCCCTGGCGTTCGGGCTCACTTTTCCAGCGGGGCCGGGTAATGTCCACGGTGTCGCGCACCACCTGGTGCAGGTCGACCGGCGCTTTCTTGCTCAGATCGATAGGCCGGCCAAAGGTCTGGATACGGCGCACAATGGCCGCGCAGCGGCGGGCCGCCTCGCTGATCCGCCGCAGGTCCTGGCGGACGGTCTCAGGCAAGTCCTGGCGCAGTGCGCTCAGTTCGGCATGGCCCAGCACCACGGTGAGTAGGTTGTTGAAGTTGTGGGCCACCCCGGCGGCCATCTCGCCCAAGGCGCGCAGTTTCTCGGCCTGGGCCAGCTGCTCGCGGAAGCGGTGGGTAGCCTGTTCGCGCTCGCGCCGGGCGGTCAGATCGCGGCCCACCCCGTGGGTGGCCACGGGCCGGCCACCCTCCATGATCCAGCGCGACACCACCTCGAGGATAGCCTGCTGGCCCTTGCCTTGCGCGAAGCGGGCCTCGAAGACCGGCCGCGGCGCTCCGGGGGGCAACTGGCGGTCCCCTTCCTGCAGGCGCTGGGCATCCTCCGGGATCAGCAGGTCGTAGAAGGGCCGGCCGCGCACTTCCTCCTCGGCGCGCCCCAAAAACTCTAGCCCGGCGCGGTTGACCGAGGTGAGGCGCATCTCCAGATCGGTGGTGTAGACTAGGTCCTGGGCGCTGTCGAAGAGGTCGCGATAGCGGCGCTCCGACTCGGCCAGGGCCTCGCGCGAGTGGGCCAGGCTGGTGGTCATGTGGTTGAAGGATTCGGCCAGTTCGCCTAGTTCGCCCCCGGTGGAAATGGTCAGCCGGTGGGACAGTTCCCCGGCTGCCAGCCGCCGGGTGCCCTCGACCAGGGCCTCCACCGGCCGGGCGATGCGGCCCACCCCCACCAGGCTGAACAGGGCGGCGACCAGCAGCACCCCCGCACCGACCAGCAGCAGGACCCACTCCAACTGGCGCAGGAATTCGGTGGCCTGATCCAGGGAGCGCTGGATGAGGTGGTAGCCCTGGTCGAAAGGGTAAACCAGCGACAGGTAGGTTTCCCCGTTGAGCGCCATTTCGAAAGGGGCGCTGCCGCGGGCAGTCCATGCTCCCAGTTGGGTTTCGAGCTGGCTGCGGGCGGCCGGCGCCGTGGAGGCCAGGACCCGACCGGCCGCGGCAAAGGTCACCTCGCTGAGGGTCAAACTGGCGGGCCAGGCGGTCGTCGATCTCGTAGCCCGTGCTCAGGGTGCCGACGATCTGATCCTGCGAGAAGACGGGCACACTCACCATCTGGTAGAGGCGGCCTTCCTCGGTATAAAGTCCCTGGTACTCGTTTCCTTCCAGGGCCTCCCGCACGCCGGCCGTAGCAGCCAACTGCTCGCCGTACCCGGTTTGATAGACGACCAGGTCGAGGAATTGGCCGGCAGAGTCGACCACTGCCAACAGGTCGGCACCCAGGCCCAACTGGAGCTTGTCCAGCAGCATTGCCAGGCTGTCGGCCTCACCCCGGCTCACGGTCCTGCAGGTGGGGGGGCTCGCCCCAGGCCAGCAGGAACTGGTCCAGGCCGGCACCCGGAGCATGCCCCAGGAAACCGGCGACCAGCGCCCCCAGCACCACGCCTTCCTGGCGGACGGGCACGGCCACCACCTGGTAGTCGCCGCCTTCCAGCTGCCAGGTGCCCGGCGCCGGGTTGCCGGCCAGAGCCTCGGCCAGTCCGGTGGCGCTGTCCGGCTCCGGGGCGGCTGGCCGTCCCACTCTGAGCCGGGCCAGGGCGCGGCCAGTGCGGTCGGTGACCGTGAAGAGAGGGCTGCCGATGAGGGCCTGGAAACGTTTGGCTTCGCGGATAGCGGTGCGGGCCTGGTATTCGAGATCGGCGGCGGGGATGTCGAGGGTGGCGTTGAAGCGCGGGTCCTCGGCCACCACCAGGCTCTGGGAGCGCAGCCACAGGCGGCGTTCGTGCAGGAAGCGCTCAAAGACCTGGTGGGTTTTTTCCAGGTCGCGGGCTACCTCGGCGTGGACCCGCTGGCTCACGTACAGGCGGATCACGGCCAGGGAGATACCCAGCAGGGCGACCACTACGCCAAAGGTGAAGAGCAGCATCCGGCCGCGCAGGGAGAGGCCGGCGCGTCTCGGGGCCGGACTCACAGCGACAGTCCCACCTCGACGGTTCCGGCAGCCGGCACCACCACCTGCACTGCCTGTTCGCCCTGGGTGGGATGCCAGGCTTTGAGCGTGTAGGTGCCGGCCGGCACCTCGCTGAGCTGGAAACGGCCACCGGCATTGGGCATGGTGAAGAAGGGATTGTCCAGCACCAGGACGTAGGCCTTCATATCGGAGTGCATCTCGCAGTGGATCACCACCACTGCCGGCCGGGTGAAGGTTTGGCTGGCGGAGCCGCCCTGACCGAAGCGCCCCAGGTCGAAGCGTTCACCGCCAGCCACCGAGAAGACATTGTGGTAGAAGTTGTCCTGGTTGGGGAATTCCACCGTGGTGCCCACCAGCACTGGCAGCACGCGCGGGAT
>SICG01000176.1 GCA_009691525.1 Candidatus Latescibacterota bacterium | reverse complement strand
GAAATCCTCTCCGCGCTTGACAGTGATCCGATGATTGCCTCCAAACATTTGTTCCTGGCCCTGGGGCTGTGCCTTTGGCTTGCCTGCCGCGTCCAGAGCCAGGAACCCGTGGTGGCCAGGGTGGCCGGCCAGCCCATCACCGCCCAAGAACTGGTCTTACAGGAAGCCCGTTTTCCCGGCACCCAGGACGGACAGCACCGGCGGCAGCTCCTCGAATTGCTCATCTCCAGGGAGTTGCTGCGGGCCGAAGGCCGGGCCCGTGGGCTGGAGCAAAGCGAAGAAATCGCCGCTGATCTGGCCCAACTGGAGCGCAAGCTGCTGCTGCAGGAGATCGAGGCGCGGGAAGGATTGACCCAGCCCAGCCCGATCGGGGGAGAGCAGTTGGCCGAACTCTATCGCCAGTGGGGTTCGGGGGAGGAGGTCCGGCCCAACCAAATCCTGGTGGAGAGCGAGGTCCAGGCTCGGGATCTGATCGCGCAATTGCAGCAGGGGGCCTCCTTCGGGGAACTGGCCAAACGCTATTCCATGCACCGCTTGAGTGGCCTGGGGGGTGGGGACATGGGGTATCTGCGCCGGGACATGCTGCTGCCCGAGTTCAGGGAGCCAGTTTGGGCACTGGGCGAGGGCCAGCTCTGCCCCGAGCCCCTGGTGTCGCGGCTGGGCTACCATGTGATCAGGGTGCAGGAGCGCCGCCAGCTCTCCCTTGAGGCCCTGCGGCCCACCCTGGTGGCCGAGCTGGAGCAGCACCATAAGGAGGAGGCCAGGAATGTTATTGGTTGCCAGCTCCGGGAGCAGTATCATTTTCAATGGAACACCGCCGTGGTCCAGACCCTGATCGGCCGAGAGCGGCCCACGGCCACGGCAGCCGATTCGGCGGCCGTGGTCGGCCAGTGGGAGGGGGGCCAGCTCAGTGCGGCGGCCTACCTAAAGCGACTCCGCTCCTTTGGGATCAAGCAGACCCTGGCCGACTCTGTCCTGGCCCGGGAGCGGGGCGAAGAGGTGGTCATCGAGGACTTGCTTTTGGCCGAAGCCCGGCGCCGGCAGTACCAGCGGGAACCGGCCCTGCTGCGGCGACTGGGCGCACGGGAGGCCGAACTCTTGGCTGAGCGGCTCTTCGCCCAGGAAGTGGCGCAGAAGGCGGCGGTGGGCGACTCGGTGTTACAGGCCTTTTACCAGGCACGTCCAGACCAGTACCGCGTCCCTGCGGGGGCCGAGGTGCAGGAAATCCTGCTGGCGGACCAGACCACCGCCGATTCACTCAAGGCACTGATCCTGGCCGGGGCAGACATGGGCCAACTGGCCCGCCAGCACAGCACCCGAGTCTGGGCCCGGGACAAGGAGGGGATGTTGGGAGTGCTCAGCCGCGATTCAGCCGGGTACGGTCCGCTGCTGCCCCTGGCCCTGCAGGCCCCGGTGGGCCTCCTGCAGGGTCCGGTGGAGTTGGGAGGGGAGTATTCCCTCTTCAGGGTGGTGCATCGTATCCCCGACCGCCCGGCCAGTTTTGAGGAGGCCAGGGAGCTGGTGAAGAAGCAGCGGCTCGACCTGGAAATGGACCGTTTCATCGCCGGCCTGCGCCAACGATACGCGGACCAGATCCAGATCGACGAGCAGGTGCTGGAGGCTCTTTCCCCCTCTGGCAGATGACGGAAAAGGGAATCACAACCCGCGCCTTGTTGGCCGGGACACTGGTCGCCGCTCTTATCGGGGTCGGGGCGGCGTACGAAAATCTGATGGTCTCCGGCTCGACCCTGAACTTCGACTACAGCCTGGGAGCAGCGGTCTTTTTCTGTTCCTTTTTTGTGCTGGTCGTCAACCCCCTGCTGGGTAGACTGAGGCCCTCCTGGGGTTTCAGCCGCAGCGAACTGGCCACCGTGTACATCATGGCCATGGTGGCCTGTGTGTTGCCCACGGTGGGCCTGGTGGGTTATCTCATCCCCGCCATGTCCGGGGGCATCTACTTCGCCACCCCGGAAAACAACTGGCTCAACCTGGTCATCCCCAATCTGGCCTCCTGGTTGATGGTTTCCGATCCCCAGGGGATTAAGGATTTCTACGAAGGGCTTTCGGTCAAGGCCGACATCCCCTGGGGGATCTGGGTGCGGCCCCTGGCGGCCTGGGGGGTGCTCTTGGCGGGTTTCTTCGGGGCCGTGACCGCGATGGTGGTGCTCTTGCGCCAGCAGTGGGTGGTCGACGAGCGCCTGCTCTTCCCCATGGTGCAGGTGCCCATCGCCATGATCGGGGAGGCGGGGGAGGAGGATCGGCGGGGCCTGGCCCCTATTTTCAGGAGCCAGGCCCTGTGGGCCGGGGTGAGTGTGCCGGTGGTCTTCTACAGCCTGCGGGCCCTGAACCAGTACAATCCGGCCATCCCCGAGGGCATCCCCCTGTGGTGGGCCATCTCCTTTGCCAACGGCGCGGTGGTTATTCCCTGGACCCTCAACTACGCGGGCACGGGTTTTGGGTACCTGCTCAGTACCAAGCTGAGTTTCTCGATCTGGGTCATGGGGGCCCTGACCATCACCGAGGAAGTGGTCCTCAGCACCCTGGGGGTGTCCAGCGGGGAGCGCTTCTTCTACGGCACCAGCCCCACCGGATATCCGGCCTATCAGGGCCTGGGGGCCATGCTGACCTTTGCCCTGGCGGTCTTATGGGGGGGGCGGGGGCGCTTTCGCCAAACCTGGGCCCGGGCCTGGAGCGGGGGGGGGGGCGACTACCGCGACATCCTGACCTCGCGCCAGGCCTGCCTGCTCCTAGTGTTCAGTCTGGTGGTGATGGTCGGCTGGCTGGCGGTGGCCGGCATGAGCTGGTGGGTGATCCCCCTGCTCTTGGCGGTGATGTTCCTGTCGATGATCGGGTTGGCCAGGGTGGCGGCGGAGGGCGGGCTGGCGGTGATGGTCACCCCGCTCAATCCCAGCGACGCGGTGATCAGCAGTCTGGGTGGGGCCAATCTGGGCGCGACCAATCTGGGGGTGCTGGGCATGATGATCCCGGTGGCCAGCCACATGCGCACCACGATGATGGCGGCCCTGATGAACGGCCTAAAGCTGGCCGATACCCACGTGGCCGGCCGCCGGCGCTGGCTGGTGGGGGCGGTGGGGCTGGCCATTGTGGTGGCCTTGGGCAGCTCCATCGCCACCATGCTGGTGCTGGGTTATCGCTACGGGGGAATCAACCTGAGCTACTGGTTTTTCGGCAACGCCTCGGGAGGGGTGATCTACGACTTCATCGCCTACCACCAGGGCAACAACAGCCAGACCCGCTGGGACGGCCTGGGGTTTATGGGGGTGGGGGCGCTGCTCCAGTTGTTGATGACCCTGGCGTACCAGCGCCTGCTCTGGTGGCCCCTGCACCCGCTCAGCTTCCCCATCGGCGCGGTGTGGTGTACCCACCAGGTGATGGTCAGCATGTTCCTGGCCTGGTTGACCAAGATTACCGTGCTTCATTATGGCGGGGTCAGGTTGTACCGCTCCACGCGACCCTTCTTTCTGGGCCTGATTCTGGGCCATTACCTGGGTGGGGGTTGGTGGCTGGTGATCGACGGGTTTATGGGCATGCGCGAAAACTACCTGTTTTTCTGGTGAAACACGCGGAGGACAAAGGCTGATGGGGTGGTACAGAGTTTGGCTGGTATTGGCCCTGGGCGCGGCGGGGCCTGCCCGGGCCGCTGATCCGGTGGTGGCCACCGTGGGCAAGACCCAGATCAGCGCCGGGGAGCTGCAAGCTCAGGTGGAAAAATTACCCGGTAAGCAGCCCCATCAGGTGCTCGAATTGCTCATCGCCCGGGAGCTTTTGCGGCTCGAAGGGGAGGCGCAGGGCTTGGGGGCTGATCCCCAGTTGCGCGCGGAACTGGACCAATACGAAAGGCAAGAATTGCTGCGGCTCATCGAGGAGCGGGAGGTAGCGGCGGGGCGGTTTAGCGAGGGCCAGACGGTGCGCCACCGCCTGGGGGCGGCCCTGCGCGACAGCCTGGGGTTTGTCTGGGATACCGAGGTCGCCCGAGGTTTGGTGGGCCGCCAACACGCCAGGGCCACTGCCGCTGACTCGGTTGCCCTGGTCGCCCGCTGGCAGGGTGGGTCGCTCACCGTGGCCGAATACCTCAAGCGTAGCCTGATCTACGGGGTGCGCAACTCCCTGGTTGACACCGCTGCGGCGCACAAGGCCGGCGAGCAGCTCACCCTCGACGACCTGCTGGTGGCCTGGGCCCGCCAACGCGGCTACGACCAGGACCCCGTCCTGGTCCACCGGCGGCAGTCCAAAGAGGCCGAACTCTGGGGTCAAATGCTCTTTTTCCGCCAGGTGGAGGCCGAGGGCCCGCCCTCGGATTCGCTGCAGCGCGCTTACTTCGGCCAGCACCGCGATCGTTTTATCTTGCCCCCTGGGGTGAAGGTGCAGGAGATCCTAGTCGATGACTTTCCCCTTGCCGATTCGCTCAGGACCCAGATTCTGGCCGGGGCTGATATGGGTGAACTGGCCAAGGTGCACACTCGCCGCCGATGGGCACGGGAAAGCGGCGGGGACCTGGGACTGTTGACGCTCAAGGCTCCAGGTTATGGCGAACTCCTTCCCGTGGCTTTTGCCGCTGAACCGGGGCAGCTGCAGGGGCCGGTGCAGCAGGGGGGGGTCTTCGCGCTGTTCCGGGTGACCGAAAGAATAGCTCCCAGGCCGGCTACCTTCGAGGAGGCCAGGACCGGCGTGATGGAACGCCTGCAGGAGGAAGGCATGGATCGCTATATTTCCCAGTTGCGCGTGAAATACGCGCGGAAGATCCACGTCGACGAACAGGCCCTGGGTGAATGATGGGCAGGCAGAGCTGGTTGCTGTTGGGGTGGAGCTGGGTGCTGGCGGGGGCGCCTGGTTGGGCCCAGCCGCTGCTCGAAGGAAGTGAGGCGTCCCCACCAGAGGCCGTGCTGAGTGTGGAGGCGCGGGTGGCCACAGCCACCGCCCTGCTGGCCGGCGGCCAGCCAGAGGCCGCCATCCAGCTGTGCCAGGAGGGGCTGGGCCAGGACTCCACGGCAGTGCCGCTCTATACCACCCTCGCGGCGGTGTACGCCCGCGACGGGCGGTACAGCCAGGCTATCGAACAACTGGAAAGGGCCTTGCACTTCAGGCCCGACTATGTGCTGGGGCACGTGAATCTGGGAGGTATTTACACCAAGCTGGGTCAGTTCCAGAATGCCGAACCCCACTTGAAAAAGGCCCTCGAACTGGCACCTGAACAGCCGGTGGTGCTGCGGCGGTTGGGCGAGTTCTACCTCAACGGCCAGCAGCCGGGTCCCGCCGCCCTCTACTTGCGGAAAGCCATCCTGCTCAATCCGGGGGATGCGACCCTCTATTTTTCGTTGGGCAAAGCGCTCGAGGCGCTGGGGGGAGAACCGGATGCCCTGGTGGCCTATCAGCAGGCAGCCCGATTGGACCTCGGCTTTGAGGAAGCCTACTTCCGCGCCGCGACCCTGGCCCGCAAGCTGGACCAGGCAGGGTACGCGGACTCGGCCATGGCGGTCTTCGGCCACCTGCAGGAACTCAGCGCGCGCGGGCTGGACCAGGCCAAGACCCTGCGCGAATTGCGCAAGGCGGTGATGAACACCCCTGAGGATGCGCAGCACAACCAAAATCTGGGCCTGTTCTACGCCGAACAGGGCTACGAAGCCGAAGCCCTCAACCAGTTTGAACGGGTGCTCCAACTGCGGCCCGGGGATTTTCGCGTCCTCAACCGCATGGGCAACATCCTTCTACATCAGCAGCGGCTCGAGGAGGCCCTTGAGCATTACGAGCGGGCAGCCCAACTGGCCCCGGATTTTGCCCTGGCTCACATGAATGCCGGCCAGGCCTGCATGCAACTGAAAAACCCCCAGGAAGCCCTGGCCCATTACCAACAGGCCGTGACCCTCGCCCCCCAGGTGCCGGTGGCCTGGTACTATCTGGCCCTCTGCCACCTGGCCCTGGAGCAGCCGGCTGCGGCCGACAGTGTCCTGGACCAGGCCCTCGCCGTGGTCAGGACCGAGGGCAAGGCGCGCCAGAGCCTCGAAGAGCTGCGCGAGAAGATACGGAAATAGATGTAGTGTTCACTGGCTGGCCCGATGGGTCGAAGAGAGCTGAATTCCCCCAATGTCCATCGTCGATTTGATCGAGCAGGAGGAAAGAGTATGAACAAGCAATACATCGAACAACGAGAAGATGGATACTGGATAACAGGTACTCGTATCTCCCTCGACTCAATAGTATACGCCTTCCTAAACGGACAAATGGCCGAGGGTATTGCCCAAGCATTTCCCAGCCTCGCGCTGGAACAGGTCTATGGGGCCATAGCGTACTATCTGGCCAACCGGACTGAGATCGACGCGCACCTGGAAAAGGGCAGGGCTGACTTTGAGGCAATGCGCCAGAGGGCACGCGAAGCTGACCCGATGTTCTATCAGAAGCTGGCAGATGCCCGGCGACAAATGCAAGCGACTCAGCGATGAAAGTTAGCTTCCAGGCTGACGCCGACCTGAACCAGGTTATCCTCCTAGCGACAATTAGGCAGGAGCCATCTGTGGACTTTCAGACTGCCACAGCCGCAGGGCTGGCAGGTCTGAAGGACAGAGAGGTGCTGGCGCTGTCCGCAAGAGATGGTCGGCTCCTCGTCACCCATGACCACAGGACCATGCCACGTCATTTCGCTGAATTTATCGCCCAGGAGATAAGTCCTGGGCTGCTCATCGTACCTCAGCATCTATCTGTGGCTTCTGCGGTGCAGGAACTCATGTTGATCTGGCTTGCCACAGAGGCAGAGGAATGGACTAACCGGGTGAGTTTTTTACCCTTATAGAGCGAGAAGAAGGCTGAGGTTCACCAGTGTCCATCCGTTAGCTGGCCTAAAAAGGATCCATCCCATGTACACGCTCAGCAACCAAGAGCTCGAAGTCTCTATTCTGGACCCGGTGGTCGACCAGGAGCGCTTTGGCACTCGCTACTGCACCGGGGGGTACATCTTTCAGGTCGCCGATCATCGCCTGGGAAATCTGATGACCGGGCCCACCTATCCGGATGCCTTCAACTGGTTCGACGGCCAGGGCATCCCCGATGCCTTCAGCACCCAAACACAGCGCGACGGTGCCACCGGCAACCAGACCCTGGTGCCAGGTATCGGGGTGTGCGACCTGCAGGAGCGCAAGGTGCTGGAATGGTGCCAGTGGGAGGTGAAGGCGGAGCCAACCCTGCTGCGCTTCCGCACCCGGCAGCAGTTGGGGGACTTCTCCTTCGAGTTGGAGCGCACCGTGCAGCTGCTCGAACGCAGTGTCCGCTCGGAGACCAGGCTGAAGCAGGGCCCCAAGGGGGGCATCACCCTGCGCTGGTACCCCCATCCCTTCTATCCCCACCCCCAGACCGACGAGCTGATCAAGTTCAATATCCCGGTCTCCTTCCCCGAGAATCCCGGCTACGAGATGGGGGCCAACGGCTTCATCCGCCGCCGGAACTGGCCCTGGAGCGAGGGCTACTTTCAGGCTCTCGACCACCGCGCCGACCGACCCTTGATCGCGGTGCAGCGCCACCCCATCCTCGGTCTGGTCAGCGCCACCTGCAGCTATATCCCGGCCTCCTTCCCGATCTGGGGCAATGCCCGCACTTTCTCCTGGGAACCCTTCCTGGAACGGACCCTGCACACCAACCAGGAAATGGACTGGTGGATCAGCTACGATTTCTGAAGGATTTTAGAACCCGATGCAACCCACTCAGTAGTCTTTCAACAAAGTTCGTTACTATTACGGCACTTTTTCAGGCAGAAAAGCAAGAATTTCTACGTTAGCGAATTTA
>SICG01000175.1 GCA_009691525.1 Candidatus Latescibacterota bacterium | reverse complement strand
TTTAGTTAATTATGCTGCCCATCCTCGAAGTCGAGGCGCAGATCGCTGAACACCTGCGCCGGTTCAACCGCCTGGTGCTGAGTGCCCCTACCGGCTCAGGTAAGACCACCCAAGTGCCGCAGATATTGGGGCGCAGCGGCGCGGTGGAAGGGCAGATCCTGGTGCTGCAGCCCCGACGCCTTGCCGCCCGCTGGGTGGCCGCCCGGGTGGCCGAGGAATTGGGCAGCGCCCTGGGTGAGGAGGTGGGGTACCAGACCCGCTTTGAAAGCCGCATCAGCCCCCGCACCCGCATCCGTTTTCTCACCGAAGGCATTTTCCTGCGCCTGATCCAGCGCGACCCCCTCCTCTCGGGAGTAGGGGCGGTAGTGCTGGACGAATTTCACGAGCGCAGCCTGGCCAGCGACCTGGCCCTGGCCCTGACGCGCCGCTTGCAGGAAGCCCAGCGGCCCGAGCTGCGGCTGGTGGTGATGTCGGCCACCCTGGAGACCCGCGCCGTGGCCGGCCACCTCGGATGCCCGGCAGTGGAAGCCAGCGGCCGGACCTTTTCGGTGGAGACGCGTTATCTGCCCAGGCCCGCCCAGGAGCCCATCTGGGATCAGGCTGCCCGCGCTTTGCGGCTCTTGCTGGAAGGCGGCACCAAAGGCGAGGTGCTGATCTTCATGCCCGGCGGGTACGAGATCCGCCGCACCATTCAATCCTGCCAACAGCTGCGCTGGAACGAGGAATTGTTTTTCCTGCCCCTGCATGGCTCCCTGCCCGCCGACCAGCAGGACGCCGCCCTCCGCCCCGCTCCCCAGCGCAAGGTGATCGTGGCCACCAATGTGGCCGAGACCTCCATCACCATCCCCGGCGTGCGCCACGTCATCGACAGCGGCCTGGCCCGGGTCCACCGCCACGACCCCCGGCGCGGGATCAACGTGCTGATGATCGAAGCCATCAGCCAGGCCTCCGCCGACCAGCGCCAGGGGCGGGCCGGCCGCACGGCCCCGGGCACCTGCACCCGGCTGTGGTCCGAGGCCGAACACTATGCCCGACCCGCACACTCGGTCCCCGAGATCCAGCGGGTGGATCTGGCCGAGACGCTCTTGCAGCTAAAAGAGATGGGTCTAGAGCTGGAGGGACTGCAGTGGCTGGAACCGCCCCAAGAACTGGCTGTAACACGCGCCCTGCGCCTGCTGCAGGGACTGGGCGCACTCGATGAGAGGGAGACCCTCACCCCTATGGGCCGGCAGCTGGCCGCCTTCCCCATGCACCCCCGCCTGTCGCGGCTGCTGGTCGAGGCCCACCGCCGCCAATGCCTGAGTCGAGCCCTGGTATGGGCCGCCCTGCTGGGCGAACGCGATATCCTGACCCAACCCCTGCGGCTGCAGTACACGCAGAGCGATGAGGCGTACCCATCGGACCTGGAGGTGCGCGAGAAGGGATTCCAGCAGGCCAAGCAGGCCCGCTTCGAGATGCAGGCCTGCGCCAGCTTAGGCCTCAATGCCCAGGCTTGCCGCGAGGTGGAGCAAGTCTGCCGGCAGTACCGAGACCTGTGCCGCCAGGCGGGCCTGTCCTCCAGTGAGTCCGGGCAGACCGAGGAGTTGAGCAAGTGCCTGATCGCCGCCTTCTACGACCAGGTGGCCTTGCGCCGCGATCCCGAAAACCTGAGCTGCGCCATGGCCGGCCAGCGGCGGGTGGAACTGGAGCGGCAGAGCGCGGCGCGGCCAGCAGTGATGCTGGTGGCTGCCGAGGTGCGCGAGGTGGAGACCGGGGGCGGGATGCGGACTGTGCTCTCACTGGCCAGCGCCATCGAGCCGGAGTGGCTGGAGGAGGTGGAGGAAGGGCGGGTGGAGGTGCGGATCGACACGGTGTGGAACGGCGAGATGCGGGCTGTGGAGCAGCGCGAGGTGCGCAGCTTCGAGGGCCTGGTGTACGCGCAGCGCTTGTTGCCCAAGACCGACCCAGCCCCGGCTGCCGAGATCCTGGTGGCACGCATCGAAGCTGGCGAGTTGGTGCTGGAGAAATGGGACCAGAGCGTGGAGCAGTGGCTGGCGCGGGCCCGCTGTGTGGCGGCCTGGTTCCCCGAGCGGGGCCTGCTCACCTACACCCCCGAGGAGCTGGGGGTAGTCTTACACGAAATCGTTTCGGGCGCCACCCGCTACAGCCAGATCCGCGAGCGGCCCTGCCTGCCTGCTCTGCAAGGAGCGCTCTCGTGGCAGGACCAGCAGTTTGTCGAGCAGATGGCCCCCCTGCGCCTGCAACTGTCCAACGGGCACCGGCTCAAGCTCGAGTACCAGGCCGGCAGTCCACCGAAGGGTCGGGCCAAGATCCAGGAACTCTACGATGTCCGCGAGAGCCCGGCAGTGGCGGCTGGACGCCAGAAGGTGCTGCTGGAGATCCTCGGCCCCCACTCCCGCCCCCTGCAGGTCACCGGCGACCTGGCCAGCTTCTGGCAGAACACCTATCCCGAGCTGAAGAAGGAATTGCGCCGGCGCTACCCCAAACACGAGTGGCGCTGAGCCTCCTTCAAGCCGAGACGTTTTTCTTGCTGCGGTGGTAGATTAATGGATTTTGCTCGTCCCATTCCAGCACATCGCCTTGCTTCAACTTGGCTAGGTAGTCGTCGGAGAGCACGTTCTTCTGGCCGTTGAAGGTGCTGCCATCGGGCATGTACGCACAGGTCATGGCCCGCCGCCGGCCCGGGGTCATATTGGGCCCGGCCCCGTGGGCAGTGAGGCCGTTGTGGAAAGAGCAGGAGCCGGCCTTCATGGGTGCGGCCACGGCCCGGCGCTCGGCCCATTCGGGGTACACCTTGAAGATGTCGGCCATGTTTTCAGTGATGCCGCAGCTCTGGAAGCGGGCTTCTTTGTGGGTGCCGGGCAAAAAGTAGAGGCAGCCGTTCTCGTAGGTGGCGTCGTCGAGGGCCACCCAGATGCTGATGGAGTGATGCGAAGAGAAGGACCAGTACGGATTGTCCAGGTGCCAGCCTGTGGGGTTGGCCCAGGCCTCCTTGATCAGGGTCTGGTCGTGCCAGATGCGGATGCCGTCTACCCCCTCCAGGTCGGCGGCCAACTTGCCCAGGCGCGGGTCGAGCATGAGCTGGCGCATGGCGGGGTGGTCCATCCACAAATTGATGCGCTGGGTGAAGACCCGGTCGTAGAAGGAGTCGCCGGCCTTCCAGCCGTCCCGATTGGCCATCTTGCTGTCGCCGCGTTTTTCCACGGCCTCGTCCACGGCCTGGCGCCAGGTCTCCAACTCGGCGGGGGTGAGGAAGTCCTCGATGACGATGAAACCCTGCTGGCGGTAGAGGGCGATCTGCTCGGCGGTGAGGGCGGTTTTCATCGGCTCAGTCCCTGAAATCCCCAAAAGTGAAGGCCTTCTCCAACTCCTCGAAGATGATCACGCCTTTTTCGTCGGCCTGCAACAGGGTGGCCATGTAATCGTGCCAGCGCTTGAGCTCGGGATGCTGGCGGCTCTGGTCCCAGTCGGCTTCGGTGGGGGCCATGGCGTGTAAGAAGAGCTGGTCGCGGTAGAGGAAGATCTGCATGCTGACCTGGTTGTCGGACATGCTTTTGGCGATGGCGGGCCACAATTCGTCGTGGGCCTTCTTGTATTCGGGATAACACCCTGGTTTCACCTTCATCAACATGCCGATGGTGAACATAGCCACAGTACTCCTTATAGGTTGCGGAAGAAGTCGCGGAAGAGCACGGTCTCGGAGAGGTTGTCGCACTCGTTGCAGTGTTCCCAATCCTGCCATACGTACTCGATCCCAATCCAGCCCTTGTAATCGGCTTTCTGCATCGCCTTGAACACCCGGCCGTAGTCGATGGTGTTGTGGGCAAAGCGTTCTTGTAATCGGCCCCGGCGCGCCCCGCGCACGTGGAAGTGGCTGGCGTGTTTGACCAGGGGTTCCACCGAGGAATCGGGCAGGCCGATGCGGGTGAAGTGGGTGTAGTCGAGGGTGAGGGTGAGACCCGGCACCCGGCCGATGAGTGCGGCCGCCAGGCTGGGCCGGGGCGCGATGGAGCCGACATGGGCCTCCACCGACACGGTGAGGCGGTGCTTTTTGGCCTGGGCTAAGCGCCAGGCCAGCTCGTCGGCGCAGCGGGCCAGGGAGTCGGCCTGGGACTCCTCCTCGAAGTGAACCCCCGGCAGGAGGGTGATATGTTTGCCGCCGCAGCCAGCCGTGTAGTCGAGGGTGCGCTGGAACCAGTCGCGGGCTTTCTTGCGCCGCCGGCCTTCGGGGTGGTTGATGGCAAAGGCCTTGAAGTCCGGGGCCATCTGCAAAAAGATATCGGCCGGCTTGAGGCCCAGGCCGTCGAGTTTCTTGCGCAGGGCGCGGGCCGAACGGGCGACGTTCTTGAACTCGCGCGAGGGCCACAGATGGGAGCGCTCCTCGAAGAGGCCGATGTCCACGCCCTTGAAGTCGAGCAGGGAGACGAGCTGGAGGGACTGGTCGTGGGTCAAGAGCGGAAAGGTGAAGTCGGCGCAGGCGAATTTGGCTTTCATCTCGGGTCCTTCATGAATTGGGTCGGGGTGGAGGTCTCCCACTCGGCAGCGGCGAGGTACCCCCCGTCCACCACCAGCGAGGTGCCGGTGATGCCCGAGGAATCCTCGCAGGAAAAATAAAGGGCAGCGCGGGCAATGTCGGGCGGGTACATGGCCACGCCCATGGGCACCCGGCGCAGGCGGGCGGCCAGGGTGGCTTCCGGGTCGGGGGTGGTGCTCAGGTGGTAGCGCAACATGGGGGTGTCGGTGATGCCCGGACAGATGCAGTTGCAGCGCAGCCCGTCGGCGGCGTAGTCGAGGGCGATGGAGCGGCTCAGGCCCAGCACCGCGTGTTTGGAGGCGATGTACGCGGGGGTGAGGCCCTGGCTGATGATACTGCCCACCGAGCCGATGTTGACCATGTAGCTGCGCCGGCTGCGGCGCAGGTGGGGCAGGCCGTGTTTGAGGGAAAAGTAGATGGACTTGACGTTGACACCCATCAATAGATCCCAGTCGGCCTCGGAGTACTCGTGCAAGGAGCCGACGTGCACCACCCCGGCGCAGTTGACCAGGATCTGCAGGCCGCCAAAGTGAGCGGCGGCCTGGTCCACCGAGGCCTGCACCTGCGTTTCCTGGGTTACGTCGCAGTAGGAGAAATAGGCTTCGCCCCCGGCCACGACGATGCGTTCGGCCAATTGTTGGCCCCGCTGCTCCTGCACGTCGGCCACCACCACCCGGCCCCCCTCCTGGGCGAAGAGTTCGGCCACCGCCTCGCCCATGCCCGAGGCGCCACCGCTAATCCAGGCGGTCTGGTCCTTGAGTCGCTTACTCATCGGGTGTGTTTCCTCCTCACTTGGTCAGTTCCTGGATCTGACGTTGTATCCGGCGATTATCCGGCTCCAGTTTCTGCGCCTCCTCAAAGGGGGTCATGGCCTCGGCTTTCTGGCCGGTCTTGAGCAGCACCCTGCCCACCTGTACGTGGGTGCCGGCAGACTGGGGAAAAAATTCGAGGTTGAGCTGCAATAGCGGAAGAAGGGCGGCTGGTTCGGCCTTGCGGCGCTCTAGATCCTGGGTGGTCTCGATCAGGGCGTTTTCGCCGAAGTCGTAACTGCCCCGGCCATAGTACTGGCCTCTCAATTCCCGGTATTTTTTTACCGCTGCCTCGGCGCCTTCCTTGGCGGTGGTTTCGGCCAGCACCCCGCGCAGGGTGCGCGGCTCTTCCTGTCCCCGGTGGCAGGTGACACACTCCACTTGCATCACCGACTCCCGCCCCATCACCTTGGCCAGCGAGTCGTTGATGCTCTTGGTGAGCAGCATCATGCCGCCCGCCGCCTGCTTGTGCTCTTTGTCGTCGGAGGCGAAGTCGCGTTTCTGGCCCTCCATGACATGGCAGTGGTCGCAGCGCACCCCCAGGGCGGAGCTGAAGCCGCCCATCACCGCCCGCAGCTCCTCGTGGCTGATGTCGGCGGGCAGGATCTTGAGGTTGGTGGGCTTCTCGTCTTCGCGGCCCTGCGCCCGAGTCTGGGCCGGCCATAATGCGAGGGTCAGCGCCAGCGCCGCGGTGGCCAAACTCAGGGAGCGGGAATAGGGCAGTCTGCAGTGTCGCATCGGTTAGCAGTTTCTTGGTTGTGGGGTGGTGGCGAAGCCTGCCGCTCAGGGATTCACCCGCACCCGCGCCCACTTCTCTTTGAAGCCAGGCCGGTCGAAGACCTCGGGATTGACCGCACCTCGGGGCTGGCGGCCCTGGGATAGGTCTATCATGCCCTGGCAGACGGCCCGGCCGATGTCGCGGAAGAGTTCGTCGGTCCAGGCGATGGAGTGGGGGGCGAGCAGCACGTTGTCCAACTCGGCAAAGGGATGAGGGGTGACCACCGGTTCGGCGTCGAAACAGTCAATGGCCGCCCCGGCAATGCGCCGGTGTTTCAGGGCCTCGTAGAGCGCTGCCTCGTTGACAATGCCGCCGCGGGCGGTGTTGATCAGGAAGGCCTCGGGTTTCATCAGCGCCAGCTCCGCCGCTCCGATCAGGTCGCGGGTCTGGTGGCTGAGCGGGCAGTGGATGGAGACAAAGTCGGCCCGCTGCATCAACTCGGGCAGGGGCACCAACTCGATGCCCAGTTGTTTGGCAGCGGCAGGGGTGACAAAGGGATCGAAGGCGATGGGCGGATTCATACCAAAGGGGGCCAGCAGGCGGAGGGTCTCGCGGGCGATGCCGCCCAGGCCCACGGCGCCAAAGGTGTGCTCGCGCAGGTCCCGGCCCATGTACTTGGCCCGTTCGTTCCACTGGAGTTGCCGCACCAGCCGGTCCTTGGTCATGGTGTGGTGGCACAGGGCGATCATCCAGCCAATGGTGGCCTCGGCCACCGAGCGGTTGACCGCCCCGGTGGTGATGTAGATCAGTACCTCGGCCTGGGTGCAGGCGGCCACATCCACCGAATCGTAGCCCACGCCGAAGCGGCCGATGGCCAAGAGATCGGGATTGCCTTCAAAGGTGCGGGCGCTGACCTGGGGGGTGAGCACCACTACCCCGTTGGCCTGGCGGATCTGCTCGGCGTCGAGGTGGGGGCGGTGTTCCTTGAGCAGGGAGGTCTGGATGTGGGGCTGGCTGGCCAGGACTTCAGTACCAATATCCCTGAACTTGAGTTTGCCGGCGGCATCGTAGAAGTCGGCGGTGTGGGCAACGTGGAAGGTGGAGGTGGGCATGGGTGAGGAACTCCTGATAAGGGCGTTGGCCGATAAACGCCCCCAATTTAGCGCAGGAGTCCGGGGGGAGCAATGTGGGCAAAGAAAACCCCCCTCTCCGCAGGCGAAGAGGGGGGTGGACTAGAACCGTTTTCAGCTTACTGATTTTTAATGACTGGTGGAGCTGATCGGGATCGAACCGACGACCTCTTGAATGCCATTCAAGCGCTCTCCCAACTGAGCTACAGCCCCACAAGGGAATAAAAATTAACCCATGACGCCGGCCTCGTCAAGGCCCGAAGCTCAGGCTCAGGTTCAGCTGCTGCTCGGTGTAGGTGTCGCGTTCCTTGGAGGAAGGCCCGGCGGAGAAGCGCACAACGCGGACCCGGGCCCGGGTGGAAGAGGAGAAGCTGGAACTGGTCTTCACCGTCAGGGTTCCCAGCCCCCCGTCGCCGCTGTACCCGGCTGCGTCGAGGTAGATGCCGATGGCCCGCAGGTTCTTCTCCGGGGTGATCTCCACCCCAGAGCCCACGGTGATGAAGGGCTTGGCCGGCGCGAAGGAGGCCGAACTCAGGTCGAAGGCTTCGGCCGGTTCCAGGGCGACATTGAATTCGAACTGCCGAACCCCGGACATGCCCCCGGCCTGGAGCTGGAGGGAAAGGGCGTCCCCAGCCTCCCCCTTGAGCAGCTGGAGGGTTTTGACGTGGGG
>SICG01000174.1 GCA_009691525.1 Candidatus Latescibacterota bacterium | reverse complement strand
GTCCCCCGGCCCGGTCAGCAGCGCCACCGCCAGTCCGTCGTGCGTCAGGCTGGTGGCAGTAATAGTGCCTACGGTCGTCGCAAAAGCCACCGCCGTGCTGTCCTTGATCGGCTTGTCGCCCTGCCGGACGGTGGCCCAGACTTCGGCCGTGGCCAGCGTGTCCTCGACGGAGAGACGCGCCGGGAAAATGGCCAGTTCCAGGCTGATCTCCTTGTCTTCGGTTGCCGTAGGCGCCACAGAAAAAGCGCAGCCGGCCAGGCCCAGACCGGCAGCTCCCCATATCCATCTATAGTTCTTGCACTCCCTCATGGCAGGAAATCCGGGGGCATCCAGGTAAATTTCGCCGCCATCGAGGTCAGTATTCGTGCGGCCAGGTCGTCCAGCGCCTCCTCCTGAGCAGCCTCCACTTCGCGGGAGGAGGCCGATACCGTGATGTCGTGTTTGTCCGGCGGCAGCAGACGCACCTGGTCGCGCACCCGGCCCTGCCCCCCCACCTGCTGGGTGAAGGTCTCAATCCGGCCCGGGGCCTGGAAGGAGAGCACGCGATACCGAAGTTCCACCTGCACCTTGGTCTGGGGCACTTCGAATACATAGGGCACATGCCGCCCGGAGAAGCGGTCGATATTGTAGACAGAAATACTGCCGGTGATCACCGCGTCCACGCCCAGTTTGCGGGCCAGCTCAGCGGCCTGTGCGGGCGTGAGTACCCCTTTCCCAGGGATATCGGCATAGCGGGCCAAGTCCACTACCACCACGCAGTCGTGTGGTTCGAGGCGAGTTTTGATTTTTTCGACCAGGCGTCGGCCGGCCTGAAACTCCTCGAAACCGGCAAAATCCACCACTGCCAGGCGGGTGACCCGTTTGGGTTTGTACACTGGCTTGACCGGAGGGATTACCTGATACAGGGCCTGACGGGATTCCAACCGGCGTCTGCGGAGTTGCCAAAACCCAGAACCGCATTGCCGCGCGCCTGAATCCAGGCGCGGTGGATCACGCCATTGGCGTCCACCGCGATAGCCTGGGACATGTACCGGGCGGTCTTGGCGGTGCTAAAGTAGGGCACCGCTTTTTCGACCTTCTGGAAATTCCCGGTCACCGGGTTGGTCGAATTGGCGGCCTTGTTTAGATCGACAAGGATCGTGATGTCCTTGTCGGTCACAAAAGCAGCACTACTGCTGCTGTCCGAGGGGGAGAACCCCACCGGAGTCCGATTCTCAAAGACGGGCTGGGCTGACGCCAGGGTCGCCAACCCGAAAATGAGAACGAACGCGAGAAAACTCTTAAGCTTTGGACTCATATTTCGACGCTCCTTCCATGGACACAACTTGGATGACTGAAAGCGGAATATAGCAGCCGGCCACCGTCGACTTCCCTATCGACGGGGGGCCAGGCCCTTCGTAGCAGAAGACCATCGGACCCGCCCCTACGGGTCCTTGAGTCTGGTTTATTGAAGGTTATGCGACACCTCCTTGCCATCTGGCGGCAAACAAATGTGGATGGATATGGCGATTGTTTTTTCATCTCGTGTTGAACACTACCTTGGGGAACAAGTTTTTTCACAGCTCTATATCCGTGGATAACTATTGGCCTTATTTCTTCTTTTCGGCAGCCAAATTGCGAACTTCAGAACTATTTTCCTTCCGGAACTTGAACCCACCGATCCCTTGCCTTCCTTGTTTTTTTGGCACTGTCTTCCGGTCGATGGTCTGTGGGCTTAGGGCGCTGCTGTACTACTTTATCGGATGATGGAGCCTTTTTTTGAGGACTTAATTTCTCGCTGCCGGCCCGCCACGCCTTGCCAGTTCCGAGGCGGCGGTTTATATTGGAACGATTGAAGGAATATGCGAGCCGGTTCCTTAGGGGGGAACCGGCTCTTTTCCGCTTTCAGTCCCTGTTGTGTCCCTTTGGGTGGGGATATTCATCGCCAGGCCCGCAAGAGTCTTAGGGAACGAGCCAGACGATGAGGCCTTGGTGAGGGACATGGACTTGGCAGCAGGTTTAAGCAAGGCATGTGCCAAGCACGTTGTATCACGTATTACTTCTAATTTAATTTGGTGTTTTTACTGTAATAACGCCATTTACTGCCCTTGCTGAAATTGTAGCTACACTGGAATTTTTTGCCCGCTCACCCAGAAAAGGAGCACCGCGTTGCCGAAACTTAGAGCCTCCAAGAAGAGTCTGCTGCAGAGCCGCAAGGCCCAGATCCGCAACCGCGCTACCCGCACGGCCATGCGCTCGGCCATCAAGGCGGTGCGCACCGCCGCCGACCCGGCCGTGGCCAAGCTAGCGCTGGTCAAAGCCGCCTCACAGATCGACAAAACCGCCAATAAAGGCGTGATCCATAAGAAAACCGCTGACCGCTACAAATCCCGCCTGACCAAACTGGTTCAGAAACTGGCCTAGTTTTCTGCGGCCCCCCACCACCGGCGGGCGGGCTTTTTTATGGCTGTGGGGTTCCCTCGCCAGGGAGCGGTCCCCTACCTCTTCCTGCTCCTCGTCCTGCTGGTTTTCCACGTCCGCAGCCTGGGCAACGGCTTTCATTACGACGACGAGCACTCCCTATTAAAAAACCCGCATGTCCGCAGCCTGGAGGCCCTGCCCTCCTTTTTCACCGACGCCCGCACCTTCTCCGAAAATCCCACCTACGCCATGTACCGGCCCCTGGTCGTCGTCACCTATGCCTTTAACTACGCCCTGAGCGGCTATACGGCGCGCGGGTACCTGGCCTTCAACCTGGCCATCCACTGCCTGGCGACCCTGCTGGTCTTCCACTTGCTCGGCCAGTTGAGTTTTGCCCGGTTTCCGGCTCTGGCAGGTGCCCTGCTTTTCGGCCTGCACCCGGCGAGACTGAGGTGGTCAATTATATCAGCAGCCGCTCCGAATCCATGGCCGGGCTTTTCTGCCTACCGTCCTTTTCGGCTTATCTGCATTCGCTGGACGCACCGACCCGCCGGCTATGGCTCCCCCTGTCCCTTTTGGCCTTCGCCCTGGGGTTGTTGAGCAAGTCCACCGCCCTGGCCCTGCCCTTGCTGCTGCTGCTCCATCACTACCTCCTTGCCCCGCGCCGGCCGCTGAAACCACACCTGCCCTGCTGGATCCTGAGCGGCCTCTACCTCTTCCTCTACGCCGCACTTTCGGGCCAGGGCATCGAGAAGGCCTCCCAGGTCCGCGGTTTCTCCTCTCAAGTCGCCACCCAGGCCAAGGCCCTGGTCCACTACCTGCTCCTGAGCTTTATGCCGGTACACCTCAATATCCAGCAGCAGTTTTTCACCTCAGCCAGTCTCGGTGCCACCCTGCCCTTGCTGGGTCTGCTGGTTTCCCTCAGCCTGGTCTGGTGGGCCTGGCGGAGCGACTCCCCCTGGGTCCCCTTTTCCCTGGGCTGGTTCCTGCTCAGCCTCTCGCCCACCCTGGTGATCCCGCTCAACATTCTGGTAAATGACCACCGCCTGTACCTCGCCCTCTTTGGTATGGCCATGCTAACGGCTCGTTGGCTGGAGGGCAGCCGGAACCACTGGCCGCTAGGGTCCTGTGCCTGCTGCTGGGGGTATTGTGTTTCGTGCGGGCCGGAGTGTGGCGGGATGAATTGACCTTGTGGCAGGACGCGGCGCGGCGCGCGCCCTTGATGGCCGAAGCCCAGTACAAACTAGGGTACGCCTACCACCAGGGAGGTGACCTGGAACACGCCCGCCAGGCGTACGAAAAAGCGGTAGCCCTCAGCCCAGCCTATACGCGGGCCCAGGTCAATATGGGAGCGGTTTACCGGGAACAGGGAGCCTGGGGAAAGGCAGCAGCGGCGTTTGAACAGGCGCTGGCAACCGAGCCGGGCATGGTGGAAGCGCTCAACAACCTGGGGTTGGTCTATGCGGGACAGGGGCAAAACGACCGCGCCATCGCCCTGTACCAGCAGGCCCTGGCGCACGCCCCCGAGCAGGCGGAGATCTGGCTCAATCTGGGGCTGGCCTGCCGCGACAGCGGGCGGCGCGAGCAGGCTGTCCAGGCCCTGAGCCGGGCCATTCAGCTGGACCCCGCCCTCAAGGAACGATTTGGCCCCTGAAGTAGTGGGCTACTCGAAAACCCGGGTGCTCAGGTAGCGCAGGCCGTCGTCGCACAACAGGGTGACCACCTTCTTTCCCGGCCCCAATTCCCGGGCCACCACTCCGGCCATGTGTACATTGGCCCCGGCCGAAATGCCCACCAGCAACCCCTCTTCCCTGGCTAGCCGGCGGGTCATGCTGTAGGCGTCGTCGTCGCTGATGGTGCGCACCTCGTCGATGACCGCGCGGTTGAGCACCTGAGGCACGAAGCCGGCCCCGATCCCTTCTATATAGCTGAAGCCCGGTTCCCCTCCCGAAAGCACCGGCGACCCCTGGGGCTCCACCGCGATGACCCGCACCTGGGGCAGGGCAGCCTTGAGCGCTTCCCCCACCCCGGTGATCGAACCGCCGGTACCCACCCCGGCCACAAAAGCATCGATCTGCCCCTCCATCTGTTCGAGGATTTCGGGGCCGGTGGTGCGTCGGTGGATCTCCGGGTTGGCCGGGTTGATAAACTGCTGGGGCAGGAAGTACTCGGGGTGTTGCTGCTTCAGTTCGAGGGCCTTGTCGATGGCCCCCCGCATGCCCTCGGCCGCCGGGGTGAGGACCACCTCGGCCCCGTAGGCCTGCATCTGCAGCCGGCGCTCACGGCTGGCAGTGTCGAACATGGTGACGATCAACTTGTATCCTTTGACTGCCGCCACCAGGGCCAGGCCGATACCGGTATTGCCGCTGGTGGGCTCGACAATGGTACAACCCGGCACGAGCAGGCCTGCCCCCTCAGCTGCCTCGATCATGGCCAGAGCGATGCGGTCCTTGACGCTGCCTCCGGGATTAGCCCCTTCTATCTTGGCCCAGACCTCGGCCCCGCCCTGATCCACCACCCGGTTGAGGCGGACCATGGGGGTGGCGCCGATCAGTTCGAGGGCGTTGCAAGCTTTCTTCATCTTGGCTCCTGGGAAGCGGTGTTGTCGAGGGTCTGCAGGCGTTGGCGCAATTGTTCTGCCAAGGCCGGGGGTGCCTGATTACTGTTGAGAAAGGTGCGGTAACTGGCGGCGGCCTCGCGACCCAGCCCCAGCCCGTCCTGTGCCTGTCCCAGACCGTAGTAGAGCTTGGTGGTGCCGGGAACGCGCGCCAGACCCTGAGCAAAGATCTCGGCGGCGCGCGGGTACTCCCCCTGGCGCAGGTACAGGTCACATAGATTGTAATAGGCATCCCCGTGGGGGCCCAGGGCCAGGGTCCGCTGGTAGGCCTGGATCGCCTTGGCATACCTGTCAGTGTCGAAGTACAGATTGCCAAGATCATAATGGATCTCGGCTAAATCTGGACGCAGCGCCGCGGCCTGCTGGTACTCGCTCTCCGCTTCGGCCAGCAACCCCTGAGCCCGGCAGAACACGCCCAGTTGCAGGTGGGCCTCCGCCACTTCCGGGCGCAACTGGACGGCCCGCCGAAACAGGGGTTCGGCCCGGGCGGCCTTGCCGGCCTGCAGGTACAGCGCAGCCAGGTTGACCTGGGCCTGAAAGAAATCCGGCTCCAGCGCCAGGGCCCGGGCATAGGCCGCCGCCTCGTCGAAACTGCCGACCTGGCGCAGGGCATTGCCCAGATTGTAGTGGGCCTCCACCGCTTCGGGGGCCAGTTGCGCCGCCCGTTGGTAGCTGCGCAGGGCCTCGGGCAGGTGCCCCTGCTGTTCCAGCGCCCCTCCCAAGTGCAGATGGGTCCGGTACATACCTGGGGCTTTGGCCACTGCATCCTGCCAGAGGCTCAATTCATCGCGCCACACCTCGCTGCGCTGGTGGGCCAGAAGTCCCAGCACCAGTGCCACCTCGACCCCGGCCCAGGCCAGCCGGCCCTGCCGGACCACCACGGCTGCCAGACCCAGCGAGACGAAAACCAGAGATCCATATAAGCGATGCTCGTTGACCAGCACGTTCAGGGGCACCAATGAGGCCGGCAAGAGCGCCAGCACCGCACCCCCCGGCCAGCAACCAAGTCGATGCGCCCCCCTTTCCCAGGTGCCAGCAAACCGCCCCCAGCGACCCGAGGAGCAGGATCGCCAGCACCACGGGCAGGCTGAACGCAGAAAGGGCTTCGGCGAAGGAGTGCTCAACGCTCAGGTGCAGGGGCACGACGGTCAGGTATATATAATAGACCCCGGCCTTGAGCTGGGTGAAGAATTGCACCGTCAGGGGGCGCACCGGTTGCCCCAGGGCCTTGGCCACCATCGACTGGGTGAATAATAGGTAGAGACCCGCTGCCAGCCAGTAGCCCAGATGGAAGCGCCAGCGCCGCGGACCCACCGCCGGCTGCGACCACTCGTACAGCGCTAAGACCAGCGGCCAGGCCAGGGCCGTGGACTTGCCCAAGAGCCCGCAGACCAGCGCCCCCACCGACACCCCATAGAGCCAAACCGGCCCGCCCCGCCGCCAGTACGCGTAGGCCACCAAACTGCCCAGACAGCCGCAGGCCGCCAGGGTCTCCGAGCGACTGCTGATGTAGTTGACCACCTCCACTTGCAGCGGGTGCAGCGCAAAAAACAATGCGCCGATAGCCGACGCCAGGGCCGAGCCCAAGATCAAGCTTCCCAGCAGGTAGACCAGAAAAGCGCCGGCCAAGTGCAATCCCCAATTCACCAGGTGATACCCGGGCAGCCCATACTGGGAAAGCTGGTAATTGAACGCGTAGCTGACCAGCAGCAGCGGTCGGTACATGGCCCGCTCCGGCTGCAAGGAGAAGAGCTGGGGGTCGATAAAAAACGCCCTAGGTTTCCCAGATCCCGGATGTGGGGGTTTTCGACGAGAGAATGAACGTCGTCATAGTGAAAACCGTTGCGAAAGGAGCCGGCGTAGACGCCCAAGAGGAGCAGTAGCAGCAGGCCCAGGAAACGTGCGGGCGAAGTAAAGAGGCCCATTAAAAAGGAGCCAGGCACCCGGCTGGAGTACACCGCCGCACGGCCGAGATCAATACCCCCCGGCGATGGCCGGCACGATGGAGACCACGTCGCGCTCCTTCAGGGCGGTCTGCGCCCCGTCCAGGAAGCGGATGTCCTCCTCATTGACATAGATGTTGACGTAGCGGCGGATCTCCCCGCTCTCGTCCAAGAGCTTTTCCCTGATGCCTGGGTGGGCCTTTTCCAGGTTTTCCACCAGTTCGGCCACCGTGATTGCCTCGATCTCCACCTCGGCCTGGCTCCCGGTCAACCGGCGCAGCGGGGTGGGGATATGTACTTTGACTGCCATCGATTTCCTCCTCAGATATTTTTATTGTGGTATTTGAGACCCGTCGATCTTATTCAGTTCCCGCGCGGCGCGCCGGCCCAAAGTCGCTGGCCGGCGCCAATTGCACCACCTGGCTGTACGCCGCCGCCGCCCCGGACCGGTCACCCTGATCAGTGCAGAGATTGCCCAGGTTGAACCAGGCTTCGAGGCAGCCCCTGTCCAGGCTCAGCGCCTGGCGGTAGGCGGCCTCGGCCTCTGCTGGCCGCTCCAGGGCCCGCAGGGCCACCCCGCGCGAGACCAGCAACTGCGGGTGCCGGCGCCGGGCCAGGGCGCGGTCAAAATGATCGAGCGCCTGGTCCGGGGTCTGCTGGTAGTTGAGGGCGATGAGGCCCAGCTCCTCTTCGGCTTCCCCCTCGGTCTCCCCCTGGGCGAGGGCCTGGCGGTACTGCTCGGCCGCCTCCTGCCATTGCTCCTGGGCCATCAGCACTGCCCCCAGGTTGAGCCGGGCCGGGATATTGTCCGGCGAAGACTGCAGCAGGGCCGCGAACTGGGCTTCGGCCTGGGGCAGCCGGCCCTGTTTCATGTACAGCGACCCCAGGTTGTTGCGCGCCCCCGGATGCTGGGGTCTCAGGGCCAGCGCCTTCAGATAGGCAGCCTCGGCC
>SICG01000173.1 GCA_009691525.1 Candidatus Latescibacterota bacterium | reverse complement strand
TGCAGACACCGAGCCCTCAAATCGACTGGGCATCGCTGCTGGTTGAGGTGCCCACTGCGTTGACGCCTTGGCCAGCCCAGGTGCCGCGCATCGGCGGGGTGAGTTCATTTGGCTTCAGCGGCACCAATGCCCATGTGGTTGTCGCTGCTCCTCCACCGGAGAGTGCCGTGCGGAAAAGCGCCGTGGAGCCCTCGTTCCACTTGCTGACGGTGGCAGCCAAGGATGCGGCTGGACTCGCAGCATATATACGCAGCCATGCGGATTTCTTGGCTGATCACCAAGATGTCGATCTGGGTGACTTTACCTACACGGCACGTGTCGGACGTAGCCATTTCGGTCACCGTCTGAGCCTCGTGGCTGATTCCACCCACACCTTGTGTCGGCAGCTGGGGCAAATCGCTGCTGGGGAGCACGTCAGCGCAGCGCAGCAGGGGATGGTCGGACAAACCGCACCGCCCACTGCTTGGCTTTTCCCGGGCCAGGGCAGCCAGTATGCCGGTATGGGAAGAGAACTCTACGCCGCCTGCCCGGAGTTTCGCCGCCTGCTTGACGAATGCGACGCCCTGATGTGCGCGGAATTAGACCAATCCGTGCTGGAGAGAATGCACTCCACCGGCGAGGCGAGCACCCTGCGGCTGGATGAGGAACATTACACCCAGCCTGCGCTCTTTGTGCTTGAGTACGCGCTGGCGATGCTGTGGCGTAGCTGGGGGATCAACCCGGATGTGCTGGTCGGGCACGGCGTAGGTGAGGTGGCAGCGGCGTGTGTTGCCGGAGTCTTCAGCCTGACGGATGGACTCCAGCTCGTCGCCGCTCGCGGACGGCTGATGGGTGCGCTTTCTTCGGGTGGCGTCCTGGCCGAGGTGCCGGCAGACGAGGGCCGTGTAGAAACAGTTAATGCAGCGTATCAGGAGGGTTTCAACAGCAGGGCGCCTATTTCAATTGAGGCGCTTCAGAGTCCCACCTATACGGAAAAGTCGGGAGAGAGCGACGCGATTCGAGGAATTGCTCGGCAGCTAGCGGCGGATGGGAGTAATCCTGAGAGGCTGGACGTCTCGCACGCCATCCACCCGCCGCCCATGGAATCGATACTGGAGGCCTTCCGGCAGGTGGCGGACAGTATTTCCTATCGCCAGCCCGTGCTGCGTTTGATCTCCAATGTGACAGGTAGGCTGGCCGGTGACGAAATCGCCACCGCAGAGTACTGGGTTCGCCATGTTGGTCGAGCCGCGCGCTTCGAAGAGAGTGTCTCCACCTTGAACGAACAGGGAGTTCAGGTCTTCATGGAGATCGGCCCTGGGTCGGTCCTTCTCGACCTGGTCGGCCAGTGCCTCGACGCACGAGGAGTATCTTCCGAGGCAGGCGCATTGTTACCCTCCCTCCGCTCTGGCCAGAGCGAGTTACAACAACTGCTCACCTCTCTCGGCGAACTTTATGTGCAGGGGGTAGCGATCGACTGGCGGGGTTTTGATCGAGATTGTTCGCGGCGCAGAATCTCGATACCGGTCTACCCCTTTCAGCGCCAGCGCTGTTGGGTGGATGTCGCGCCGCGTCCGGTGCCGGTGTGCCACCCGTTTGTGGAAAAGACCTCTCCGCTGCTCGGCCAGCGGCTGAGTTCGCCACTAGAGCAATTGCAGTTCGCCGCGCAGATCAGCGCTGCTGTTCCGGCCTTCCTGAACGACCATCGACTCCGTGGAATGCCAGTACTGCCCGTCTCTGCACTAGTAGAAATGATGCTGGCCGCGAGTCGGCAATTCACCAACTCTCAGGCGTTGTGCATCAGAGAATTGGAGATGCTTCATCCTTTGACCTTGTCCGAGAGCGAGTTCAGCATGGTCCAGCTGATTCTCACCCCCGAAAAGGGACAAAGTGGCACGCTGCAAGTGTCAAGCCGCGTTGCGGGCGCCAAGGAGTGGGTCCTGCATGCCAAGGCGAAACTGCATGAAGACCGAGCAGTTCTGGCGCGTCTGGACGTGGAAGATCTGCGCAGAGCCTGCAGTGCCGAGGTGGCCGTCGCCGATCTCTACGCATGGTGCGGAACGCAGGGGCTCGAATACGGTCCAAGTTTTCAGGTTATCGACCAGCTCTGGCGCGGTGAAAACGAAGTGTTCGCTCGCTTGGTTCTACCGGAGCACTTGTGTGCAGGGGCCGCCGACTATCTGCTACACCCCGTCCTTCTTAATGCCTGCTTCCAAGCCGCGGCCATTTTACTGCCCGCCGAAGAGGGTCTCTACCTGCCTGTCGGTATAGAGCAGTTGGAGTGGCGTCAGTCTCAGCAAACCTGCATGTGGGTCCACGGGCGCAGGCTGGAGAGTAGTGAAGAGTCATGGCGGGCGGACCTGTCCCTGTTCAGTTCCGAGGGGGAAGTCGTGCTGCGGGCCAAAGGTGCAGCTTTCAGGCGAGCGTCCTCCCAAGGCATGACTACTGAATCGGCCAACAGTTACGAAGTCTCCTGGCAGCCGGCGCTGGGGACTCCCGAAGCAGACCCAACCAAGCCCGGTCGGTGGCTAATCCTGAGTGACACGCAGGGCGCAGGCGAGGAACTGGCTGATTTCCTCCAGAAGCGCGGCGCCAGTGTGGCGCTGGCTTCTGCCGGAGAAAACTACGCGCTGCTAGCAGCCGACCGCTATCAGGTGCGCGCTGCAGCGACAGAGGATTTTGATCGCTTGCTCGAGGAATGCGTCGGGGCAGAGGGCTTGAAGGGAGTGGTGCAGCTGTGGGGCCTCGATAGTGCTTTCGGAGCGGAATCGACCACTCAGTCTTTACAGGCGGAACTCGCCTTGAGCTGCGGTGGAACCCTGCACTTAGTACAGGCCCTAGGAAGGCAGCCTATCTCGGAGGTGCCCAGGCTCTGGGTGGTTACTAGGGGAGCCCAGCCGGCTGGGCCAGTCCCGACAGAGATCGATGCAGCGCAGGCGTCCCTTTGGGGACTAGGGCGCACAATTGCGCTGGAATACTCCGCGCTGCGCTGTACTTTGCTCGATTTGGACCCGGCAGGGGGGGATCTCCGGTCGGCATGGGAGGAGATCTGCGCCGACGGCAAAGAGAGTCAGTTAGCTTGGCGCCAGAGCGGGCGCTACGTGGCCCGCTTGAACCGAGTGCGGGAGGAAGAGCGGCGATTAATTGTCTCCCGTGAGGGCGGGTTTTCAGTTCAGCGCGACCAGACTTACCTGATCACGGGTGGGTTGGGCGCGCTGGGTCTAAAAGTGGCTCAGTGGCTGACCGAGCTAGGGGCTCGGCACCTGGTCCTGTGTGGTCGCCGAGGCCTCGCCACAGACGAAGCTCGTCAGTCCATCGTCCACATCGAGGGCCAAGGGGTCCAGGTGCGCGTGGTGCAAGCGGACGTCTCCGACGAAGCCGATGTGCGCCAGGTCATGAGCCTGATTGAGAAGGGGATGCCGCCGCTGCGCGGGATTATCCACGCCGCAGGAGTGTTGGAAGACGGGGTCTTGCAGCACCAGACTTGGGAGCGCTTTGCCAGGGTGTTGAGCCCGAAGGTTGCCGGGGCCTGGAATTTACATGTCGCAACCCAAGGGCAGCGACTGGATTTTTTTGTTTGCTTCTCGTCAGCCGTGGCCATCATGGGCGCCGCGGGTCAGGGCAACTATGCGGCAGCCAACGCGTTCATGGACGGCCTGATGCATTTACGCCGGGCGCAGGCATTGCCAGGATTGGCTGTTAATTGGGGTCCTTGGGCGGGGGCCGGCATGGCCTCCGGGTTCGACCAGGAGGAGCGAGGCGTGCGGGCCCTGTCACCAGATTTTGCACTGCAGGCTTTGAAGCTCGCCCTAGAAGCCAGATTGGCACAGGCCGCGATTTTCGTGGCCGAGTGGCCCCGCTATCTTCAAAACTTCCCGGAGACGCCGGTTCTCCTCGCCGCGTTCGACGAGAAAGGGCCGGCGGCGACGGCCCGCGTGGCGCAACACTTGCGCCAGGAACTTGAGGATGAGCCAAACCGGCAGGCAGCGGAGGACCGGCTCAGATCTCACGTGCGTGCGCAAGTGGCCCGCGTCCTTGAGATGCCGATTTCTGAGCAAATCGCCTCTGGTCAGCGACTGTTTGACCTTGGCCTAGACTCGCTAATGGCCCTGGAGTTAGCGCAGAACCTGCAGATAAGCCTGGGGCATCCCCTGCCCGCGACCGTGATTTTCGACTACCCAACCGTTGAGGCTTTAGTGGGGCATCTCGCCGAACTGGTGCTGAAAGCGGCACCAATCAATGCCCCCCCCGCAGCGGCGGGCGAAGTGCCAGATGCACTGAGTGTGTATCTTCAGGGACTGGATGATCTTTCAGAGAGCGACGTGCAGAAAAAGTTCAGCGAAAGGCAATAAATCTAATGCAATCTCCTCGCTCCCGCCTCGCCGGAATCTCTTCGATGAAGCTCGCCCTGGCGGCCCAGAAGATGGAGCCCAGTCTGGAACTCTTGCGCGCCGAGCCTATCGCGATCGTCGGCATGGGCTGCCGCTTTCCCGGCGGTGCTCTCGACCCCAGGCGCTTTTGGGAGCTGCTGCGCGAAGGGCGAGATGCCATCGGGCCGATACCGGCAAACCGCTGGGATACGGATTATTTCTACGATGCCGACAAGGACGCTCCGGGCAAGATGTACACCCGCTCCGGCGGGTTTCTGAGCCAGGTGGATGGGTTCGACCCGGCCTTCTTTGCCATCACGCCACGTGAGGCGATGAGCATGGACCCGCAGCAGCGGCTCTTTCTCGAGGTGAGTTGGGAGGCCCTGGAAGATGCGGGGCTGCCAGCCTCGCACTTACGAGGCTCGGCCACCGGGGTCTTCACGGGCATCGGCACCAGCGACTACGTCTGGTTGCAGCAGGGCACGGGAGATTTTGAGGGAATCGATGCCTATCACGCTACCGGTAATTCGCTGAGCGCGGCCGCTGGACGTCTTTCCTACTTCTTGGGACTCAAGGGGCCCAGCCTGGCGGTGGACACGGCCTGCTCTTCCTCACTCGTCGCCGTCCACTTGGCCTGTCAGAGCCTTCGCCTGAGAGAGATAAATCTTGCTCTGGCTGGCGGGGTCAGCCTGATTCTGGCTCCGCAGAACAGCATCGCCTTCTCCCGTGCGCGGATGATGGCGCCGGACGGCCGCTGCAAGACCTTCGATGCCCAAGCCGATGGATATGGGCGCGGCGAGGGGTGCGGGGTCGTAGTGCTCAAGAGGCTGTCCGACGCATTGGTGGCGAAGGATCGGATTTTGGCGGTCATACGCGGCTCAGCCGTGAACCAAGACGGGCCGAGCGGGGGACTGACCGTGCCCAATGGGCCGGCGCAGCAGGCCGTCTTGCGCCAGGCTCTGCAAAATGCCGGAGTGGAACCCGGCCAGGTGAGTTACGTTGAAGCGCACGGAACGGGCACGCCTTTGGGTGATCCCATTGAGGTCGGGGCCTTGGCCGCAGTGTACGGCGAGGGGCATTCGAACGAAGAGCCACTGCTCATCGGTTCAGTAAAAACGAATATCGGCCACCTCGAAACCGCTGCTGGCATCGCCGGGTTGATCAAGGTTGTGCTGAGCCTGCAAGAAGGCCAGATCCCGCCTCACCTGCATTTTCAGCGGCCCAATCCCCATCTGTCTTGGGAGAGCCTGCCGGTGCGGGTAGCGGCAGGCGGACAGCCGTGGCCTGCAGGGAGCAGCCGGCGTCTGGCTGGAGTTAGTGCCTTCGGCTTTGTTGGGACCAATGCCCACGTGATCGTCGAAGAAGCCCCCCCACTCGAAGACCAAGGCGAAAGCAGTGAACCGCCCGTGCACCTACTCTGCCTCTCGGCGAAGAGCAAGGAAGCAGTGCGCGAACTGGCGGGCCAATACCGGGATTACCTGGGCAGCGGACAGCCGGTCAAGCTGGCAGACCTGAGCTACACGGCGCATGCCGGGCGGGACCACTTCAGCAGCAGGCTGGCGGTGGTGGGAGCCGAGCGCAAGGAGCTGAGCCACCGACTGGAGGCCCACGTGCGTGGCGAACAGGTCCCTGGCCTCTGGGCAGGCCCTTCTGGCGCGGCGCGCGGCAAGGTTGCCTTTCTCTTCACCGGGCAGGGCGCTCAATACGTGGGCATGGGACAAGGGCTCTACGAGCGTCATCCCTTTTTCAGAGAGACACTGGAGCGCTGCGAGGCTCTCTTTCGCCCCCATCTCGATCGTTCTTTGATAGACCTGCTCTACGGAGCGCAGGCGAGTGAGGAAATGCTGGCCCAGACCCAGTACACCCAGCCCGTGGTTTTTTCGATTGGGTACGCGCTCGCCGAGCTTTGGCGCTCGTGGGGCCTGATACCTGATCTGGTGGCTGGCCATAGCATCGGCGAATACGCCGCTGCATGCGTCGCGGGGGTATTCAGCCTGGAAGAAGCCGTCCCCCTGGTGGCGCTGCGTGCTCAATTGATGCAGGCCCTGCCGGCGGGCGGGGCCATGGCCGCAGTACTGGCTGGCGAGGAAGTGGTGGGTCCGCTCTTGTCCAGCGATGTGGAAATTGCTGCCTACAACGCCCCGGGCAGCCTGACAGTATCTGGCAAGACCAGGGCAGTGGAGCAGTTGTGCCGACATCTGGAAGAGCGGGGCATCGGCACCACGCTCCTGACGGTCTCCCACGCCTTTCATTCAGCGTTGATGGAGCCAATGCTGGCCCCTTTCCAGGCCGCGGCTTCTCGGGTCCAATACGCTGCCCCGCGCCTGCCTCTGGCCGCCAATACAACCGGACAGTTGGCAGTCAAGACTGAGTTTGGCGCGGCGTACTGGTGTCGTCAGCTGCGCGAGCCCGTGCGTTTCGGAGCAGGCGTGCAGGCTCTTGCTGCAGCCGGCGCCGAAATCTTCGTCGAATTAGGGGGCCGGCCAGTGCTGGGGCCACTGGCTCGGCACACATTGGGACACGGTCTCTTTTTATCTTCCCTCCGCCAGGGCAGCAACGACTGGCAGGAGATCTTATCCAGCGCGGGCCAGCTCTATGTGCACGGCGTGGACCTCGACTGGGAGGGCTTTCACCGGCCCTGGAAGAAGCGCAAGGTGGCGGCACCCACCTACCCTTTCGAGCGCCAGCGTCACTGGATTGCCTCCCCGCGTCCGGCAGCCATCCCACTCCAGCCAGAGCCCTCTCCTCTGGCTAGTCTCCCGGCAGCTCTGAATATGAATAAGCCTTCCACGGACGGACTCCGAACAAATGCCGCCTCAATTCTGGACAGCCTGAAAGGAATCATCCAACACGTGAGCGGCATCGATGCTGGGGCCCTCGACGTGGATGCGGATCTCTTTGCACTGGGTCTGGATTCGCTGATGCTGGCCGAGACGCGGCAGCTCTTCGAGAGACGTTTTGCCGTCCAGATCCCGTTGGAGATGTTCTTCCAGAGTGCCACCTCGCTCACCAGTGTCGCGGGGGTGATCGCCCGCCTGGCGCCGGCAGCCGAGGAGGCGCAACCCTTGCCGCTGTCCCCGCGGAATGAAGGGACACGTGCTGGAGAGACCGCAGTGGAGCGGGTCATGGCACTCCAACTCCAGTCCATGAGGGAGTTAATGGATCGGCAGCTTGAGGTGTTGCGGGGCGAGGGTGACAGGAAAGGACAATCACCCGTGTCCGGGTCCGCAGCAGAGCCGAAGCGCTCACCGTTAAATTTCCGCTTCATGAAGTTAGACGATGATGAGGGACTTGCGCCGGGGCAGCGGGATTTCATCCAGCAGCTGATCGACCGCTATACCCGCAAAACTGCCGGCTCGAGAGCGTACGTCCAGAAGCACCGTCGCCACCTGGCCGATTGGGTGAACTCCCTGTCCTTCCGTCGAAGCCTCAAGGAAATGGTCTACCCCATTGTCGCCTTGCGCTCCGAAGGCGCCCGGTTATGGGACGTGGACGGTAACCAATACGTCGACATCGCCATGGGCTACGGGGTGAGCTATTTCGGCCACAAGCCCGACTTTATCGTCC
>SICG01000021.1 GCA_009691525.1 Candidatus Latescibacterota bacterium | reverse complement strand
CACCGACTGGGCCGTTTCACCGCCGTCTGCCTGCCGCAGAATCCGAATGATCTCTTCGACGCTGTGGGTCTTTCGCTTCATGAGTAGTCCTCCGTCGATCTGAAGAAATACTCACATCCCATGTGGCGCAACTTTGCGGGGTCACGTCACATGGCGCTCCTATTCAGCCCCGCACAGGGGCGGTGTATTCGAACCAGATGGGCGTGCCGTCTTGGTATCCGCTAGGAGTTTTTCAGTAGGCCACGGCCACGGTCCCTACCTGCTGATCTCTACCTCCCCCTGCCTCCACGGCGAGGTGGTAGATATACAATCCCGGCGGCACCAGCTCTAGGTCGGTGTTCCGGCCGTCCCAGGAAAAATGGAACCGGCCGCTCTGCTGCCTGCCTTCGTAGACCACCCGCACCTGCCGGCCAGACAGGTCGAAAATCTCCAGTTTCAGGGGAGCTTCGTCCGTCAATTGCAACAGCTCAAAAAAAAAGTTTACGGCCTCATTCACCCCATCGCCGTTGGGGGTGAATGTCCTGGAATCCACCCGCAGATCCGTCAGGAGGCGGGAAGAGGCTGAAGTACGTACTGCCAGCACCTCACTCACTAGTTGGTCAGTCGCATTACCCGGGTTGATCCGCTGTGCCACCTCCAGGGGGCGATCGGTGTCTCGCACCCAGCCATCGAAGACCGTGCCGTAGCGCAGCACGGGCGCGCGGAACACCACCTCGATCAACTCTCCGGAGTCTGTCGCTTGCCGGTGGTGGGGGAGTTGGACAGAAAACAAGGTCGAATCTGGCCGCTCGATGCCGACCTGGGCTTCTGCTGGAACCCCGCCGATCTTCACCGTGTCTACCCCGGCCAGACCAAAAGGCGTGGAAATCTCTATCCGGTCAAAACCAGCATGCTGCGGCTGTATGGTGGGTCTTATGGCATAAGTGAACTGCGCGGTCTCTCCGAGCGGTACCTGGGGAGGATAGATCTCGCCCACCACCTTTTCGACCAACGGCGGCTTGGTGGCCGAAAATTCTATGAAGTCCACCGCCCCACCATCGCCGACCGTGGGCAGGAAATCGACGCGGAGTTGAAAGACCGAATTGGGCCCTGGGGAGAGCACCGGCGTGCCATTGCTGGCCGCAAACTCATAAGGGGGCGACCAGAAGCTCCAATTCTCGGTGTCGTAGGTGATCTGGGCGGCTTCTCCTGGCTTCAATTGGGCATAGGTAGCCTCCTTCAGAGAATTGCCCTTGGCGTCCAGCGGCGAAACTTCATCGGCCCGGCCAGTGAAGCGCCAGTAGACCGCGGGGTCCAGATCTTTGCCCGCCCGCGATTGGATCCAGACCTTGGCCTGCGAGTCTTGGTGACCGTGCCAATGGATATCCCCCCAGATCGCCGGCTCTCCCAGGTCGATAAGCTGGCTGGCATAGGAGGCCCGGTTGATATACCCTTCCCCGTAGATCTCCACCTCGGCCACGGTCACTGTTTTGGGGGATGCCCGGTAGAGCATCAGCTCCACGTTGCGGGCCAGCGAGGGGGGGAAGTGCACATCGATCGTATCCTGCACGTTTTCCGCGAGCTTGAAAACCACTTCATCTGGTGTCAGGTAGAACTTGGCCCCGGGCATCACTCCCGTATTGGTGGCGATATCGAGTTTGTCAGGATAATGGCCGCTGTCAGAGGTGAAAAGCCGGACCCGGTTCACCTGGAACACCCTCCCCAGATCCACGGTGATCAGGAGTTTGGGCAGATGTCCAGCATAGGCCTGGCCGGAGAGCGGGTCCAGAGAAAGAGGGGGAACCTCCCATTCATAAAAGGTGCTGGGATCTGCATCGAGCATGGCTTTGGAGGCCTCGGTCACGGCAAAACCCCCGCCGGTGTAGTCATCAGTATAAGGCCCCCCACCCCGGTCCACACTGGCGAGCGCGATATTCTCCTCAGGGGCCAGAAAAAGCGGCTGCAATACCCCCATAGCAAAAACCTCCTCGTCAAGGCCTTCCTTTTCAGCAAAATCGCTCCACTGCAGCTGGTGGAAATTGACTCCCGGCTGATTCGGAGGAGGCTCACTGGCACCACCGATCCGGAAAACTTCCAGGGCGCTGGCACCTCCTGACGGTACCATGCAGGATAGGGTGACTATAACCACCCAATTCGATCCTCTTCTCTTCATGCCGCACCTCCGAGATACTCTTGTTCTTGCGGCCACCGCAACCTCGAGCACAGGCCACAGAGTGGAGTCTTTTTATGATAGTCTAGTTCCCAGGCCCTATCAAGCCGACGGGCGCTGGCAGGATTATTTGGACTACTGGCTGCACCGCGATATATTTCCAGAGGGAAACAGGTGCCCAGTCCATTTTTTCTAGCCAGACGGTGGTTTACCCCTTATGAAACAGTCGCAAGTTGTGGGCTGGGTCCTGTTGGTCGCGTCCTCTGGATGGTCCCAGGGCTATCGCCTGGAAAGAGATCGGGTGGTGGTCGATGCGGACCACTTGCAGGCGTGGAGTTTTCCACAGGGGAGTCTGCGCTTCAGCACCGCGGGAGTCCAACCCGCCTTTGTCCAGGGGCAGACCAACGCGGCGCTGGACGCGGCGACCTTCGCCCATACCGATGGTACCACCGGTGGCATCCGGAACGCGGGGAGCAATATAGAGCAAGCCGCGAATATCACCGACGGCCTGGAGGACACCTATTGGGAGCCAGACCCGGAGGCACCCCTGGACAAGTGGTGGGTCGAGATCGACCTGGGCCGGGCAGTTTGGGCCAAGAAGGTGGTGTTGAGGTTTGTCGGAGAAGGAGCGGGTGACCCCTTCCTCCAGTTCAAGCTGCTCACCTCCAATGGGCAGGCGGCCTTCCCGCAAAGCAAAGCCCTGAACTACCTCATCGCCGGCCGCAACGAGGGCCTCAACAAGACCCAACGCATTTTCGAATTCGACTTGAAACCCACCGCGGAAGCGGACCCGGGCTTTTCAGGTGATGTGATCCAGTTTCTCCAGATCGTGGCCACGGCCAGCGGCCGGGGGCAGGCCGAGGAGATCAGTCAAGCCCATTGGAACAGCCTGCCAGAGGGGGACCGGGGGGACGTTCTCTATTTTCGCCTCGAGCCCTCTGGTTATGCCCGCCCGGTGACTTGGGCCGAATACGAAACCATCGAAGACCCGAAGCAGAAAGGTCCGATCCAGCACTATCGCCAGGAACGTCCCCGGCTGGCTGAGGTGGAGGTGTGGACCGCGGGCGACAATATTAGCCTGGGCGCCCTGGATCGGGGGGGGGAGATCGCCGGATATGGCAACCTGGGTGCCGAGGTGTTGACCGTCGATGGCGACTACACCACCTCCTGGAGTGCCCAGACAAGTCTGCCCTCGTATACCGATGACCCTGCCACATTGGTGGTTCAGGATCCGGAGCGCCGCCTCTTCTTCGACCTGGGTGCCTGGTACTGGGTGAATCGAGCGCTCCTGGTGTTCGACAATACAGGCTTTCGGATTGCCACTTTTCCGAATTATGCCATCACGCTTTCGGATGGGCGCCGGGCGCCGGATGGCAGCTTGAGCTATACGCAGTTAGTGACGCGAGGCACGGGAGGCCAAGAGCTGGCCCCCAACATTTTCCTTCAAGACAATCTCTTCCCCCTCACCAAGGCGCGTTATTTACAGATAGATTACCACATCACCATCACCACTGTGTGGATGAATTCCGTCGTATGTGAGCTGCAGCTCTACGGGCATGGGTTTCTCCCCCAGGCAACCCTGACCTCTGGCCCGATCGAATTAGGGCAGAATCCCCGCATTCTCTCCACCATCACCTGGGATGCGGACACCCCGCCAGGCACCCAGTTGAAACTGCGCACACGCACTGGCAACCAACTCGCGCAGGAGATCCACTACTTCAACAAAAGCCGCACCGAGGTGACCCAGGCCCAGTACCGCAAGCTCCTCAGCTTCCAGCGCGGCGACTCCTTGGTGAGTGTTGTTCCGGGTGCCGACTGGAGCAACTGGAGCCAGTTCTACCAGAGCTCAGGCACCCCCATCACCTCGCCCAGCCCCCGGCGCTTTGCCATGATCCAGGCGACCTTGGTGTCGGACGACCCAGACCAGGCCGTCCAACTGCACCGCCTCAGCCTCCAGTTGGACGCTCCCCTGGCCAGCCAGATCGCCGGGGAGATCGGGCCGGACAAGATCTCCCAGCAGGGCACGCCCCAGGAGTTCACCCTCTTCCTCCATCCCCGTTTCCAGGCCGGCGATCAAGGTTTCGACCAGGTGCAGGTGGCGTTGCCCCCAGGGGCCCAGGTGTCCTTAGAGGAGGTGGCCATTGGCGAGGAGAGCCAGTTGGCCGCTGGCCAGGGGCGGGTATACCAGGCCGGCGAGTTAGGGGTAGGGAGCGGCTCTGACTCGCTGTGGGTGAGACTGCCAGGGCAGGTGGGTCCTCAGGGGGAGGTGCTGGTGGCGTTGCGTTTTTCTGGGGTGCTCTATCTGGCCAGCAATGCCTTTGAGGTCCAGGTGGGTCTAGGCGAAGGACCGGGACAGGTGTGGCAGCGGGTGGATGCCGGTGAGGCGAGTGCTCTGGGATCGGGGCGGGGACTGACGGTGCAGACGCCCTTTGGCGGCCGGCTGTTGGGGGAGGTAGAGGTGTCTCCCAATCCCTTCACCCCCAATGGCGATGGGATCAACGATGAGGTGGGCTTTGCGTTTGGGGTGTTCACCCTGCAGGGTCCCAAGGAGCTGGTGCTGGAGGTGTATGATCTGGGGGGCCGGCGGGTGCGGCGGGTAGCGCGGGGGGTGAGTCCTGCTGCTGGCCAGCAGCGTGTGGTGTGGGATGGTTTGGACGAGGGGGGCCGGCGGGTGGCACCGGGGTTGTATGTGTGTCGGGTGGGGGTAGAAGTGGATGCGCAGACCGCACAAACGCCGATGACCGCCAAGCTGGTCTCTGTGGTCTATTAGGGGTCCCCCTCAGAAAATGGAATAAACTACATTTATGGCGTTTTTATCGAAAATGCGGCAGTGCTAGCTATAGGTCTGCAGAAAAAGATTCTGAGAAGTAGGGTCTCCTGGGTTTTGAGGGATATTTTGTGGTAGCGGTCACCCTCTCTCCCAGACCACCTCGGAGGCCCCATGAACTTCCGGATTCACTTTAGTGCGGCGACGATGCAACAGCTGCGCACCTTCTGACAACAAGCCTATGGGCGCGGTGATAAGCGGCTGGTCCGTCGCACCAGCGCCCTGTTGGCCTACGGCCACGGCCAGGAGCTGGCCACCATCGCCGTCGATCTGGCCGTGTCGGAGGAAACGGTCTATGCCTGGCTGCGGGCCTTCGTGGTAGCGCACGGGAGTGCGCTGGCGTATCGCACCAGTTCCGGACGCCCCGACAAACTGACCCCTAGGCAGAAACAACGACTGCGACTGCTGCTGCAAGAGGGTCCCCTGGCCTATGGCCTGACCACGGGCTGTTGGTCGTCGCTGCTGGTCCAACAGCTCATTCTCAACGAGTTCGGGGTGCTCTACAACCGCCATTATCTGTGTGCCTTGTTGAAGGACTTGGGCTTCTCCTATCAGAAAGCCAAGTTCGTCTCTGACCATCTCGACCCGGTGACACGCCAACAGTGGCTGGAACAGACCTGGCCGAGCTTGCTGGCCCGGGTGCAGGCCAAGAACGGCTTGCTGTTGTTTGTCGATGAAGCCAGCTTCCCCCAATGGGGAAGCCGGTCCTATACCTGGGCCCTACGCGGCCACCAGCCGGAAGTGCCCACCTCGGGAAAACGCAAAGCCTACAAAGTCTTCGGCGCGGTGGAGGCGCTCACTGGCCGGCTGTTCTACCAGGGACTGGAGGGCCGCTTCAACTCGGAAACCTACCAGCAGTTCCTCCACCACCTGATGCAGCAGACCGCCCAGCACTTGTTCATTATTCAAGATGGCGCCAGGTACCACACCTCCCAGAGTACCCAGACCCTCTTCCACACCCATCGCCGCCAGCTTACCGGCTGTCAATTGCCCAGCTATTCGCCCGACTTCAACCCCATTGAGCATTTGTGGCAAGCCGTCAAGAAAGGGGCGACCCACAACAAGTACTTCCCCACCCTCGAAGCAGTCATTGATTCGGTGGAAACGGCGTTACGATTCCTCTGCCGGCATCGCAAGCAGGTCCGACAACTCCTCGGCGATCATGCCACGGCTGAAAACCTCATGCCCAAGGCTGCGTAAAGTCAGATCAATTACCTGAAGACCTATAGCCACCCTTTCTGCCACCCTTTCCGAATTACCTCTGGATCTGGATCAGGCCGTGCGCCAGGCCGAGCTGTGGGTGATACGGCGCGCTATGGAGCAATGCAGCGGCAATCTCTCCGAGGTCGCCCGGCTCCTGGGTATCAGCCGCAACCGCATCTACCGGGTGCTGGAGGGGGAGAAGCCTGAGGGTAGCGCTAGCTAGCGCGCCGCTCGTCGGAGGCGATCTTGCCGTCGAGGATGCGCACCACCCGGTGGGCGTGGGCGGCGATGTCGGCCTCGTGGGTCACCAGGATCACGGTGTTGCCCTCGCGGTGCAGGGCGGCAAAGAGGGCCATGATCTCCTCGCCGGTGCGGCTGTCGAGGTTGCCGGTAGGCTCGTCGGCCAGCAGGATGGAGGGGTTGTTGATCAGGGCGCGGGCAATGGCCACCCGCTGGCGCTGTCCGCCCGAGAGTTCGGCGGGCCGGTGCTTCATGCGGTCGGCCAGGCCCACCCGGGCCATGGCTTCCTCGGCCCGCTGGCGGCGGACCCGGCGGCTCAGGCCGGCGTAGATCAGCGGCAACTCCACGTTGCTCAGCGCCGTGGCCCGATATAGAAGATTAAAGGTCTGGAAGACGAAGCCGATTTGCTGGTTGCGCACCTCGGCCAACTCGTTGGCGTCCATGTCGGAAACATCGGACCCATTGAGCAGGTACTGCCCTACGGTGGGGGTGTCGAGGCAGCCGATGATGTTCATCAGGGTGGACTTGCCAGATCCCGAGGGGCCCATGATGGCCACGTATTCGTTGCGGGCGATACTTAGGTCCACCCCGTGCAGGGCGTGTACTTCCTCTTCACCCATGAGGTAGAGCTTTTCGATGCGGCGCAGCTCGATCATCGCGACCTATTCGTACCTGAGGGCTTCCACCGGGTCCAGGCGCGAAGCGCGCAGGGCCGGGTAGATGCCGAAGAAAAGCCCGATGGCGATGGAGACCCCCAGCGAAAGTCCCACCGCCCCCAGGGAGACCACGCTGGGAAAGAAAGGCAACTCGGCGTAGTGTTCGATCACCGCCGAGATAGCGCGGCCCAGTCCGATACCTCCCAATACCCCCAGGATGCCGCCGGTGAGGCTGAGGACCACGGCCTCGGCGACAAATTGAAAGACCAGATGGCGTGGCTTGGCGCCCAGAGCCTTGCGGATACCGATCTCGCGGGTGCGTTCGGTCACCGAGACCAGCATGATGTTCATGATGCCGATGCCGCCCACCAAGAGCGAGATGGCGGCGATGCCCCCGGTAGCCAGCTTCATGACTAGGATCATCTGCTCCAACTGCTGCAGGGAGCCCTTGCCGGTGTCGATGCGGTATTCGGCTTTGGGGCCGTGGAAGCGCTTGAGGACGCCCTCGATGGCAGCCACCGAAGCCGGCACATCCTCAGGTTTTTCGGTGAGCACGAACAGGCCGTTGAGTTCCCGGCGGCCGAAGAGCCGCAACTGAGCAGTACTCAGAGGCACCAGCACCCGGTTGCCCCAGTCATCCTCGAAGAGCTTCTTCTCCTCCATGGTGCCAATGACGGTGAAGCGCTGGCCGTTCATCTTCACCTCCTGCCCCAGCGGCGAATCGGCGCCAAAGAGTTTCTCAGCGACCTCGGTGCCCAGCACACACACCGACCGCCAGCGCTTCAGGTCGCGATCGTCGAGGAAGCGGCCCCGCTCGACCTTCCAGTCGTACGCGTCGGTGTAACTGGGCAGGGTGGCCTCGACCTGGGCGCCAAAGGTGGCTTTCTGATGGCGCAACTCCATGCCGCGACCCAGCACCGGCAATACCGCGGCAAAGCGGTTGGGCAGGGCATTGACGTGCTCCATGTCGTCCAGGGTCAGGGGCTCGTAGTGGGTGTTCTGGATCCAGCGGCCGTGGCGCTCCACCCACATCAGTGGCCGGACAAAGATCAGGTTGTCGCCGCCGATCTTGCCGAATTCACCGATGACGAAGCGGCGCATGCCCTCGCTGATCGAAACAATGCCCACCACCGCGCCCACCCCGATCAGCATACCCAGCAAGGTGAGCAGGGAGCGCAGCGCGTGGGCGCGCAGTTGGTTCCAGCCGATGAGCAGCAGGTCAGCGAGGCTCATTCGTAGCGCAGCGCTTCCACCGGATCCAGGCGTGAGGCCCGCCAGGCCGGATAAATACCAAAGAAGAGACCCACCACCAGGGAGGTGCTGGTGGCCCCCAGGACGGAGCCCAGGGAAACCACGCTGCTGAAGGGGGAGCCCGGGGCGAATTTATGGATGAGGGCGCCGATGCCCACGCCAAAGCCTATGCCGGCGAAGATGCCGATAGCCCCGCCGGCCAGGCTGAGCACCAGGGCCTCGACCACGAATTGGAAAAGGATGTGGCGCGGCTTGGCGCCCAGGGCCTTGCGGATGCCGATCTCGCGGGTGCGCTCGGCCACTGACACCAGCATGATGTTCATGATGCCGATGCCGCCCACCAGCAGCGAGATGCCGGCGATGCCCCCGGCCACCATCTTCATGATGCCGACGATGTTGTTTACTTGCTCCATCTGCTTCTCGCCGGTGCGCACCCTGAATTCAGACCCGTGTTCGTGGCGGCCGCGCAGCACCCGGCGCACGGCGTCGGCCAGTTGGTTGACCGCCTCCAACTTGCCGGCCCAGAGGGTGATGCCCTGCAAGTAGCGGTTGCCGGTGAGGCGCAGTTGGGCGGTGGTGTAGGGGATGAGGATCTCGCTGCCCTGTTCCCGGCCGAAGCGGATGCGCGGTTCCAGGACACCGACCACCTCGTAGCGGTCGCCGCTGAGTTCGATCTCCTCGCCGACGGCGGGCTGGTCCTGGAATAAATCCTTGAGGATCTGGTGGCCGATCACACACACTCGGCGGGCGTAGCGCACATCGTCCTCAGTGAGGTGCCGGCCAATTTCCACTGGCCATTTGAAGCCTTCGGCGTATTCGGCAGAAGTGCCGGTGTAGCGGGCGCTGGTGGTGGACTTGCCGTGGCGCGCCTCGCCCATGCCCATCACCCCGGGCAGGGCGGCGCGGAGCTGGTCAGTCTCCTCGCGGATGGCGGCCAGGTCGTCGGAGCTGAGGTGTTCTTGCCAGGACCGCTGCACCCAGCGGCCCTGCTTGCGCACCCACTGTTCGGGTGGGCTGACCAGCACGGCGGTGGCGCCCCCTTGCTGGACGAAGTCCCCCAGGATCGTGACCCGCAGCCCCTCGCCCAGGGAGACGATGCCGATCACCGAGGACACCCCGATGACGATGCCCAACAGGGTGAGCAGGGAACGCAGCTTGTTGGCCCGCAGCTGCGCCAGCCCCACGGCGATGGGCTCGTAGAAAACCACGGTTCAGTTCCCTTCCTCAACCGGCTTGGGCGCGGCAACCTTGCCCGTTTTCTTGTCGCGGAGTTGCTGGGCGTTGGCCGCCACCCGGTCGCCCGCTGCCAGACCGGTGAGGATCTCGGTCCGGGTAGAGGTCTCGATGCCGACCTTCAGCTCCACCTCGGTGAACTGGTCGAGGGCCAGGCTGTCGGCTGGGGTCGGGTGGGGGCCGTTGGCGGTATTGGCGACGCTGTCGGCTGGTGGTGGTGCGGGAGGGGCCAGGTAGGCGATCAGGCGGCCTTTCTGCCCTTTGACCTTTTCCTGGGTTTTCTCCTGATCCTCGGGGAAGACCTCTAGCACGGCCTCGGCGGGCAGATAGGCGGTGCTGTCGTGCCGGGCGAAGACGATGTCCACATCGCAGGACATGCCCTGGCGCAGGCGGGGTTCGTGGTCGAGCAATTCGATCTCGGTCTCGAAGGTGATCAGGGTGCTGCCCGCCTTCTTCTCGCCCACCGGGGCCACCCAGCGCACCCGGCCGTGGTACGTGGTGTCGGGGAAGGCATCGGCCACGATTTCCACCGGCTGGCCCACCTGCAGCCGGCCCACGTCCACCTCACTGATCTCGCTCTTGACGATCATCTGGCTGGGGTCGCCGATCTCGAACATGGTGGTGCCGCCGGTGAAGGAGGACAGGCCCGAGGCCACCACCTCGCCGATCTCCACCCCGCGGCGAATCACCACCCCACCGATGGGGGCGATGATCTTGATCTCGTCGGTCTTGAGATCGGAGTGTTTCTGCTCGGGGGTGAGGTTGGCCTTGGCCTCCAGCACCTCCACTTCCAGTTCGGCCAGGCGCAGCTGGTTGCGGGTCTGGGTGAGGTTGTTGGCCGCCCGTTCGTATTCCTCGGTGGAAAACATCTTGCGTTCGTACAGTGATTTCCGGCGGGCAACATCCTGCTCCTGCTCCTTGAGGCGGATGCGAGCCTGGTCGACGGCCGAGCGTTTCTGGTAGAGCTGCAGGGACTGGGTGGGATCGGGTTCGATGAGGGCCAGGACCTGGCCTTCCACCACCTCGTCTCCGGCTTCCACCGGTAGTTTGCGCACCTCGCCGGCCACGGTGGATTTCACCTCCACGGTGCGCACCAGCTGGATGGTGCCGGTCTCGGCCAGTTTGTCGACCACGCTGCCTTTGGCCACCTGGGTGACGGCAAATTTATCCACCGGCATGGTGCGGAAAAACTTGAAGTAAACCCCGGTGCCGACGCTGGCTAAAACCACAATGGCGACGACCAGCTTGAGTTTGAGGCTACGTTTCTTGCGTTTGCGTTTTGCTGTTTCCGTCATCGGTAACCTCTCACTGCAACACCTCCTCGTAGAGCCTGAACGCGTCCTCCCGGGTCACCTCCACCGGGTTGTAGTCCAGCAGCCGCCGGATGCCCAGGGCGATCTCGGCCAGTGCCGGGATGTCCTCCCGCCCCAACCCGGCCTGCTGCAGTGAGCCGAAGGCGGTGTGGCGGCGGCGCAGGGTGTCGATCCAGTTGGCGGCTAGCCGGCCACCCTCTTCGCGGCTGCAGCCGCCCAGGGCCAGTCCGGCCACACCTGCGGTGTAGTAATATTGCTCCCCGGCGGCGCTTAGGTTGTGGCGCATCACTGCGGGCAGCATCAGGGCCACGGCCGCCCCGTGGGGCACGGGCCGCCCGCGTTCGTGCGAAAGTTTTTCGATCCCGTATCCCAAGGCGTGCGCCGCCCCGGTGTTGATGGGGCTCAGCAGCAGGCCGGCCAGCAGGCTGCAGCGGGCCATCTGGTAGCGGGCCTCGGCGTCTGGGTTGGTGATGGCGCGCACCAGGTGAGAGCAGCCGGCTCGGAGCGATTCGCGGGCCACTGCGTCGCCCAGGGGGATGCTCTTTTTGGAGGCGGTACACTCCAGGGCATGGCCGATGGCGTCCAGGCCGGTAATGGCGGTCAGGCCCGGGGGCATGCCGGCGCTCAACTGCGGGTCTACCAGGGCCACGCGCGGGGTGAGGTGGTCGCTGTACACTGCTTTCTTGCCGCTGGCGTCGGCCACTACTGAGACCCGGCTGGCCTCGCTGCCGGTGCCGGCGGTGGTGGGCAGAGCGACGAGGGGCAGGCGAGCGGGCCGGGGAATCAGATCAAAGCCCACATAGTCGGCGATGGAGCCGCCTACCTCGGCCACGCAGGCGGCGGCCTTGGCCGTGTCGATGGTGCTGCCCCCGCCCAGGGCGATGAGCACCGCAGCGCGGGTTTCCCTGAGAAAGGCGGCGCAGCGGTCGACGCTGGCAACAGAAGGGTTGCTCTCCACCTGGTCGTACACCCCGGCCAAGGCGAGGCCGCCTTTTTCGAGGGCCTGGCGCACGGTCCCTTCCAGCGAGGCCACTCCTGGGTCTCTCAAGAGCAACACCGGCCCGGAACTCAGGCGCCGGCACTCCTCGGCCAGATTGTCCAGTGCGCCGGGACCTAGCACCACCCGCCGCTGGTCGAACTTGAAGAAGGCAGAGGCTTCCCGCAGGTGCTGTGGATCGGCGAAGTACTCGCTGGAGGCCAGCAGTTCCTCATTGACTTGGACGGTGGGGAGTTTCATCGTGTGAATAGGACGGGAAATAATGTGGATAAGTTTTGCCTGTGGTGAAAATTAAGACACCCGCAGGCCCCTGCCAACCTGTTTTGAAAGGATACCGCCCTGTAGGTAAGACGGATGAAGACAAAAACTATTGTAGACGCTCCGTTGAATGAGTATTTTGCCAAGGAGGTCGTCAGGTGGGCGAGGGCATTGTGGTGGTATATATTCCCTAATACACGCGGCCATCTGGATCGAAAGAATAAAGGAGCGTTATGCTGGATGTAGAACTGGTAGACCCCGCTCAGCCCCAGCGGGCGGCGGCCCTTTTTCACCAGCACGGATTCGTCGCTCTCAAGGCGGCCCTCACCCCGCAGCGGCTGGTCTTTGCCCAGCAGGGGGCGCAGCGGGTGATCGCCGAACAGTTGGCCGCCGCCCCCCTAGAGCAGGCCAACCGGGGTTACGCCCGGTATTCCTTTGGCCCGCAGCTCCACCATCCCGAATGGGCACAGCTGGTGGACCTGCCCACGGTGTTGCCGACGCTCGACGCCATCTGGGGCGGCCAGGGGTATATGTGTATGGGTGGTGGGGGCGACTTTTCGGTGCCGGGGGCCAAGATGCAGCAGCTGCATTCGGATATGGGGGATTTCTTCGTCGATCCGCTGGGGCAGGTCACCTGCTCGGATGTGCCGGCGCCTTTCATCGTGATCAACTTCCTGATGACCGAGTTCAAGGAGATCAACGGGGCCATCCGTTTTGTGCCCGGCACCCACCGCACCCGTTTGCGGCCCCCCGCCCTGGAAGAGGAGCCGGAGCACTGGCGTCGGTCCATCCTCTGCGCCCCGGCAGGCACGGCGGTGGTGCGCGATGTGCGCTGCTGGCACGGGGGCACGGCCAACAATTCCGACGAGCAGCGCATCATGACCAGTGCGGGGTACTACGCGCCCTGGTTCCGCCGGCCGGACATCGGCACGCCGCTGCCACGGGCCTTGTATGAAAAGATGTCGCCGCGGGGGAAGCAACTGTGCAGGTACCTGGTCGATTGGGAGGGGGAGGGCTAGCGGGTTTGGGGACCGCGTCGGGGAGCGGCCCATTTCGGTTTTTCCCCAGGCGCGTCCTGCCCACCCGCTCGCTTCGCTCCGCTACCCGGCCCCCCAACCACGCGGACTTCCCCTCCCGACCTCTCCCCGGGAAAAACCTTCAGGGCTCGCTCCCCGCCGCTGCGTTGATTCTGACGGCCCCACGCTGGGGTCATCTCCCCGCCGCTTCACAATGGTGCATCCGGTTTGGGGTATAGGAGAGTATCCGAAACAGTCCCCTATATCTGGCGAAGCGCACATGGACCTGAACGACCTGGGGTGGAACCCCCTTTTTGCGCAGCACTTTGAAGCCCATGCGGGCCTGCTGCCGGCCCGGGTGGCCTGCCAGCACCGCGATCTCTACGTGGTGTACAGCGCCAGCGGTGAGTTGACGGCTGAGGTGCCGGGCAAGTGGCGGCACACGGCCCGCTCGCCGGCCGAGTTCCCCGCGGTGGGTGACTGGGTGGGGGTGGAACCCCGTGAGGAAGACAAGGCCACTATCCAGGCCCTGCTGCCGCGCAAGAGCAAATTCACCCGCCGGGCCGCCGGCATGCGCACCGACGAGCAGGTGATCGCCGCTAATATCGACACCCTCTTCCTGGTCAACGGGCTGGATGGGGATTTCAATTTGCGCCGGCTCGAACGCTACCTCCTCCTGGCCTGGGACAGCGGGGCCGATCCAGTCATCGTGCTCAACAAGGCCGACCAGTGCCCTCAGGTGGAGGCGCAGGTGGCGCAGGTGGAGGCCATCGCCTTTGGGGTGCCGGTCCATGCGGTCAGCGCCCTAGAGGAGCAGGGGCTCGAGGCGCTGGCCCCTACCTGGGCGCGGGCCGGACCGTGGCGGTGGTGGGTTCCTCGGGGGTGGGCAAGTCCACGTTGACCAATAGCCTGCTGGGCCGTCAACAACTGAAGGTCAGTGCGGTGCGGGAGGACGACAGCCGGGGCCGCCACACCACCACTCACCGCGAGTTGGTGCTGTTGGCGCAGGGCGGGCTGATCGTGGATACGCCGGGCATGCGCGAGTTGCAGTTATGGGCCGACGAGGAGGATCTGGACGAGGGGTTTGCGGAGGTGGAGCAACTGGCGGCTCGCTGCCGTTTTGGCGACTGCCGGCACCAGCGGGAGCCGGGCTGTGCGGTGCGTGCAGCGGTGGACCGGGGCGGGTTGGAGGAAGGGCGGCTGGAGAGCTACTTCAAGCTGAAGCGCGAGATCGAAAAGCTATCCCGCCGGCAGAAGCAGAAGGCCCGCCTGGCCGAGCGGGCCACGCGCAAGAGCAGCAGCGGCAAGAAGCGGGTCAGAAAGGACCTGCTGGCCGATGCTCTTGAGGAATAGTGCAACCGCAGCAGTGGTGGGGAGATGACCCTGAAGACCTTTCCCGGGGAGTAGTCGGGCAGGGAAGTCCGCGTGGCAGCGCTGTGGGGTAGCGGAGCCCGCAACGCCCCAATGTATGGGGCGTTGCGCGGGTAGGGTGGCGGGGCAGGGTAGCGAGCGAGTGGGCAGGACGCGCCTTGGGAAAGGTCGGAATGGGTCGCTCCACGACACCCACACTCAGAACGCCAGCACGATCTTGATCACCTTGTCCTTTTCGGGATAGTCGAAGGCCATCTCAAAGGATTCCTGGATGGTCTCGAAGGGGCGCACGTGGCTGACGACGGGGCTCAGGTCAAGTCGGCCCTGCACGATCCAGTCGCGGGCGATGGTATAATCCTTCCACGGCTCCGGCCCCACCGAAGTGATCAGGCGCAGTTCCTTGCGGAACATACTCATCATCTCCAGCGATACCCTGCCATCGTGCCCAGCCTTGTCAGGCACCCCGAAGCAGATCACCGAGGCGTTGCGCCGGGCCAGTTGGTGGATCTGGTTGAGGGTCTCCTCCTCCCCTACGGCCTCCACCACCAGATCAGCCAGATCCCCCTCGGTGATCTGCGCTACCGTTTCTGCCAGGGACTGTTTGTGGGGGTTGATGGTGTGGGTGGCACCCATCCTGTGGCCTAACTCCAGCCGGTAGTCCAGCAGGTCCACCCCGATGATCTGGCGGGCGCCCAGGTTGCGCAGCACCGCGTTAAAGAGCAGGCCCACAGCGCCCTGACCGACCACCACCACCCGCTGGTTGATCAGGTTGCCCAGCTTGTAGAAGCTGTGGATGACCGTGCCCAGGAGTTGGCTCATCAACACGATCTCGGGGGCGAAGTCCTGGGGCAGACGCACCACGCCCTGGTCATTGGCCAGCACGTATTCCTGGAAAAGCCCCCGGTCAAAGCCCGAGAGCAACACCCGCTCCCCTTCCTTGTAGGTCCCCGAAGGACAGGCCTCCACCACCCCCAGTCCCTCGTGCCCAGTGCTGCCGATGGGCAAGGGATAAGCGTCGTGGAAACCGCAGAAGGAGGGCTTGTCGCTGCCGCAGATGGCCACCCGCTGGATGCGTACCAGCATATTGCCGGGTTTGGCCTGGGGTTTTTCCTCTTCGCTGAGCTGCCATTTCCTCGGGGCCACCAGCTGCGCTGCTCTGACTTTCATGGGTTTTCCCTTTCGCCTATTTTTGGCTCGTAAATATAGGGCGTACACTCAAGAGAGAGGAAGAGGCCATGGGCAAAAACTATTTCGGCGCCAATGTCATCTGCCAGGTAGGCCTGGTGGTGCGCGATATCGAGGCTTCGGCGAAGAAGTACGCGGCTCTCTTCGGGGTGGAGGTGCCGCCCATCATCACCACCGCCCCTGAGTCCGAGGCCCACACCCGCTACCAGGGCGCCCCTACTGAGGCGCGCGCCAAGCTGGCCTTCTTCAAGATGGGCGACCAAATGAGCCTGGAATTGATCGAGCCCATCGGCGGTCCCAGCACCTGGAGGGACTTTCTGGAGCAGAAGGGCGAGGGGGTGCATCACCTGGCCTTCCGGGTCAAGGGCACGGACGAGTTGACAAGTGAGCTGGCGACCAAGGGCATTCCAGTGGTGCAGCAGGGGGATTATACGGGCGGGCGCTATACCTACCTGAGCAGCGAACACGATCTGGCGGTGGCGGTGGAGTTACTGGAGAATTTCGGTTCCTGAGGGGGGGGTACCGGGCGCGTCGGGGAGCGACCCTTCCGGCCTTTCCCGATGCCCAGGCCTGCCACCGACGCCCGGCTCAGCCCCCAGGCCCCGCAGCACCATATAGATGGTGCTGCGTCCCCAGTAAAGGCCTCCAGGGTCATCTCCCCTCCGCTTTTCTTTACGGGATCTTCTTTTTTCGCGCGGTGAGTTCCTCCACGTTCCATTCGGTCGGCACGCGCAGGCGGGCTTGGTCCTTGCGGTCGAAGAGCAGGTAGCCCTGGTCCAGTCCGTATTGGAAGAGGTCGCGGGTGGCTTCCACGTCCTTGCGGCAGTACTCCTCGATCAGGTCCAGCCGACCCTCTTTGTACCACTGCAGGGCCTGCAACCCGTCGGCGGTTTTGGGACGGTTGAGGGTGGCGCGGATCAGGGCATCGAGACTGACCCGGTGCTTGAGCCGGCCGTACACCTCCTGCAAGATATCGAGGGTATTGAGCTGGCTGAAGTCAAAGGGGCTGTACCCGGCCAGCACGCGGTAGTCGAAGCCGGCGATGTTGAAGCCCACCACCAGCTCGGCCCGGCGCAGGTGTTCGACCAGGGCCTCGGCCTGGTCGGCGAAGTAGCTCTGGCATTCCCCCAGCCGGCTATCCCACACCACCCCCACCGACATGCCCATCAGCTGGGCCTTGTCCCAGCCCCCCACTTCGGCAGCGCTGCGCATGGTCTCCAGGTCAAAGACCACCACGTGCGGGCCGCTGGGTTTTTCTGGTTCAAGGGGTAGCGCTTCCTCCTCCCAGCCGGCGAAGATGGGCGGTTCCTCCTCCACCGATGAGCCTGGCCCGCTGCCCATGGGCAGTTGCTGGCGGCCGGTGAGCAACTGCAAAAGATAGATGGAGCCGGCCTTGTCCAGGGGCACGTTGCCCGCCCCGCAGGTGGGGAAATGGATGCAGGAGGGGCAGCCCAGTTCGCAGTCACAGCCTTCAATCAGCTCGAGGGTCAGTTCCAGCAAGCGGTCTAAGAGGGCGTAGCCCTTTTCGGCCAGGCCGATGCCGCCGGGGTGGTAGTCGTAGACAAAGATGGTGCCCTTGCGCAACTGGGGATGGAGCGGGTAGCAGATGCCGCCCACGTCGGTGCGGTTGCACAGGGCCAGCAAGGGGAAGAGGGATTTCATCGCGTGTTCCACCGCGTGCATGGAGCCCATGTGGTGGAAGCCGCGTCGCCGCAACTCCTTCTTAAAGGGGGTCTCCAACTCCAGCCAGAAACCGATGGTCTCGAAGTGCTCCACCGGCGCTTCCAGCGGGTGCTGGGAGAGCACCACCTGGTCGCCCACCCGCACCTTCTCGAAGCCCACCACCTGGGAACTCACCTTGAGCCGGCCCAGCTTGGCCAGGCAGTTGGCCAGGGGCCGCGAGCGCAACTCGGCCAGCACCTCGGTTTCCTTCTCGGTCTTGGGCCGGGTGTAGTACGCGGCGTCCACCTCCTCGGCGTGGATGTGCCGGCGCGCCGGGTCGTGGCTAATGATGAGGAACTGCTTGCCCCGGTGCAGGTAGAGGGCTCCTGGGTAACACTCGGAATAGAGCTGGCCGCCGCTGATAGTGCCGATGAGGGTCTTGCCCTCCTTTTCGTAGAGGGTCCACGACTCGCCGATGCTGCGCAGGTTCACCAGGCGCTGGGGCTGCTTGCGGCCGGCGTGCCACGAATCCCCCTCGGCGCTCTGGAGGAGTCCACCCTCCGCCACCAATTCGTCTACGGCCTCGCGCCAGTTGGGCATCTGGTACTCGGGCTCCTCGGCCATCAGCGGCAGTTCCTGGGCGGCGCAGGTGAGGTGGGCCTTGAGGATGTGTTTGTTGCCCGGGTCCACCACCGCTTCTTCGAGGGCGCGGCCAAAGAACTGGGCCGGGTGTTTCATGAAGAACTGGTCGAGGGCGTCCTGGCTGGCCAAAAGCAGCACCAGGGACTGGCGTCCAGAGCGCCCCACCCTGCCGGCCCGCTGCCAGGTGTTGACCACCGAGCCGGGGTACCCCACTAGGATACACACGTCCAGGCCGCCGATGTCGATGCCCAGCTCCAGCGCCGAGGTGGAAACCACGCCCAGCAAATCGCCGCTGAAGAGGGCGGCCTCGATCTGCCGCCGCTCCTCGGGCAGGTACCCGGAGCGGTAGGAACTGATCTGCTGGCGCAAGTCGCGGCGGCCCTGGGTGACCCAGCGGTAGATCAATTCGGTGATCAGCCGGGCGCGGGTGAAGACGATGGTGCGCAACTGGCGGGCCACACTCAGCTGCAGCAGGCGGGCGGCCAGGGTGTTGGGACTCTCGACGGGGTTGAGCAGCAGGAAATGGCGGGCAGCGGCTGGAGCCCCATTTTCGGCGATAACCTGGAAGGGGCGGTTGAGCAGGTTGTGCGCCAGTTCCGCGGGGTTGCCGATGGTGGCCGAGCAGGTGATGTACACCGGACTGCTGCCGTAGAAGGCGCAGAGGCGGTTGAGCCGGCGGAAGAGGTGCAAAACGTGGGTGCCAAAGATGCCGCTGTAGGTGTGCAACTCGTCGATGACGATATATTTGAGCCCCGAGAAAAAGGCGGCCCACTGCTCGTGGAAGGCGAGCATGCCGGCGTGCAACATGTCCGGGGTGGAGATCAGCAGTTGGGGTGGGGAGGCCTTGATCTTCTTGCGCTGGTAGTCGGGGGTGTCCCCGTCGTACACCGCCACCCGCAGTTGACCGCCCAGCTTGCCGATGAGGGTCTGGGCCTCGTCGAGTTGGTCCTGCTCCAGGGCCTTGAGCGGAAAGAGATAGAGGGCGTGGCCGGTGGGGTCTGCCAAAAGTGAGGCCAGCACCACGGCGTTGTAGATCAGGGTCTTGCCGCTGGCCGTGGGGGTGCAGACCACCACATGGCGGCCGGCCAGGATCTGGGCGATGGCCTCGGCCTGATGGGAATAGAGCTGCTCGATGCCGGCGGCTCGCACCACCTGCTGCACCCGCAGGGGCAACTGTCCCAGATCCTCGGCCAGGCGCTCGGGACGGGGCGGGATGAGCTGGTGGTGGACGATGGCATCGCCGATGACGCGGCTCTTGAGATAGTCGAGAAAATCGGCGAGGGGCTCGGGTGGTTCGGGGGTGAGAGGGCGGATCAAGGCCGGCACGCTCCTGGAGAGCAAAGGGGGGTTTCCTAGAATAGGTGATGGCCGGAACCCGATCAAGTGAGTTGATCCGGTCTCCGAGAAAGGGTACTTTTAGCGCAGCTCTTCACCCCTTCCGAGGACCCATGCCCTTGCGTCCGACCGGATCTTTCCGCACCGCCCGCCAGAGCGACTACGCCCGCGCCCTGTACATCGGCACTGGCTCGCATCCCCTCGACGTGTTGCAGCGGCCCAAGATCGGCATCGTCTCTTCCGCCGACGATTCCACCGCCGGCCACGTGCACCTCCACCAGTTGGCCCGCATCGTCAAAGAGGCGGTGTACGAGGCCGGCGGCGAGGGGTATATCACCAATATCCCCGCTGGCTGCGACGGCATCGCCCAGGGGGAGGGCATGCACTGGTCCCTGCTCAGCCGCGATCTGGGGGCCGGGGCGGTGGAGGCCAAGGTGCAGATGCACCAGTTCGACGCCCTGGTCTGCATCTCCTCCTGCGACAAGATCACCCCGGCGATGCTGATGGCCGTGGCTCGTGTCGATGTGCCGGCGGTTTTTGTCACCGGCGGGCTGATGGGCACCTACTCCACCGACAAGATTCCGGGCCGCGCCGCCCTGGGCACCAGCGACATCAAGGAAGCTCACGGCATGCACCTGGCCGGCAAGCTGGCCGACGCCGAGTACGAGCAGATCATCGAGCATACCTGCGCCACGCCGGGGGGCTGCAATATGATGGGCACCGCCACCACCATGTCGCTGGTCTGCGAGGTGCTGGGGCTCTCGCTGCCTGGCAACGGCACCATTTTGGCGATGGCACCGGGCAACAAGGGCGAACTCAACCCCGAACTGGCGCGCCTGGGCTGGGAGGCCGGTCAACTGGTGGTGCGCCGCTGCGCCGACTACTGGCTGCGCGGGGACCGGACGGCCCTGCCCTCGGTGTTGCTGGGCCGTGCGGCCTTTGAACACGCGGTGCGCGCGGTGCTGGCGGTGGGCGGCTCCACCAATGCGGCCCTGCATCTGCCGGCCATCGCCGCGCAGCTGGGCATCGAGTTGTCGGTGGAGGACTTCGACCAACTCTCCCGCACCACACCGCTGCTGGGCCGCTTCCGCCCGGCCTCGGTGTATTTTCCCACCGACTTGGGCCTGGCCGGGGGGATCTGGGCGGTGATGAAGGAATTGCGCCAGGGCGGGTTGGTGCAGGAAGAAGTGCTCACCCTCAGCGGCAAGACCACCGGGCAGTTGATGGACGAGGCGCAAAACCTCAACCCCCAGATCATCGCGCCCTTTGCCAAGCCGCTGCATCCCGAAGGGGGGATGCGGGTGCTGCGCGGTAACTTGGGCTGCGCCCTGGTCAAGGTCAGTGCGGTGGAGAGTTCGATGTGGCGGCACCGGGGGCCGGCCAGGGTTTTCCCCTGCGAGGAGGAGGCCCGCGACGCGCTGGAAGGCGGCTGCATCAAGCCCGGCGATGTGGTGGTGGTCAACTGGGAGGGGCCAGCGGGCGGACCCGGGATGCGGGAGTTGTCGCTGTTGGCGGCCACGGCCCACGGGATGGGGCTGGGTAACTCGGTCAGCTTGGTCACCGACGGGCGTTATTCGGGGGCCACGCGCGGGCCCTGCATCGGCCACGTGGACCCCGAGGCGGCCAGGGGCGGGCCTATCGGGTTGGTGGCCGAGGGCGACGAGATCGACATCGACCTCTACGAGCGGCGGCTGAATCTGTTGGTGGAGGGCGTGCCGGCGGACGAGGCGTTTTTTGCGGCGCGGCGGCAGAGTGGGCAATTTGCCGGGCCACAACGGGACTACGGGCCACTGCTGCGCTTTTATAGCCAGAGTGTGGGGCCCACTTCCACCGGGGCAGTGATGGGGGCAGGAGTGTAGGGGGACAAGATGATGGGTGATGAGGCTGGTGTATCGGTGCAATTGAACGATGGCTGTGAGTACCGCGAGCGGCTCGGACCTGACGCCGACGGGAAGACCTTGCTGGGGTACCTGAGCCGGCGGTATGCCCACTCGTCGCGGGAGGAATGGGCATACCGCATCGTCTCGGGACGGGTGCGCCTCGACGCGCAGGTCGGGCATGTCGAAAGCGCCTTGCACCGAGGGAGCGAGTTGGTCTGGAAGCGTCCGCCCTGGGCCGAGCCAGAGGCTCCCAGGTCTTTTGCGGTGCTGTACGAAGACGAAGACCTGCTCGCCGTGGCCAAACCAGCGGGATTGCCGACCCTGCCAGGCGCCAATTTCCTCCAGGCGACCTTGCTCTTCAAGGTGCAGGCTTACATGCCGGATGCCGCCCCGGTCCACCGCTTGGGCCGATGGACCTCGGGCGTGGTGTTGTGCGCCCGCAACCACCCTGCGCGCACCGCCTTGATGCGGCAGTGGTCAGGTAAGGAGGTAGGTAAACGCTATCGGGCGCTGGCCAGCGGACTCCCTGAGTGGGATAACCGGACGATCTCCACCCCTATCGGCCCGATGCCCCATCCCCTGCTGGGCTGGCTCCATGCCGCCAGCCCCGAGGGCAAGCCCTCCTTATCTCAGGTCATCGTCCTCGAACGCTACGCCGATTCCTTCCTGTGCGACGTGGGCATCACCACCGGCCGGCCGCACCAGATCCGCATCCATCTGGCGGCAGCCGGACACCCGCTGGTGGGGGATCCCCTCTATGTGGCGGGAGGGTTACCCGCCCCGGATACGCAGGCGGTGCCTGGCGACCGCGGGTACCATCTGCATGCCGCCGAGTTGAGCTTCTGCCATCCCCGCACGGGGCGCGAAGTACTCATCGAATGTGAGCCACCCTCGTGTTTACGCCTGGCCACAGGGGTGCGGTGATGGGTGCTTACTTCTTCTTGGTTCTCGCCAGCGGTTGCATGGTAGTAGGTGTTTTTTTGTCCTGTTTTTCTTTGTTTATTTTTTCCTTTTTCGCGATCTCCTGCTTGCGCCGCTTGTCTTTGTCCTTCTTGCCTGTGTCTCCCACTGGAGACCTCCTGTTGGTGTCATCCCTCATCACAAGGGAGGCCCTGCATGCACTGCGCAACCTCTCGAGACAAACCGAATATACGTCAATTTCGTATTCCCAAGGAGATTACTTTAGGCCATGATGATTGAGATCGAAGCCGACGCGCCCTTCATCCACCCGCCTGAATGGGCAGTGCTGGAACGCAGCTTGATCGCCCTGATGAATCAGTCGGCCGCCCCGCTCCTGGAGAAGTACGTGCGCCCGGATGGGACCATCTTGTGGCCCACCACGGATGACTTTTCCAGCATCGACGGCCTGGACGACGCGTACGAGAGTTTCCACAACTGGCCGCTTTTCTACCTGTTGGGAGGAGATTCCAGTTTTCTCGAACACACCCACCGGGAGTGGGAGGCCATCACCCGGCAGTTCGCCGGGTACGACTCGGGCCACGGCCATCCCATGGTGGTTGCGGAGTACGAGCAGGGCTACGACTGGATGCACCAGGGCGAGGGCTACGTCTTTTTCTACCTGCTCTGCCTGGCCGATCCGCAGCACCGCCTCAATGCCGAACGGGCCGGCCGCTACGCCGGGTTCTTTCTGGGCACCGATCCCGAGGCGCCCAACTACGATCCCGAGCGCAAACTGATCCGCTCGCCGCACAACGGCAGCATGGGGCCGGCCTGGCGCAACTTCGAGAAATTCTACACCCGCTATGCGTACTCCAGTTGGAAGCCCTGGCCCCTGCCGTACCTGGATATCCCCGGCATCCAGACGGTTGAGGACCTGCGCGACCCGGACAACGAACTGAAGATGGGTGCGGCCATCGTGGCGCGCATGGCGCGCGGCGACGCAGCGGTCAACCTGGCGGCCACCAGCTTGGTGGCCAACGCGTACCTGGGCAAGGGCGGTGAGCAGTACCGGGCCTGGGTGCGGGAGTACCTGGAAGCCTGGATGGAGCGGGCCCGCCAGAACGGCGGCCTGCTGCCCGACAATGTGGGCCTTTCGGGCCAGATCGGCGAATGTATGGGGGGCAAGTGGTACGGGGGGTACTACGGGTGGACCTGGCCCCACGGCTGGCACACCCTGGGGGAGGCGCCGCTCTGTGCGGTGGAGAACGCGGCCCTATTGTGGCGCGACCGGAGTTACTTCGACTTCTACCGCGCCCAGTTGGACCTGTTGATCGAAAAGGGACGGGTGGAGGAGGGCACGTTGCAGGTGCCCCACTTCTACAACGACCGGGGTTGGGAGGGCTATGCCCCGCTCTCGGCCCGGTACCTGGCTCACTTATGGACCCTGAGCATGGCCGGGGAGGACCTGGAGCGCATCCGCCGCACCCGCGACCACCAGAGCCGCGACTACCAGCAGGTGATTCCGCTTTTCACCAAACACAGCGGCGGCCATGAGGCGCCCTGGCTCTCCTACCTGATGGGGGAATATCCGGAGTACCCGGTGGAGATCCTGCGCCACAACCACGCCCAGGTGTACCAGCGCCTGGCCTTTATGCGCGACGACACCCAGGACCCGGCCACCTACGGCGACTGGTACCTGCAGGTGCGCAATCCGATCACCGTGGAAGGCCTGGTGCAGCTGACCATGGGTGGGCCGCTCTTCAATTACAACGGCGGCCTGCTAATGGTGCGCTTGCGCTACTTCGACGCCCAGGCCCGGCGGCCGGGTTTGCCCCCGGAGGTGGCGGCACTGGTGGAGAAATTGGAGGACCGCCGGGCAGTGCTACACCTGGTCAACCTGAGCGCCGGCCAGGAGCGGCAGGTGGTGGTGCAGGGCGGGGCCTTCGGCGAGCACCGTTTCACGGAGGTGAAATACCGGACGCGGGGTCGCGTCGGGGACTTGAGCCCGCACTGGACAGATACCCAGTACTGCGAGCGGGTGGAGGCGGATCTGGAGGAGCGAGTGGTTGAGGTGAATGACAAGGCCTTCTGCGTGCGCCTGGCCCCAGGTACCGGGGTGACGCTGGAACTGGGCATGGAGCGCTTCGTCAACGATCCCAGCTACGCTCTGCCCTGGTGATCAGACCTTGACCCCCGCCTCCTCGGCGGTCTGCTTCACCTGCGACCACACGCCGTCTTCGAGGGGGATGCCTTCGCGCTGGCGCTGGGCCAGCAGCTCGAACTCGCGCTGGCCTGGCATCAGCACACCCTTGCTGCCCTGTGCCGGCGCCGAGGAGCGGATATAGTCGATCAGCCCGCCCAACTCGGTGCGGAAACGCTCGGCAGTCATAAAGCGCTGCACGTCGATGGCCAGGATCCACACGTTGTTGCCGTTGGCCTCCAGCCCCTCCTCCATCCAGGCCGGCACTCCCAGCAGGCTGCTGAGGATCTGGGCCATCAGCCCCAGGCCGAAGCCTTTGTACCCTTGGGGTCCGCCAAAAGGCAGGATGGCCCCCAACGCTTTTCGCTGCGGAGCATAGAGGTCGTTGGGATCGAGGGTGGGCTTACCTTCCTTGTCGACCAGGGAGTCGGGGGGCAAAGGCTGGTTGGTGTCGCGGTAGAAGCGCACCCGGCCTTCGGGCAGGGCCGAGGTGGCGAAGTCCATGGAGATGGGTATACCGCCGGTAGGGGCGGCAAAGGCCAGGGGGTTGGTGCCCAGCCGGCCCTCCCTCCCGCCGAAGGGGGCCACCCAGTGACCCTCGCCGGCGGTGCTGCAGGCGGCCAGGGCCACACACCCTTGGGCTGCGGCCTGCTCGGCGTACGCGCCCACCCGGCCCACGTGCCGGCAGCGGCGCAGGCTGGCGCAGCCTACCCCCAGGGTCCGGGCCCGCTCGATGGCTAGTTCGGCGGCACGGGTGGCCGCCACCTGGCCAAAGTTCCATTGGGCGTCCACCATGGCTGCGGTGGGGGTCTGCTCGGTGACGCGCAGCTCGGTGCCGGGCACGATGGTACCCTGGCGGATATCGCCCACGTACTGGGGCACCCGCAGGATGCCGTGGGAGTGCAAGCCCATCAGGTCGGCCTCCACCAGCAGGCGGGCCACGGTGCGGGCGTCGTCAGCGGGGGTGCCGTGGTGTTGGAAGATGGCGGTGCTGAGGTCCTCGAGGTATTCGGCTTTGACGATATGGGCCATGCCCGGTGTCTCCTCTGCGGCGTGGATGGTTGTTGTTCAGGAGTAGTGCAACAAAACCTTGCCGGTCTCGCCGGCGGCCATGGCCCGGTACGCTTCGCTGGCTTCCGACAGGGGGAAGTGATGGGTGATCAGTTTGGCCACCGGCGCGCCGGCGCGGTGGAGGGCGAGCATACGCGGGAACTCGGAGAAGTGGTAGTACCACGAGCCCACGGCCCAGACGTCGCGGCGGATGAAATCCTCGCTGGGGGAGAGTTCGACGGCCGGTTGCTCGCCGTTGAAGACCACGATGCCGGCGGTGCGCACGGCCTGGAAGCATTGCTTGGCGGTGGCGGGTTTGCCGGCCGCCTCGATGCAGGCCTCGGCCCCGCCATCGGTGAATTCCCGGATGGCCGCTACCGGCTCGATCTGGACGGGGTCGAGGACCAGGACGGCGCCCCAAGCCAGGGCATACTCCCGTCGCCTGGCTGAGAGGTCAACGGCGATCACCTGGCGGCCAAGGTGGGTCTGGAGGAGCACCTGGCCCTGGCCGATGGGGCCGGCGCCGAAGACCGCCACTCGGGCGATGGCGGGATCGGTCAGTTTGGTCGAGGTGTGGTACGGCACCCCGAAGCCGTCGCCGCTGATCAGCGCGCCCACCTCCCAGGAGAGGTTGTCGGGCAGCGGGTGGCAGGCCAGGGCCGGGATGACGAAGTACTCGGCGTGCATGCTGCCGAAGAAGGCCTTCTGCGCGCACCAGGTGTACTGGCCCTGCTGGCAGGGCAGGCAGGTGCCGCAGCCGCTGATGGCGCTGACGCCCACCCGCTGCCCTGGCTGCAGGCTGGCGACGTCGGGGCCCAGTTTTTCCACCACGCCCGCTGCCTCGTGGCCGGGGTTGCCCTGGGTACTGCCCTGGCCGCGGTAGGTGGACAGTTCGCTGCCGCACAGGGCCGAGACTGCGGTGCGGATCAGCACCTGTCCGGCCTGGGGTTCGGGCACGGGAAGGGTGTCGATGGCCACCCCGCTGCCGCCGGTCAAACGCACGATCTGCATGGCTTCAGTCCAGGGGGAATTCGGTGTCGAGCACCACGGGCCGCTGCTGGGCGATGGAGCGTTTCAGGCCGGCCTCCACCTGCAATTCGAGCAGGCCGAAGCGCCCCGGCACCGGAGGTGGCTGGTTTTGGCGGATGGAGGCGAGGTAGGCGGCCAGGGATTTCTCGAAGGAGCTGTTGTACTGGTCCCAGCGGGAGCGGTGACGGGCGATGCCGTAGCGCTCCACCTCGCCGCCGCGGGCATCCATGATTTCTAGATCTCCGTCCAGGTCCTGCAGGCGGATGCGGCCGCGTTCAAAGTTGAGAGTTAGTTCAAAGAGGGGGAATTCCCAGGCCAGGGCTGCGGTGCCGATCAGGGTGCCGGTGGCGTCGCCGGCAGTGCGGAAGGCAGCGGCCACGTCCTCGACCTGCATACGCGCGCCGGTGCGCGTCGTTTCACTGCGCAGGGCGCTGATCTGGGCGATGGGGCCGGCGAAGAAATGGATCAGATCGATGCAGTGGCTCCAGCAGGCGTAATGCACCAGGCCGGTGATTTCGCGGACCTGGCCGAAGTTGCGTTCGGCGGCCACCCGCTTGGCGAGCTGGGAGTGATCGAAGAAGCGGTAGTTGAAGATCATTGCGGTTTCGCAGCCCTTGGCTGCCGCCTGACGGAGAATATCCCGGCCGGCGGCGAAATCCTGCTCGTCCACCTGTTCCTGGCCGTGGCGGGCCACCAGGGGTTTCTCGAAGAAGAGGCGGCGGGGAGGGTGTTCGAGCAGGGCGAGGGCCGCTTCCAGACGCTGAGTCTCGCGGGTCAGCACCAGCGCGGTGTCCGGGGCCCAGTCCATGAGTTCGGCCACCGAGTCGAAGGCCAGGCCCCCGAACTGGTCAGCGCAGGCACGGGCTTTGTCGGCAGTGCGGTTGTAATAGCCCAGGGAGATTTCTGCATCCCGGGCCAGGAAAGGCAGGTAGTTCTTCTGGGCCACGTTGCCGGTGCCGATCACGGCCACCCTGAGCTTGCTCACGCTGCGCTCCTCTCTTTGATGAAGCGCTCCACTTCGGCGCGCTTGGGGATGGTCTCCTGGCCGCCCCGGCGGCTGGCCTTGAGGGCAGCGGTGGCCGAGGCCAGGCGCAGGCAGGCGTTCAACCCCAGGCCCTGGGCCAGGCCGGCGGCGTAGGCACCGTGGAAGACATCGCCGCAGCCGGTGGTGTCCACGGTTTCCACGGCAAAGGCCGGATGGTGGACGGGCTGACCGCCGGTGACGACCCAACAACCGGCGGCCCCGCAGGTGATGGCGACCAGGGCGCGGTCGGGTTGCCAGAGTTTTTGTGCGGCGCGGGCGGGCTCGCTTTCGTCGGTGTAGCGCAAGGCGAATTCGTGCGAGAGCACCAGGTGGTCTACCAGGCCCAGCAACTCGGCGAAACCGGGCGCGCTGTCGTCCTCTAGATCGGCCACCACTGGTACGCCGGCGGCCCGCGCGATCCGGGCGGCGCGGATCATGCCGGCCATGCCGATGAAATCCACCAGCAGCACCCTCGTGTCGCGGATCAATTCCTCGGGAGGCCAGTTGTCCCCAGCGCCCACCACGCTGTTGAGGTCGAAGAAGATATTGCGGGTACCGGCCCCCAGGTCAGCGACGATGGCCGAGCGGATGATCTGGGCTTCGGCCCGGCGCGGGGCCTGGCTCAGGTCGATGCCCTCCTGCTCCAGGCAGCGGGCCGCAAAGGTAGAGGTGTCGTCCGTGCCCAGCACCCCGGCATAGGCGCAGCGGCAACCGAGGCGCGCGGCGGCCACCAGGGCCGTGGCCGCTAGCCCGCCGCAGCGCCGCTCCCGCCGCCGCACCTGGGCCTTGGCATCGGCTGCGGGGTAGTGGTCCACGTGCAGGATTTCGTCCACCGCCACCGCGCCCAGGCCCAGCACCTCGATCTTCATTCGTCCGCCAATCCTTCCTGCTTCAGTGCATCCACCGCGCTTTTCCCGTCATGGATCACTGCCTTGAAGGCGCGCACCGCGGCGGCGATATCGGCGAAACCCCAGACATTGCGGCCCACGGTCAGGCCGGCTGCCCCGCTCTCTACTACCCCGGCGGCCAGCTCCAAGGCCTGGCGCAGGGTGGCGGCCTTGGGTCCGCCGGCAGCCACCACCGGGGCCGGGCACTCCTCGACCAGTTGGCCGAAGCTCTGCGGGTCGCCAGTGTAGGGGGTCTTGATCACATCCACGCCCAGTTCTATCCCGCAGCGCAGGGTCCAGGCGATGTCCTCGGGGGTGTGCACGATCTCCACCTTGCCGTCGGGCAAAAAGCGGCGGGGATAGATGTGCAGGATCACTGGCATCGCCCATTCCTCAGCCTGGCGCACCAGGTCGGCCACCCGCCGCAGGTGGGCCGCTTCGGTGGACCCGCGCACAAAGGCGGCGATGGCAAAGGCGTCGGCCCCCAGGCGCAGGGCGTCCTGGGGCAGGGCCAGGTGTTCGTCGGCGCTGTCGTCGGGTCGGCCTGCGATGCTCTGCACGATGAGAGGCACCTTGCCGGCCAGCAGGCCGCCGCAGTGGATGGCCGCGCCCTTGTGCAGGGTGAGGGCGTCTGGCCGGCCTTCGACGAGGGCGGCGATGGTGCGCGGCAGATCGCGCAGGCCTGCGGGCAGGCCATCCTGATACCCGGCGAAATGGTCGGCGGCCACCGAGCAGAGCCGGCCCGAGGGGTGGGCGAAAAGGCGGCCCAGGCGCAGTTCCTTGCCCAGGCTCATGTTTCCCTCCTCAGGGTGGCCAGCCATTGCCTCATGGCCACCGGGTCTTCCTTGAACATCAGCGAGCCAGGCACGATGTAGTCGGCCCCGGCCGCGGCCAAGAGGGGCACGGTCTCGCGGCGGATGCCCCCGTCGGCCTGGATCAGGGTGGCGAGGCCGCGCTGGTCGATAAGGTGGCGGGCCCGGCGGATCTTGTCGGGTACGCCCCCGTCCATGGAGGCGCCCTTGATGCCCATGGCGGTGCCGACCACGGTCAGCACATCCAGGTTTTGCCAGTGCGGCTCCAAAAGGTCGAGGTCCTCGGTGATCAACAGGGAGACGCCGGCTTCTTTGCCGCTGGCCTTGATGGCCTTGAACACCGCGTCCGGATCGGGGACTGCGTCGAAGCAGAAGATGAACACGTCGGCACCGGCCTCGGCGAAGGGATCGATCCAGGCCAGGGGGTCGGTGGTCATCAGGTGGACCTCGAAGGGTTTCTGAGTCTGGGGACGCAGCGCCTTCACCAGATCCGGAAAGAAGAGCAGGTTGGGGGTGTAATGGCCGTCGGCCACGTCGAGGTGGAAACGCTCGGAGAAGGGATCGATGCGGTGGATCTCGGCGGCCAGGTTGCCCAGGTCGGCAGACCACAGGGAGGTGGAGCACTTGAGCATGGTGGGTCCTTTCGTCAATCGGGATTGGGTCTTGACGGTGTTTAGCCTCACCGGACCAGCGAGGCGTCGGTCACGTGCGCGGTGGCCAGGCGGCCGGCCCGCACAAAGCCGCCCTGAATGACAGCGATGAAGCGGCTGCGGTCCTCCAGGGCGCTGATCTCTTGGTTGAGGTCTGCATCCATCACCAGCAGGTCGGCCAGTTTGCCCTTCTCCACGGTGCCGAATTCCTCGCCCCGCCCCATAATCTCCGCCCCGGTCTGGGTGGCGCATTTGATGACCTCCAGCGGGCTGAGGCCCACGTATTCGACGAAAAAGGTCAACTCCTTGGCGTAGTCGCCGTGTGGATTCCAGGCAAAGCCGTAGTCGCCGCCCATGCCAAGGCGGCCGCCGGCCTTGAGGATACGCCGGGCGCTCTCGGCCCCACCTTCGAGGGTCTCCTGGTGGCCGTCGATGACGGCCTGGGGCATGCCGATCCCCGGCCCCTTCTGCACGCTGGCGTACTCGAACTGCAAAGCGGGGATCACCGGGGTATTGCGCTTGAGTAACAGCTCGAGGCTCTCCTCATCCATAAAGGTGCCGTGTTCGATGGTGTCGTACCCAGCGCGCAGGGCGTTCTTGATTCCTTGGGTGGCGCGGCAGTGGCCGGTCACCTTGAGGCGGTGGTTGTGCGCCGTCTGCACCACGGCGTGCATCTCTTCAAAGGTCATACACAGGGTGTGGTGGTCGTTGGTGTCGGGGGCGGCGGCATCTCCCGTGGGGTAGGTCTTGACCCACTCCACCCCGTCCTTGACCAGGGCGCGCACCGCGGCACGGCCCTCGTCGGCCCCGTTGATCAAGAGCACTAGGCCCTCCATGCCGATCTTGCGGAAATCCGGGTTCCAGTCCATCAGCCCACCCACCCCGCAGATCTCGCGGCCACTGGAGGCCAGGCGCGGCCCGGGGGTGACCCCGGCCTCGATAGCCTTCTTGAGCCAGACATCGATATTGAAGAGGCTGCCGCCGCTGCGGGCAGAAGTGTACCCGCACTCCAGGGCCAGGCGGGCGTTGGCTGCGGCCAGCAGACTGACGTATTCGACGGGGTACTTGATGTCGAGGTCTTCGAGGGCGGCCACATTGAAGTAGGTGGGGTGGTAGTGCGCCTCCACCAGGCCGGGCAGGATGGTGCCGCCCTGGGCATCGATCTGCCTGGCTGCCGGGTCGGTCTGTGGGGTGCCCTGGGCCGGGCCAGCATAGGTGATGTAGCCGTCCTTCGCCAGAACGACTGCATTGGGCAGTGGGGCGGCACCGGTGCCGTCGATGAGCTGGCCGTTGAAGATGCGGATGAGGCCGGTTGCGGTCTGCATGGCGCGATTCCTCCTCCTCTCAGTTTTTCATCTTGCCCCGCACAAACCCCAGGGAAAAAGGTATTTCTTCTTCCTTGAGGCTGTGCAGGATCAGCGAGCCGGTGAATCCGGTTTTTTGTAACAGATCTAGATAGAGTCCATAGTCGAGCAAGCCGGTGCCGGCGGGTTTGTTGCCGGCTTCGCCGTCGGCGATCAGATCCTTGGCGTGGGCCAGGGCGATATCCCCGCCCAGCAGGTCGAAGGCGTGGTGCAGGATCTCCTTCATCCGCTCCAGGGTGTCGGTGGGAAAGAGGTTGGCCCCGTCGATGCACACCTTCAGCCAGGGTGAACCCAGCTCGTCGATCAGCCGCCTCGCCTTGGTCGGCGAGTCGACGATATTGGAGATCTCGGGTTCGAAGGCCAGGATCACCTGGTGTGCCTCGGCGATGGGCAGGGCCCGCTCCAGGGAGCCGACCAGATCGGCCCAGGCTTCGTGGCTGTTGTTGTCGGGATGGGTGCGCCACATGTAGCCCGGATCGCGGGTGCCGGTACACAGGGTGATCACTCCGGTGCCCAGCTCCTTGCAGGCAGCAACCATCACCCGCAGTCGGCTGAGGCCCAGTTGCCGTTCGGCCGGGTCGGGGTGGGCCATGTTGTAGGTGCCCGAGAGGGCCGCCAGCTCTAGGTTCCGCTTGGCGAACTGCAGGCGGATATGTCGGCACAGTCCCGGGTCGAGTTCGTCGGGCATGGCCGGCAGTCCCGCGCTCTCAAAGTTGAACTGCGCACTCTCCAGGCCGGCGGCGCTCAGGGCATCGAGGGCCTGTTCGAGGCGGGGCCGGGCAAAGATCTTGGAGAAGGTACCTACTTTCATCAGACGCCTCCCTTTACCTCGGCCAGTTTCACCCAGTCGCCGCTGGTCGTGGAGCGGGCGATGGCCACCATGGCCCGCACCGCTGCCACCCCTTCGTCCACGCCGGCCCCCTGCAGCGGGGTGCCGTGCAGGACGGTATCGGCCAGACCCTCCACCTGGAGCTTGTAGAAGTGGGCGTCGGCGCCCAGGGGGCGGTGGTACTGGCCGTCTTTGGTGGAGAAACACTCCACGTCGCTGGACTTGAAGAACCAGGGCAGGTAGGTCTTGCCCAGCACACTGCCCCGCTCGCCGTACACCTGAAACCCTTCGTGGAAATCCATACGCACCGCAATGGTCAGGTCGAGCTGGCCCAGGCTGCCGTCGGCGAAGTTCACCTCCACGAACCAGCAGTAGGCGCCAAACTTCTGCGCCAGCCGGGCGCGCACGGCGCGCAGCGGGCCGCCCAGAAAGCGGGCGGTGTCCACCAGGTGGGAGCCGTGGGTGAGCAGGAAATAGCGCTCCCTGTCCTGTTTGGGATCCCCCTCGGGTTTGCGGCTGCCCTGGCTGCGCTCGGGCAGGGGCTGGAGGTTGTCGGTCATGGTGTAGCGATAGGTGGAGTCGCAGTACCAGGCCTTGAGCGCCAGCAGTTGGCCCATCTCCTCGCGGATGAAGCGGTGGGCAAAGGCTATCCCTGGATCGAAGCGTTTCATATTGCCCACCTGTAGCACCCGGCCGGCGCTGCGGGCCTGGGAGGCCAAGGCCTCGCACTCCTCCACGTTGACGCCCAGGGGTTTTTCCACCAGCACGTGTTTGCCGGCGGCCAGGGCCTGCTGTGAGAGGGCGACGTGGAAGGGATCGGAGGTGGCGACGATCACGGCGTCCAGCTCGGGGTCGGCCAGCATCTCCTCGTAGCGCAGGAAGGTGCGGCGAGGCTGGTGGATGGCGGCCATACGCGCCACCAGGTCCTCGGCCACGTCGCAGAGGGCGTAGAGTTCGGCGTTGCGGGCCTTGCGGCAGGCGTCGAAGTGGGCGAACTGGGCAATGGGGCCGCAGCCCAGCACCCCTACCCGCAGCAGGCGGTCTTCTTTGTTCATGCGGCCTCCTGGGAGTAGCGCTGGCGCAGGGCCTCGCGCAATTCGCCGAGCCGCTCGCGTTCGGCCAGGGCTACCAGTTCCTTCAGATGTGCCTCGGCCTTTACCCCGCGCAGGGTGCCGGTACGATGCACTCCAATGGCCTGCTGCATGGCCAGGGCGCCCAGGGCCGGGTCGTACTTCCCCTGCGCGTTCTTGATGGAGTTGATGGCCGAGCCGGCCAGGAACATCACCCCGTCGCCGATGCCCCGCGCCTCGGTCTCCTCAAGGTTGAGGATCAGGTTACCCTGATCCAGGGCGCCGGCCCGCACCAAGGTGGTGGGGAGAATGCCGGGCAGGGGCCGGGAGAGGATCTCCTCGGAGGCGGTCCACTCCTGGCCGTAGGGCCGCAGGAAAGGGGTGCCGGGGCGCACTGGAGCGGTCTGGCGGAAATCGATGCCGTCGAGGCGGGCCAAGAGATCGATGACCTCGCGCCAGATGGCCCGGGTCTTCACGCCGATGCCGGCGTTGTGGCCGTAGATCAGCGGTGGCCGGTCGCGGAAGGTGTCGCGCACCATGCGCACGGTGCCGCCGGCAAAGGTCTCCCCGAACATCACTCCTTCGGCGCCGGCCTCCAGGGCCGCCTCCACGGTGGCGAGGATCTCGCCGGGGGCGCCGCTGACGTGGGGCAGAAAGACCAGGCCACGGCCGCCGCGCTTGTCTGCCACCTGGGCGATGGCTTCCTTGGCCAGGCGGGTGCGCTGCCCCATGGGTGCATATTCGAGATTGGGATAGAGGTCCTCGTCCTCCTTGATGAAGACCAGCAGACTGCAGGCCGCGGCCTCGCCGCTCAGTTGGCCCACCTCCTGGGCAGTGAGGCCGGCGGTGGGTTTGAGGATGGTGCCGAAGGCCGGCTCACCGGGGGGTAAACCACAGAGCCGGCGGAAGCCCTGCGGGCCGTGGGCTGGGCCGGGAAAGGTGCGCAGTACCGCCTCGGGGATTTGCAAGTTGATCAGCCGGGAGTCCTGGTTCTCGTACACATCGAAGAGGATGGCCGCCGCGGCGGTGTGCAAGAGGTCGCAGGAGCTGAGGTGCCCATCGGGTTGGAGCATCATCTTGAGCGGGAAGGCCACGTGCAGCAGGCCCAGGCGACCCGTGTTGTCGAAGAGGTCCACCCCGGCCGGCTGCGCCGTGCATTGGGCCAGCAGGGAACCGGGGGGCGGGTTCTTGATGCCCGAGGTGGCGTGGTAGGCGATCTCGGCAACGGCTTTTTCGAGCTTGAGGTTGCGCATGGCCATGAAGTAGGTGGCCACCACCGCGTCCTCGCGCTGCGGGGGTGGCTGCAAGGCCAGGCGTTCGGCGATCACCTCGCGCAAGCGCATTTCGCGCGCGTCGGCGTCGTGCCAGAAAAGAGCCAGGGTAGAGCTGTCGAGGATCTTCATGTGCTCAGCACCGGGGAGGGGGTGAAGCCCAGCAAGTGCTGCGGGGTCTCGAAGAGAATGGCTCGGGCCGCGTCCAGGGCGTTTTGGCGGGAGTACCATCCCTGGCGGATCTGCTCGGCCAGTACCTGGGCCAGGCAGCGGCGCACAATGGCGACCTTGCCGTACACCCAGTCCACGCAATAGGCATCGGAGAAGAAACCGACCTGCTTGTTGAGGGGCAGCATCTCCAACCGCTCGGCCATGGTTTTGCGGATGATGGTGGGGAAGAAGTTGTGCCACCAGTATCCGGCTAGGGAGAAGTTGGGTAATTCGCGGCCCAGGGTGCAGAGGGACTGGTGGGCGTGCTGGCTGGAGAGCAGGCACTGGAAGCGCAGGCCCGGGTGCCGGGCGATCAACTCGCCCAGTTGGCGGATGCTGCGCTGGTCCAGGCGGCTGCCGGTCTCGTGGGGCAGGGGCTCGGCGCCAAAGCTGAACTGGAAGACCACCTGGGGCGCGTGTTTTTCCATCGCAGAAAGATAGAGTTCATTGATATAGGAAGCGTAGACATCGCGCTCACGCGGGCCGGCCTGGGTCCGTTTCTTGAGGGCGGCCTCCATCTGGTCTGCATTCACCACCTCCAGGTCGAGGTCGGTGGACAGGTGGGTGGCGGTGGCCAACACCTGAGGGGGGAACTGGGCGACGTAGTGGTCGACGGCCGCCTGCACGTCGGCCAGGGTCTCGATGGTGCGCTCGGTGGAGGGCCGGCCACCGGCGCTGATGGGCGAGGGGCTGCCGGGTTTTTTGCCCCAGCACTTCTCCAACTCGTAGAGGGCAGTGTCGTATTCGCCCCACTGGCAGCGGGTGAAGAAGCCCCATTCTAGCGCGTATTGCAGCACCGTGTCGCCTTCGCCCTGCTCGCGGCGGGCCCACTCGGTGCCCACCCGGCGGATGTTGAGCCGGCGGAGGATTTGGTGGTGCCAGGTATGGTCGTCAGCCCGTTCTCGGATCAGATCGTCGAGTTTTTTCCAGTTGTTTTCGGTCACGGGTTCGCGCCAGTGGTACAGGTCAGCCAGGATGGTGCGGATACCCCAGGAGGTGCTGGTGTTTTGCACGTATTTGAGATAGGGAAGCGCCTCGCGGAGGCGCTGGTGGGCCTCTTCGCGCGAGGGCCAGCCGGGATACTCGGTCAGCCGTTTTCCGGTGGGACAGCCGGCAGCGTACAGGTCGCTGATGGCCATGTGGTAGAGCAGGATGTCGTGCAGGCCGCGGGCGCCGAGTCGTGAGCCGACCAGATGAGTATGCACGTCGATGATGGGGATGGTCTCCAGTTCGGCGACCAGTTCGTGGATTAGTGGATCGGTGGTCATCGGTTCCTCACTATGGTGTTGTCGTCAATTTGCAGTGGCGTCGAGGGACAATCCGCTCCGGGCTTTCCCAAGGCACGGACTTGCCGCTCTGCTCGCTTCGCTCCGCTCTCCCCTCCTCCCTACCCGCGTCCTTCCCTATCCAGCCACTCCCCAGGGGAAGCCCTCTGGGGCTGTCCTCCGCCGCTAGGTTTGACCGCCGATTGATAACTCCCCAGGGCCGTGGGAGTGCCCCGGAGGCGTTTCTGCGGGGGTTGGGATGCGGGGTGGCAAAGATAAAGCGAGCGAGGCGCGACACCATCTATATGATGTCGCGGGTCCGGGACTGCAGAAACGTCGGAGTGCATGCAACGCCACAGTGTGGCGTTGCTCCACGGACCGGGACGATAACCCATTGTTGCCCTGGGATCGTCTCATACCTCAATCACCACCTTGCCGAAGTGTCCGCCGCTGGCCAGATGTTCGTACGCTTCGGCGGCCTGGTCGAAGGGGAAGATGTGATCGATCACTGGGTGCAGTTGTTGCTTGTTCAGAAAGTCTTTCATCACTTCGAAGTCGGCGCGCGAGCCCACATAGATGCCGTCCAGGCGGGCGTTCTTCATGGCCAGGGGGAAGAGGTTGATGGCCCCGCTGCCACCGCCCAGCACCCCGACCTGGGCGATGTGGCCGCCGGCCGCCAGGCACTTGAGGGACTTATCCAGATTTCCACCCACCTCGACGACATGGTCCACGCCGCGCTTCTCCGTCAGCTTCCACACCTCCTGCTCCCAGTCGGGGAAGGTGTGATAGTTGATGGTCTGCGCGGCACCCAGGGCGCGACCGCGCCCCAATTTGGCGTCGCTGCTGGAGAGCAGGATGACCTGGGCGCCCAGGGCCACGGCGAGTTGCAGCGCAAAGATAGAAACCCCGCCGGTGCCCTGCAGCAACACTGTGGCCCCTCGCTGCAGCGCGCCCCGCGTGACCAGGGCATTCCATGCGGTCAACCCGGCACAGGGCAGGCAGGCGCCTTCGGCCCAGCTCAGGTGTGCGGGCAGGCAGACCACGCCGTGTTCCTCGAGGATCACCTGCTCGGTCAATACCCCGTCGCGCCCTCCGCCCAGAGCCGTGTCCTGGAAAGCGGCGTTAAATGGACCTTGGCTCCAGCCCTGAAAGAAGCAGCCGGCCACCCGGTCGCCGGGTTGCAGTCCCTGGACGCCGGCCCCGACGGCTTCTATCTCCCCTGCCCCGTCGGAGAGAGGCACCAGCCCCTCGGTGCGGCGGCCGTACCGGCCCTGGCGCACCAGCAGGTCGCGGTAGTTGAGCGAACAGGCGTGCACCCGCACTCGCACTTGGCCCGGGCCGGGCTCGGGCTGCGGACGTTCCCGCAATTGCAGGGCAAACTCCTCGCCCGCCTTGGTCAGCTCGTAACACTTCATCCCCAGCATTCCTCAAGAAACATGAGCGACCTCCCTTGCCAGGGCCAGGCGCACCCCGGAAGGGGTGCTGAGCCGGCGTTCAGCGCCCGCCCGCAGCATGGCCAGGTCGTGCACGTCGAGTTCCACCTCGAGCTTCTCGACCTCCAGGAGGAGTCTGCCCTCCAGTACGATCCAGTGTTCATTGGCGTCCAGCACGCCTGCCATACTCTGGCCGGCCTTCAATTCCACGGCGCGCAACTCGCTCAACGGGCAGCGGGGTCCAGGGTCAAAGGGACCGGTGTTTTCCGCGCCGGGGATCACGAAGCCGGGGACCGTGGGTTCGGGTGGACCGTCCTCGTCGACCAACAGATGGGCAGCACGCCGTTGCCGTTCCAGCGGGGTGACGATGGCGGCGTTGTCGAAGGCAGTGAACATTTGAAAGCGGTGCACCGCCCCCATCGGGGTGTAGATCGCGGTGCCGGGAGTAATGGGATATGACTTCCCATTGAGCCAGACTTCGCCGTGTCCGCTGAGGAAGAGCCAGATCTCGTCGTTGTCGTGGTAGTGGGGCTCTACCCCGGCGCCCTGTTTCTGACCGGGGATGCTTTGGAAGGTGCTGAGACGGGTCCACGCGGGGTACAGCCCCTGTTCCCAGTAACCCTGGTTGGAGTTCTGCGAGCGGATGACGTAGCGGTTATCGGCAACGATCATTATAAAGCTCCTTTTTCGACCTGCAGGCGCAGGGTGCGGAAGAGGGTGGCGATGGCTTCCAGGCTGTAGTGAGCGTTCAGACCGCTGGGATTGGGCAGCACCCATACCTGGGTCTGGCCGAGGTGTTCCTCCTGCGGGCCCACGGCAGCGCCGGGCCGGCCAAAGGCACTGCGGTACGCGCCCAGCCCGAGCAGGGCCAGCACCTTGGGCCGGTAACGGCGCACCTTGGCCGCCAGGAGCTTGCCGCCCTTGGCGAATTCCTCCTCGTGCAACTGGTCGGCCCGCGCCGTGGTGCGCGCCACCAGGTTGGTGATGCCGTAGCCCCATTGCAGCATCTCGTGCTCTTGGTGGGCGGCCAACAGTCGAGGAGTGAAACCCCCAGCGCGCAGGGCTGGCCAGAAGCGATTGCCCGGCCGGGCAAAGTGGTGGCCCACGGCCGCGGTCCAGAGGCCGGGGTTGATGCCGCAGAAGAGCACCTTGAGGCCGGGGCCGATCACATCGGGCACGGTTTTGTCGACGGCGGCCAGCAACTCGGCCTTGGTGGGCTTGGGCGGTGCACCAGGGATGCTCTTTTTCATCCGACCTTCACGCCCAACGAAAGAGCTAGCTCGCTCAAGCGGCCCCACAGGTCATCTGGTATGGGAATTCCCCCCCGTACCCGTGTTTCCCGAGTCCTGGCTTCCAGATCGCCGGGGATCAGCACCTCGGCGAACCCTGGGGCCGGCGGCACGGCCCGCACCCGCTGTTCCAGTTCGTCGGCGCGGTCGGCGTAAGCGGCCAGGGGCTGGAAGAGGTCGGCGCGGAAGGCGATCATAGCCGTGCCGGTATGCCCGAAGATGGGGCCGCCGCGCAAGGGTTGGGCAAAGGCATCGGCGCCGGTAAAGACGCGGCCCAGGAGTTCGGCGGCCAACATCAATCCGTATCCCTTGTGGCCACCGAAGGGCAGATGCCCGCCTCCCTTGAAGAACTCTTCCGGATCGGCAGTAGGTCTTCCCTCGCGGTCGGCGATAGATCCTGGGGGCAGTTGTTTGCCCTGGGCGCGGGCCTCGACCACCTTGACCCCGGAGAGGACCGTGGTGGCAAAATCGAGTACCACCGGCGTTTCGGTGCCGGCGGGGAAACCCATGGCCAGCGGATTGGTGTGCAACACCGGCCGGCTGCCGCCGTAGGGCATGGCCACCGGTTGCTCCTCGGCAAAGCCGCCGGCCCAGACCAGGCCCACCATGCCGCGCGCGGCAGCTAACTCGACATACTCACCCAGCCGGCCGATGTGGTGGGCCTGCACCAGGCTTACCAAAGCGATGCCGTTCTGAGCGGCCTTGTCCAGGGCCAGCTCCATGGCCACCTTGGCGCCCACATGGCCAAAGGTCCAGCCCCCGGCCAGCCGCGCGTAGGCGGGGCTCTCTTCCACTATGGTTGGCCAGGCGGTGGGCAGAAGTTGACCGTCGCGCATGGCCTGCACGTACCCAGGCAGATGCCACACCCCATGGGTGTCCACCCCGCACAAATTGGCTCCCACCAGGGCCTGGGCTACGCGCTGGGCATTGCGCTGGTCGGCCCCGGCAGCTAGCAGGAGACGGGTGGTGAAGTCGCGGAGCTGTTCGGCGGTCTTGATCATCGTCTCAAAAGAAATGCCGGAAACCGCCGGCCCAGCGGGAGAGCACGGTTTTCTGTCTGGTATAGAACATCACCCCTTCCATGCCCTGTACGTGTAAGT
>SICG01000172.1 GCA_009691525.1 Candidatus Latescibacterota bacterium | reverse complement strand
AGGCCGGCCCTGGAGGTGAGTGAGGAGGAGTGGGACCGCATTCTGGGGGTCAATCTCAAGGGGGTTTTCTTTATGGCCCAGCGGGTGGCCAAGGAGATGATCCACACCGGGGGCGGCAAGATCGTCAATATCGCCTCGATGAACGGGGTGGTGGGGTATTACAAGCGGGCGGCGTACTGCGCCAGCAAGGCCGGGGTGGTGAATCTGACCCGGGTGCTGGCCATCGAGTGGGCCGAGCACCAGATCAACGTCAACGCAGTGGGGCCTACCTTCATCCTGACCCCGCTGACGCAGTCCACTTTCGACGACCCCACGATGCGGGCCGACTTGTTGAGCCGCATCCCGTTGGGGCGGGTGGGCCAGCCCGAGGATGTGGCCAGTGCGGTGGTCTTTCTGGCCGGTCCGGGCGCGTCGATGGTCACGGGGCATACATTGTTGGTGGATGGGGGATGGACAGCACTATAGTAGGCGAAGGCCCGCTCTTCAGCGATCCAGACCCGGAAAAGGCGCGTGCCTTTTTTCGGCACAAGTCGCGGGCCTTGGAGGACAAGGTGATGTCCGTCAAGGAAGCGGTCACACGTTTCGTGCACGACGGGGAGTACCTGGGCTCGGGCGGTTTTGGCACCAACCGCATCGCCACCGCGGCCCTGCACGAGGTGCTGCGCCAGAAAAAGCGCAATCTCAGCTTTGCCGGCCACACTGCCACCCACGATTTCCAGATCCTGGCGGCCGGCAATATTGGGGGCGAGAAACTGCTGGCCAAGGTGGACCTGGCGTACGTGGTGGGCCTGGAGGCGCGGGGCTTGTCGCCCCATAGCCGGCGGGTGATAGAGAGCGGGCAGTTGGAGACCTGCGAGTGGACCAACTATGCTCTGGCCTGCCGGCTACACGCAGCGGCCATGGGGGTGCCCTACATGCTCTCGCGCAATATGCTGGGCACCGAGACCTTTACCTACAGTGCGGCCAAGCAACTGGTCTGTCCCTTCACCGGGCGCAAGGTGGTGGCCCTGCCGGCCCTGTACCCGGACGTGGCCCTGATCCACGTGCACGAGAGCGACGGCTACGGCAACTGCCGCATCTACGGGGTGACGGTGGCCGACCTGGACCTGGCCCGCGCGGCCAAGCGGCTGATCATCACCTGCGAGCGTTTGATCAGCAACGAGGAGATCCGCCGTGCCCCGCACCTGACGGTGATCCCCTCGCTGTGTGTGGACGCAGTGTGCGAGGTGCCCGGCGGCTGTTATCCGGGCAATATGCCGGGGGAGTACTTCTCCGACGAGGAACATCTGCGGCAATGGCTGGAGGTGGAGAAGGACGAGGCTCAGTTCGTCCGCTTCATCGATGAATACATCTATGGGGTGCCGGATTTTGCCGGGTACCTGGAAAAGTGCGGTGGTCCGGCGCGCCTGGCCCAGTTGCGCGATTTGGAATTGCTGAAGGGATGAGCATGGCCGAGTACAACGCCATGGAGTTGATGATCTGCACGGCCGCCCGCCTGCTTGAGGACGGGACCACCGTGGGGGTGGGCACCGGGGCGCCCTGCGCGGCGGCGATGCTGGCCCAGAAGACCAGCGCCCCTCAACTCTTCGTCATCTTCGAGGCCGGCGGCCTGGCCCCCCGCTTGCCCACTATGCCTATCTCAGTGGGGGATTCGCGCACCTTTTACCAGGGATTGATGGCCACCAGCATGAGCGATGTGCTGGAGTTCTGCCAGCGTGGCATGGTGGACTACACCTTTCTGGGCGGGGCGCAGATGGATGCGTACGGCAACCTCAATTCCACGGTGATCGGGCCTCACGACCGGCCCAGTGTGCGCCTGCCCGGCAGCGGTGGGGCCAATGACTTTGCCAGCTTCTGCTGGCGGACTTTGGTGATGACCAGACACGACCGGCGGCGCTTCGTCGAAAAGCTCGACTTCCTCACCACCCCTGGGTACCTCAGCGGGCCAGGGGCGCGCGAGGCAGCCGGATTGCCCGAGGGCACCGGCCCCTACAAGGTGATCACCGACCTGGCGATCATGGGCTACGATCCGGCGTCAAAACGCATGCAGGTAGAGAGCCTGCATCCGGGCGTGGACTTCGAGCAGGTGCAGGAAAATACCGGTTTCATCTTGCTGAGGGCACCCCACATCGGACAGACGCCTCCTCCTGACCCGGACATCCTGCGAATATTGAGGGAAGAGGTGGACCCGCGCCGGCTCATCATCGGGAGATAAACATGCAGATCTACCATACCTACGGGGAATTGCTCGCGAAGGTCGAGAAAACCGGCCAGTCGGTGCAGGTGTTGGGCCATGCGCCGGACGGCTCGCCGGTGGTGGCGGTGCGCGCCGGCGGCGATAAATTGCCGGCCATCTTCATCAGCGCCGGTAGCCACTCGACCGAACACGCCGGGGTGAGCGCCGCAGTGGAGCTGATCGAGCAGTTGCACACCGACCACCAGGTGTACGTGATCCCCACCCGCGACCCCGTGGGCCTGGGTGGTTATGCGCATGCCCTGAGCCTGGGATTGGGGGAGACGCCGGTGCTGGATTCCTTTGCCCAGGTGGAGGAGATCTTGAGGCGGGAAGGGGAGGTGCTCTACGAGGACGAGGGCCGGCTCCTGGCCCTGGTGGGGGATTATGGGTATGCCAGCAATCGGCCAGGCACCCACACCCACGATGCCCAGTGGGGCTTTTATCTCAAGTTGCAGGAGTTGCAGAAGACCCGGCCCGAGGTGCTGGCCCCGCTGCGGGGCCGGCGCCTGTACATGACCCCGGCCCAGGCCGGGGTAGAGGGCACTGGCGATCTGGGGCGGGCCTATACCCTGATCATCAGCCTGGAGGGGGAGGTGTTACACCTCAATCGTTTCCACGACACCCTCTGGGCGCCGGTGGAGTCCCGGGTCACCCGCCAGTTGCTGGCCCGCATCCGCCCCGGCATCAGCTTTGATATCCACGAATCACAATTGATGGGCGACCATTACTGGCTCTCGGCCCGGCACCAGAAAAATCCCGAAGACGAAGCCTGGGAGCAGCGGGCGGCCCGGGCGACCATCCAGGCCATCGCCGAGGTGGGGGCCACCCTGGCCGAGGACGGGGACGTGCTGGGCGGAGTGCCCATCGAGCAGACCTGGTTCAGAAAATCGGAGAAAGGGGTGTACTGGCTCGACGCGAACCTGCGGGGCGAGGGTCTGAATCTGATGGACTTTGCCTCGCGAATCTACGGCATGGCCTTTGGCACCGAGATGGGCATGTACGGCAGTTTTGCCCACCGGGTGCGCCTGGGGATGTTGACGGTGCAGAGCGCGGTGAAGGTCTTTGAGGAGCGGTACCAGTGACCCTTGCGAGCGGGCAGGGGCCGGCGGGCCGTGCCTCTCTGGCTAGAGAGGCGCTCAAGAGCAGCCTCTTCTATCTGTTCTGCACCGGGCTGCTCAGCGTATACGGCACCGAGGTCTGCCCTTTCATCGAATCTCTGGCACCCGGGCAGCTGGTCTCCATCCTGGCGGTGGCCTTGTCGCTGGGCTTTGCCCTGCGCTGGTGGTGCATCGGCTGGCTGCGTCTGCAGGAGGCAGCCCGGCCCAACGAAGTGGACCTGGGCCGGCCCTGGCACTATTTGCGGGTCGATTTCTGCACCTGGATCGCCATCGGCATCCTGGTCACGGCCTGGAACACCCTCAACTACGAGTTCCCCCTGGGCAGCGGCCTCAAGGTGGTGCTGGCCTGCGCCACCTTAGGCATGTTCACCTCCGCCAGCCTAGCCCTGGACGTGGAGCGGGATCTGATCCGCCGGCTGTCGGCGGATGCCCGCATGAATGTGCTCAAGCGCGGCCGCTTCCTCTCCATCTCCACCAAGTTCCTCGGTTTCATCGCCCTGTGCGTGGGCCTGATCGCCGTGGTGTTGCTCTTGCTGATCTACAAGGACTTCAAGTTCGTCATCGATCGCTACGCCAGTGGGGTGCCTTTCAAGTTTATCTGGATCGTGCAGGAGGTGCTCTTCGTCTTTGCCACCCTGCTGACGGGCACCCTGATCGTCATCCGCAAGTACAGCCGCAATTTGCAATTGATGTTCGACCTGCAACTATGGGCATTGGGCAGCGTCCAGCAGGGGAACTACAACGCCTCGGTGCCAGTGGTCAGCAACGATGAATTCAGCCTGATCGCCGAGCGCACCAACGAGATGATCGCCGGCCTCAAGGAACGGGAGCGGAACAAGACCATCTTTGGCAAGTACGTCAACAGCACCGTGGCCAGCCAGATCCTCGGCCAGGCCGGGGGCGCTGACCTGGGGGGCAGGGAGGTGGAGGTGGCCATCCTCTTCACCGATTTGCGAAACTTCACCCCGCTGTCCGAACGCTGCACCCCCCACGAGGTGGTGGAGATCCTCAATCAGTATTTTTCGTTGGTGGTTCACGAGATCCACCGCTGTGGCGGCGAGGTGGACAAGTTCATCGGCGATGCAGCCATGGCGGTGTTTGGCCTGGGGGGCGGCGCCAATCCCTGCCAGGACGCCCTCGAAGCAGCCCTGGCCATCCGCCGCATCCTGGAGGTGATCAACCGCGAACTGGCGGCCCGCCAGTTGCCGGCTGTGGACAACGGCATCGGCCTCCACTACGGCCAAGTGATCGCCGGCAATGTCGGCTCCCCCGAACGTCTGGAATACACCGTGATCGGGGATGCGGTCAATGTCGCCGCGCGTTTGGAGGGGCTGACCCGCAGCCTGCCCTCTCCCCTGGCCCTCTCGGCAGAGGTATACATTAAGGTGAACGAGCAGGCCCGCGCCGGGCTGATCCACCTGGGCGAACACGCGCTCAAGGGCAAGGCGGCGGCGCTGCCGGTCTACGGGCTGGCGACTAATAATGGAGGAGGATTGTGAACCAGAACCACATCTCGGTGTTGGCCCGCCAACTGGCCGAACAGGGCTTCTGCGTGGTGGAGGCAGCCCACGGGCCCGAGGCACTGGACCACCAGGAACGCCTGCTCTATGGGATCTGGGAGGGGCGCGGCAAACCGCCGCTGACCGGCTTTGGGCTCGGCGTGCATCCTCTCCTGACCCACGCCCCGGAAATAGCGCCCTATTTCGACTGTCCGGAGGTCAGCGCCGTGCTGGAGGCCGCCTTTGGCGACCCGCCCCGGTTGTGCCATACCGGGGCCCGCATCGCCAGCGAGGCTTCGGCGGCCAATATCGGCTGGCACCACCATTACGGCTGGGACTCGCAGGGGGCGACGGGCCGCACCTGCATCGAGCGGGTAGTGGTAAACTACTACGTCAAAGGGATCTCGCCGGCCATCGGCTCGCTGTGGGCGATCCCGCGCCGGGTGGATGAGCCCATCCCCGCACCGCTGGGGGAACGTGCCGCTGACTGGCCCGGGCAGGTGGCAGTGGCAGTGCCGCCGGGTGCGGCGGTGATCCTGGACACGGCGCTCTACCATACTGCCACCCGCGGCTCGGCTCCGGGTATGCGCTATCACTGGGGCGGACATTACCAGGCATGGTCTGACCCACGGCCCCACGGCGAGGACATGGACATGAGTGAGTGGGCGGCCCGAGCGGAGTTGCTCGACCGTCATCCTGGACTCAAAAGATTGATCGTGCCCTGAGCATCGCGGCGGGCGGTACAGAGGAGAGCGGAAATGGAACTGATCGGCAGACTCAAAGAACGCTGCCTGGCCCGATGGGGACAGTCGCCGGCCCTGGTGGCCTGCGCCCCCGGCCGGGTGAATCTGCTGGGCGAACACATCGATTACAACGCCGGCTTTGTGTTGCCGGCGGCCATCGACCGGGCGACCTACGTCGCGGTGGTGCCGACTGACGAAGCGACCCTGACCCTCGATGCGCTGGACCTGGACGAGGAAGTGACCCTGGACCTGGCCGGTCTGGAGCAACCGCCTGCCCAGACCTGGGCGCGGTACCCGGGCGGGGTGGCCTGGGCCCTGCGGGAGCGCGGTCTGGAGGTGCGCGGCCTGCGCGCGGTCTATGCCTCCACGGTGCCGCGCGCTGCCGGGCTGAGTTCCTCGGCTTCGGTGGAGATGGCTTTTGCCGTGGCTTTTCAGCACTTGGGCGGCTGGTCCCTGCCGCCCATGGAGCTGGCCCTGCTTTGCCAGCGGGCCGAAAACAAATACGTGGGGGTCAATTGCGGGATCATGGACCAGTTCGCCTCGGCCTGCGGCCAGGCCGGCCAGGCCCTGCTCTTGGACTGCCGCTCGCTGACCTGGGAGGCGGTATCGGTGCCGGCCGGCACCGCCATCGTCATCGCCAATACCTGCGTGCGCCGCGAATTGGGCAGCAGCGCGTACAACGAACGCCGGGCCCAGTGCGAGGAGGCGGTGCGCCTGTTATCCACCCACCTGCCCGGCATCAGTGCCCTGCGCGACGTGGCGGTGGCTGACTTTGAGCGCCACGCCGGGCTGCTGCCCGCCGGGGATGCGGCCGGCTTTGGGGTGCTGATGAACGAATGCCACGCCAGCCTGCGCGATCTGTACGAGGTTTCCTGCCCGGAGTTGGACGCCATGGTCGCCGCAGCGCAGCAGCTGCCCGGCTGCTACGGGGCGCGCCTGACCGGGGGCCGGCTTCGGCGGCTGCACCGTCAACCTGGTCGAGGTGGGGGCCACCGCTGCCTTCAGCGAGGCACTGGCCGCCCGCTACACCGAGGCCACGGGTCTGCAGGGCGAGGTCTATGTCTGCCAGGCTTCGGCCGGGGCGCGCATTTTGTAATGCAGCTATTTGCCCAGCCCCACCGCCGCTTCAATCCGCTCACCGGGGAATGGGTCCTGGTTTCTCCGCACCGCTCCCAACGTCCCTGGCAGGGTCAGGTGGAGCCCGATTTGAGGGCTGCCCCCCCGCCCTATGATCCGGGTTGTTATCTGTGCCCGGGCAATACGCGGGTCGGGGGGGCGCGCAACCCGGAGTACTCCTCCACCTTGGTTTTCGACAACGACTTCGCCGCCCTACTGCCCCCTGCCGTGGAAGGGCCGCCCCCGTCCGGGCTGGACTCGCCGCTCTTCCGGGCCGAGGCAGCGGCGGGCTTGTGCCGGGTCGTGTGTTTCTCGCCGCGCCACGACCTGACCCTGCCCCAGTTGCCCCTGCCGGCGGTGGAAGCGGTGATTCACACCTGGGCCGAGCAGACTGCGGAACTCGCTCGGCTGCCCTTTGTCAACTACGTGCAGGTCTTCGAGAACAAGGGCGCGGTGATGGGCTGCTCCAACCCCCATCCCCACAGCCAGATCTGGGCCGGGCAGCATCTGCCCAACGAGCCGGCCAAGGAGCTGGCAGCCCAGAATGCCTACCATCAGGCGCAGGGCAGCTGCCTCTTGTGCGATTACCTAAATGCCGAGGAGCAGGAGGGAGTGCGGGTGGTGGCGGCCAATGAGCACTTTGTCGCGGTGGTGCCTTTCTGGGCGGTCTGGCCCTTTGAGATCCTGCTGGCCAGCCGGCGGCATCTGGGTTCGCTCACCGAGTTGCGGGGCGAGGAGATCGGGGCGCTGGCCGGGCTCCTGCAGCAGGTGCTGACCCGCTACGACAACCTGTTCTCCACCTCCTTCCCCTATTCGCTGGGTTTCCACCAGGCCCCCACCGACGAAGGTGACTACTCGGCCTGGCATCTGCACCTGCACGCGTACCCGCCCCTGCTGCGGTCGGCGGCGGTCAAGAAGTTCATGGTGGGCTACGAACTGCTGGCCATGCCCCAGCGCGATTTGACCCCTGAATCGGCCGCCCAGCGGCTGCGGGCAGCCGGCGACCGGCACTATCTTTCCTGACACGCACACCTTTCCCCTGGATGATGCCCAGCTGTCTATGAGTGAAGAGACACCGGACCTGCACGCGGTATTCCCGCCCTTCGAGGACCAGAAACCCTCCTGGGAGCCGGGGGAGGGGCGCCTGCCCGAGATCCACCTCTATTTCGGCTCGCTGTGCAACCGCGAATGTGATTTTTGCGTGGTCTTCGGCAGCCCCCGGGGCTGGATGGCCGAGGTGGACGAGGCGCTGCTGGACGGGTTGATGGGGCTGCTGCATCCCCAGGCTCAGCTCAAGGTCTACGGCGGGGAGCCCACGCT
>SICG01000171.1 GCA_009691525.1 Candidatus Latescibacterota bacterium | reverse complement strand
GGCCGCGCCCCGCTCGGCGACCAAATCAGCAGGCTTGCCATAAACCCACTTCAGGGTGGTGACGATGTTCTCGTCCGGGCTGAACCCCCGGCTCTGGATAGCCCCCGGCTTGGTCTGGACATCGATCTGGGCACTACTCTGCACCACCGAATTCCAGGGGGCGCCCTTCCCTCCCAGAACCCATTCGTCGGCACCAGCCAGCGCCGCGCCGGCCACGGTGGTCAGCAGGACCAGGAGGCCCCTCCACTTCATTGCCTGGTCTCCCGGACATTCCTCGCCCTGTAGATTTCCCGCTTGAACTGGTAGGACAGGTCGAGCCGCTCGACCGGCACGGATTTGTAGTCGAACCGCACCCCCACCCCCGGCACGTGCACCGTGAAATCCTCCACGTCATTGTGCAGCACCGGCAGGACCACGTACCCGGAGGACTCCAGACCGCTGAAGACGTAGTCGGGTTTGTAGATCGTCCGCATCAGGTGGTCCATCACCTCTTTGTACATTTGATATGTCTGGCCTGAATAGGACATCAGGTAGGGGCTGAAGTAGTCCTCTAACAGCCCCTTGTCCAGCACCCGGTAGGTGCGTTGGTTGCCAGTGGTGATGTAGATCCTTCCCGGGTCCAGGAGGACCTTGGGGTAGGAGTAGTTCTTGACCTTGACCAGCAGCACCGTGAACCGCTGCGGCGTCCAGTTCTGGCCCCAGGGCTTCCAGTTGCCATAGGTATAGGGATTGGTCGAGCGGGGGCCCTGAACGGAGTAAGAGGCGAATTGCCGGTTGAGGTACTCGTCCTCCAGCACCCTGACGGAGACCTCCAGGCGGTCCCTGGTGAAAACGATGCTGCCATCGTCCTGCAGGATCATGCTCTCGCGCTGCTGCCCGGCCGCCACCGCCGGCATGGGAAAGCGGCGCACTCCCACCTGTGACAGGCAGCCAGCCAGGCCTGCCAGGACCAACAAGACCAGAATGCGACCTGCAATTTTCCTCGATTTCATCAGGCGTGCTTCCCCGTTGAACGCGCGTGAGACCTGCCGATCCCCGGCCTAATATGATGAAGAGAGATGAATGACTCCATCTCTCTTCATCCTCTGCTGACGTGAGAAACTTAGGGAAGGTGAAGAAAGGGCCTCACCCTCTCCGGCTCAATTGGCCATGTAGGATTTGATCCGGCCCCAACTGTTGCTTTCGACCGCGGTGCTCGTGCCGCCGGTGGCGCCCTCGGTGGGCACCAGGAGGAAGTCGGAGCCATTGCTGTTGTCCTGGAAGGCGCCGTTCACCGGCGTGGTGCCCGGTTGCCTTTCGCGGCCCAAAACCGGGTTCTCGGTCTCGTCGAACTGGAAGGTCAGGCCGACAATCTGATCCGGGGCAAAGGTATGCTCGACGCTGCCGCTGACCCCGGTCTTGTCGTGGAAGTCCCAGAGGGTCTGCTTGACTTCGTAGGTGTAGGTGACCGTGGTACCTGCCGGCTGCCCGAGCGGCTTGGCATTGGCCGGGTCTATGGTCCACTTGAAAACCATATAGGGGGCTCTGCTGGACCACAAAATGCTCTCTTGGGGGACATTGAAAAGCCACGTGTCTGGTTGACCCGCAGCCGGCAGGATGCGGATGCCGTACTGCTGGCCCGAAACCATCTCGGTCTCGTTGAAGTTCTCGCTGCTGTGGTCGGCGTCGATGATGATCTCCAAAGAGTCGTCCTTCCAGTACTCCTGGGGGTTCTCGATGAAGATCCCCAGCGAGTCATCGGTCACCCGGGCGAAGTAGTAAAGGGAATTGTCGGGCCGGGAACTCCAGGCCACATATAGGACCACATCCCAGTCGTCCTTGGCCGGTGGCCAGGGAGTGCCGAGAATTTCAAACAGGTTGTCCGGGGTGATGGCAAAGGCCGGGTCGATCCAGCCCCAGTCATCCGATTTGCCGTCGATGACCATCTTATCCGGGTTGGGCACCTGCGGCATATAATAGGAAGCCTGGTGGGCTGACACGGCCGAAACCACCATAAGGGTCGATAGAGCAAAGATTAGTTTCTTCATCCTTAGCTATTCCCTCCTTGATAAAATGGCAGAAGAACGTTGACTTACCTGCATTTTCTGAGGATATTCTTCGACATATAGTCCCGCTTCATCACCTTCCTTTCTCTCTGTGGCTGATGGAAATTCTTGCGAATTTCTACAATATATACAAATTCAAGAGCACAAATGCAAGTTTTTCTCCATTCCACTCTCTAAATAAATCTGTGCCGTGCGCGATCTGCTCCTCACCCTGGTGATCCTGGCCCTGATCCTGGCCGGCTGGTTTGCCCTCAACTACGGGGTCCTCCAGGTCTATCCCCTGGACCCCAGCGAAGGGGGCAAGTACACGGTGATCCGCTGGGCCACTGATCCCAATCCGGCCCGCACTGAGCAGATTGCCCTGTTCAACCGCCTCTACGAGGACCAGAAGGTACGGCTGGTGCTCGACCCCAGCGCCGATGTGCAGAAGATCCTCACCCAGGCAGCCGCCGGCACCGGTCCCGATGTCTTCGATATCTATTCCTACTCCTCCTTTGCCCTCTACGTTTCCAAGGGGGTCCTGCTGCCCATAGACGAACAGATGCGCCAGGCCAACCTCAGCCTGGACGATTTTTGGCCCCAGCGCCGCAATGCCCTGGCCCTGCCGGGCGAAGGGCCAGGGCAGTACCGCATCTACTGCGTGCCCAACAATGTCACCGCCAGCGTCACCTTTTTCAACCGCTCCCTCTACGACGCCATGGTGCGCGAGCGGCGGGCCCAGGGGGTAGAGGTCCCCCCCCTCCCCTGGAACCATTGGACCTGGTGGGACTACGTCCGGCTTTGCCAGGCCCTCACCCGCAAAAGCGCCGATGGCCGGCGCTACGAAACTTTTGGTTCCGGGGGCCCCGGCTTCGGCGGCGGGCTAAACGACTTCATCTACCAGGCCGGCGGCAGCCTGCTCAGCGAGGACGGTACCCAGGTCCTGCTCGATTCTGCGGCGGGGAGCGCGGCCTGCCAGTACCTCTACGACCTGGCCAACACCTTTCATGTGGCACCCTCGGCAGAGGACCAGAGCGCCCAGACCGGCGGCGGCGGCTGGGGCGGTCAGTCGGTCCTGGGGCTGTTCACCGCCAGCAAGCTGGGGAGCATCTTCATCGGGCGGTGGGGCCTGATCAAGGTGCGGCGCGAGGCCCGCTTCACCGTGGAGATCTACCCTCTGCCCCGCTATGTGCCCTATGAGGAGTGGGAGCGGTGGATGGGCGACTCCCACATGGGTCAGGACCACGCCTGGCGCGACGGCCCCTGGGGCGAGCAGACCGCGGCGGCCCGCGACCGGGGCAAGGCCGCCGAGTTGGGCGGGCGGGTCACCGGGATCAATAAGAATACCAGGTATCCCCAGGAGGCCTTCTATTTCTTGGAGTACCTCTCCAGCCCGGACTACAATAATCTCTTGACCAAGGACGCCGACGCCTTTGGCAGCCGCCGGGAATTCTCACTCCAATACTTCTCTGTCCCTGATCCGGCCTTTCCGGTGGAGGACCAGCACCGTCCAGCCCTGCTCGACGCCATGGACCACACCCGCGCGGAGCGGGCCGCCGCACACGGGGCCGCCTTCGAGATCACCCGACTGCAGAACACCCTGACCACCAACCTGGTCAATGCCGCGTTCAAGCCCAAAGACCCTGGGGCGAATTATACTTACAATTACCTGGGCCGCACCCCAGACCAAGCGCTCCAGACCAACCCCACCATCGGCCAGGCCGCGGCAGCAGAGATGGCCGACCGGATGCGCCGGGAACTGGAAGAAGCGCGAAAGCGCCAGGCTCTCTCCGACCGCGACCACACCCCCGACCTGCTCGGCATTGCCCTGCTGGTGGCCGGCATGGTGCTGGTGGCGCGACGCTTCATCCGCCGGCAAGAAGCGGCAGCATGATCTCCCGGCGAAAGCGCAACCTGTTTCTCGCTCTGGGATTCCTGGCACCCAACCTGACCGGGTTCATGGTCTTCACCTTCCTGCCTGTGCTGTTCTCGCTGGGCCTGTCCTTCTTCCAGTGGGACACCTTCTCCGCCCCCCGCTTTGTGGGCTTTGACAACTTCGTCCGGCTCTTGGGCGATCCCAAGCTTTGGTTCTATCTCTACAACACCCTCTTCCTGATGCTGGGCCTGCCCCTGTCCATCGCCGGCTCCTTGTTCCTGGCTGTGGCCCTCTCGCAGAAACTGCGCGGCATCATCCTCTATCGCACCGTCTTCTACCTGCCCACCGTGACCAATGGGGTGGCTCTCTTCCTCCTGTGGAAATGGCTCTACAACCCCAAATACGGGCTGATCAATTCCCTGCTGCTGCCGGTGCTGACCTGGTCGCACCTTTCGCTGGTGGTGCGCCTGATCCTGCTGATCTGCCTGGGCTGGTGGGCCCGGCATCAATGGCGGCAGGTGCGGGAGAAATGGCAGGAAGAGCACGAGCGGGCCCTGGTCCTCCACGGCGCTATCCTGGGAACCATCCTGCTGGCGGGACTGGGCTGGATAGGGAGCGGAGTGGCAGCCTGGGGAGGATTGGTGACCTGGCTGCAGGCGCGCTTCGCTATCCTTGCCGGCTTGGACACTGTCGACGACTTGCCCAACTGGCTGTCCAGCAGCGTGGACCTGGGCTTCCTCTCCTGGCTGGGGGCCGAAAGCGCCGCGTACTGGGCCAAGACCGCCATCATCTTCATGGGCATCTGGGCCAGCGTGGGCGGGGGCACTATGATCCTCTACCTGGCGGCCCTGGCCAATGTTCCCGATGAACTCTACGAGGCTTCTGATATCGACGGAGCCAGCCGGTGGCAGCAATTCTGGCACATCACCTGGCCGATGATCATCCCCACTACCTTCTTCGTTCTGGTGATGGGGGTGATCGGCGGCTTGCAGGGGGGATTCGAGATCGCTTATCTGATGACCAACGGCGGCCCGGGCAAGGACGGGGACAACACCGTCACCCTGGGCTATTATATCTACCGGGCCGCTTTTGAAAACCTGGAATTCGGCTACGCCGCTGCGGTGAGCTGGTTCATGTTCGTGATCATCTTCAGCCTCACCCTGTTCAACTGGCGTTTCGGCAAGGGGGCGCTGCAGTCCTGATGGCCAAAGTAGAGCGCAACCGCCGGCTGCACGTCCTCAGCCACCTCTTCCTCTGCCTGGTGGGTTTTACCACCCTGGTGCCTTTCCTGTGGATGGTGCTCACCTCCCTCAAGAGCGAGGGCGAGGTATTCCAGAGCCATATCTGGCCCCAAGAAGTGAAGCTTGGCGAGGAGGGAGACTTGCTCTTGACCCGCCAGGGCCAGCCTATTTTGGATGAAAAGGGCCAATCCATCCGCATCACTTTGGGCAACCCGGTGATGATCGGCGCGCCGGGAGATCCCATCCGCGACCAGCAGGGAAACCTGATCTACGACCCGGAAGGCCAGCCCATCCCCATCAAGAATGTCGAGGAACGCGAGGGTCTCGCCGTGTACAAGAACCGCTGGAACCCGGTGCAGGTGGACGGCCGCTCCCTGATCCTGACCGAAGCCCTGCAGCGCAAATGGCAGCAGCGCCTGATCCAGCAGCGCCAGAGCTGGCGTACGGCCCAGGAACTGCCCCCAGCCCAGGTCGAACTGGAGGACGTCAGGGTCTTGAGGCGGCCCAGCGGCGAGCCGTATACCTATCGCGACATCTCCTGGGGGCGGGTGGGCGAATCGGTGCTGGATGTGCTCTCCCGGCAACCCATCCTGGGTAACGACCAGCAGCCCATCCCTTTCACCGCCCCCTTCCCCATGCTCAAGGGCGACAACGATCCGCTGATGCAGGGAGAAGAGGTCCTGCACGGGATCTTTCCAGGGGAAAAACTGAGCCGCATCGTCTACGGCAGCGAGGTCCGCCAGCTCAGCCAGAGGCGTTTCATGTTTTCCAATTATGTGCGGGTGTTGCGCGACCCGGATATCAAGTTCTCGCTCTTCGGCTGGAACAGCCTTTTGGTGGCGGTATGTGTGATGTCCGGCCAGGTACTCACCTCAGCCATGGCCGGTTTTGCCTTTGCCCGCCTCGACTGGCGGGGACGAGAAAGCGTCTTCCTCCTCTATCTGTCCACCCTGATGGTGCCGGGGGTGGTGACCCTGCTGCCCAACTACGTTATCTTACAAAGTCTGGGCTGGCTCGACTCCTTCAAGGCCTTGATCGGGCCGGCTATATTCACCGCCTTCGGTACCTTCATGATGCGGCAGTTCATGATGAGCCTGCCCAAGGGGCTTGAGGAGGCTGCCGAGATCGACGGGGCCTCGATCTGGAAGGTGTTCTGGACCATCGTCATGCCCCTGTCCAAGCCGGCGCTGATCACCCTGGCCATCTTCAGCTTCATGGGCACTTGGCAGTCCTTCACCTGGCCCCTGATCGTCACCCACTCCGAGGAGCTGCGCGTGCTACCGGTGGCCCTGCGCTACTTCGATTCTTCCCAAGGTACCACCTACTCCCTGCTGATGGCCGGCTCGGTGCTGATGATGCTGCCGATGATCGTGCTCTTCATCTTCGGCCAGCGCTTCTTTGTGCGTGGCATCCAACTCGGCGCGCTCAAAGGGTAGCGCCCCCTTCCCGCCTGCTCTATTTTATTTTTTCGACTACCTATACCCAGCACAGGAGAACAGGCATGGCCAGTCTCGAAAAGTACGTCAACCCCCATTCCCACCCTTCAGAACTGAAGATCACCGACATGAGGGTGGTCACGATCACTGGCGCCCCGATGCGCTGCCAGATCCTCCGCCTCGACACCAACCAGGGCCTCAGCGGGTACGGGGAGATCCGCGACGGGGCCAGCAAGACCTACGCCCTGCTGCTCAAGAGCCGGCTGCTGGGCGAAAACCCTTGTGACGTGGACCGGCTCTTCCGCAAGATCAAGCAGTTCGGCCACCACGCCCGCCAGGCCGGCGGGGTCTGCGGCGTCGAGATGGCCCTGATGGACCTGGCCGGGAAGATCTATGGGGTACCCTGCTACCAGTTGGCCGGGGGCAAGTTCCGCGATCGGGTGCTGTGTTACTGCGATACGGACTCGGTGCCGGACGGCAAGGAGATGGGGCAGCGCCTGAAGCAGCGTATGGAGCTGGGCTTCCGGTTCCTCAAGATGGACATCGGCATTGGCCTGCTGCGCGGGGTCAAGGACGCCCTCATCGCCCCGCCCAGGGCCCTGGACACCGGGACGGTAATGCACCCCTTCACCGGAATCCAGCTGACCGAGAAAGGCATCGCCCACCTCTGTGAGTACGCCGCCCAGGTGCGCCAAGTCATCGGTTACGAGGTGCCCCTGGCCGTGGACCATTTCGGCCATATCGGCCTGGAATCGTGCATCCGCCTGGGCCGGGCCCTGGACCAGTTCGCCTTTTCCTGGTACGAAGACATGCTGCCCTGGCAGTTCACTGACCAGTACGTCCAGTTGGCCCACAGCGTGGCCACCCCGGTATGCACCGGTGAGGACATCTATCTGAAAGAGGGATTCGCGGACCTGCTGAAAGCGAGGGGGGTGTCGGTCATCCATCCGGATATCGCCTCCTCGGGCGGCATCCTCGAGACCAAGAAGATCGGGGATCTGGCCCAGGAGCACGGGGTGGCCATGGCCATGCACATGGCCATGTCTCCGGTGGCCGCCATGGCCAGTGTCCACTGCGCCGCCGCCACCGAGAATTTTCTGGTCCTGGAGAACCATTCGGTGGACGTGCCCTGGTGGAACCAGATCGTCACCGGCTTGCCCGACCCCATCATCCAGGACGGCCACATCCAGGTCCCCGATAAGCCGGGCCTGGGCTTCGACGGCCTCAACGAGGAGGTGATCCGCCAGCACCTGGACCCCCGCGAGCCGGGCTACTTCGAGCCTACCGATTCGTGGAACGACGAACACGCCCACGAAAGGCTGTGGAGCTGAACTGAAACACCAGGGAGCGAAGCGGGGTCTTCCGGCTAGATGCCGAAGACCCGCGCGGCATTGCCCCCCAGGATCAGCTCCAACTCCTTTTCCCCGACCCCCGCAATGGTGCGCACTATTTCCAGGTTCTGGCGATAGGTCAGGCCCCGGCTCGAAGGGGGCCAATCGGTACCCCAAATCAGCCTTTCGGGACCCAGCCCCCTCAGTAC
>SICG01000020.1 GCA_009691525.1 Candidatus Latescibacterota bacterium | reverse complement strand
TTTGTAAGAATTTGCTTGACTTGGACTTGTAATGCCCTAAATTTACCTCCAAACTACAGTGCGCTGCAGTGCGGCTCTGGGGAGGAAGACCGCAGGGCAGTGTTTTGTGGTAACTCTCTTTTTTCTTGAAAACCATTAAGAAATATCGTTCAGGCTATTATAATGAGGAGGATATCGGATATGTCGAGAGGCAGATCGAGTTTTGGCACGAGGTTGGCCGCTTTTGGGCTCGCCACGCTTTTTGCCTGGGCAAGCTCGGCGTCTGCGGCGCTCAGCCCTACTACAGGCCCTGTAGCATCTGTAGATGACCGGGAGCCCGCCCCACCGACTAATGTCGTGGCAGTAGCGAACATAGAAGCTCCGCAGGGCGAGGTGGCCTGGGATCTCTCTGCGGACGACTTTGTCCGCCAGTCTCCAGCCGGAGACGACTTCACCTCTGGCGGCACCTTCACCAACACCAACGATGTGGCCTCCTACCAAATCTGGCGTACCGCCGGGAGCGAGGACCCTGCGGTGGTTGCCACCGTGCCCGCCGGCGAGATGAGCTACGTGGACCCGGACGTCGAGAATGGGGTGGTTTATATTTACGCGGTCACCGCAGTGGATGCGGGCGGCAACGCCAGCACGCCAGTCGAGAGCGAAGAGGTTACCTTCGGGCCTGCAGGCAAGGCTGAATACGAGTCCACCCAGACCAACAAGTTTGATTTCGGCCGGGTGCAGGCCAATGCCGATGGCTCAACTTCTATTGTCGTTACCAATAGCTCCACTGATCCCGAGGCCATTCTGATTGTCCGCGCCTCGGTCGAAGGGACGGGTTTCTTCGCCTTCCCGGCGAAACTGACCCTGGGCCGCGGCGAGTCCGGCTCTATTGATGTCTCTTTTGCCTCCTCCGACGTGGACAACATCAATGGCGATTATGCCGGTATTCTCACCATCACCACCAACGACCCGACTAGTTCTCCGATGGTCATCGAGCTGTCGGCCACGGTATTCGGTGGGGTGTACCCCGGAGGCGGCCCGGCGCGACTGCTGGACAGTAATGGCAACGAGATCTTCGGCGATTTCGACGGCGACGCGTCGGTCACTTTCGACGACTTCTTCCAGTTCGCCGACAATTTCGGGTTGACCTCGACTTCGGCCAACTGGGATCCGGCCTTCGACCTGAGCGGCGATGACGCGGTCACTTTCGACGACTTCTTCATCTTTGCCGATAATTTCGGCAAGTCGGGTACCTACGGATCGGCTGAATCGACCGCCATCAGCTTTGCCGCTGCCCTCGACGGGACGCAGGAAAGCACCGATACGGGATCTGCTGGCACGGGCTTCGGGGACTTCTCTTATACCGATGAGGATGGCCTGACCTACGACATCACTGTCGAGGGCCTCACTGGTGCCATCACTGCCGCTCATTTCCACAATGGGGCGCTGGGTGTCAATGGTGAAGTGGTGCATCCTCTCACCTTTGTCGAGGATCCGGCGGGGACCTGGACGAGTTCCGGCACCTGGGATAGCAGCAATGGTCTCACTTCGGCTTTGGTTGACGAGCTGAAAGCGGGCCGGCTCTATGTGAACGTCCACACTGCTGCCCATGAGTCCGGCGAGATCCGTGGCCAGATCGAAGAGTAAGCAGTTATCAAATAGTTGAGCGCAGAGGCGCAGCCCTTCTGAGGGCTGCGCCTTTCGTGTTTTGGGTACGGCAAAAACAAGGGTTGACCAAGTCTCTGCCGCCGTGTAAGTTTTAAAGTATAATCGGTAGTAATTCTATTTGCCTTCGGTGCAGGAGGTCGACATGATGAAGAGCAGCAAGTTCGCGCTTTCAGTAGGGCTGGTGTTGCTGGGTGCCTGGGCGGTGCAGGCGGAGTTTGCCACCACCGATGAACCGGTGCGGTCCGTTGACAACATCCCACCGATTCAGGTTGCCAATTTAGTCGCCATCGACACTCCAGACGATACGGGTGGAAGCGTCAACCTCAGCTGGGAATTATCCGCTGACGATCGCAAGGTGCTCAGTGCTTTTGGCGACGTGGTTGTGACTCGGGGCGGTCTGCGCGGCTACCGCATCTACCGCCTGAATGCCGATACGGATACCGAAGAGTTGCTCGCGACCGTGGCCCCAGGCACCCACAGCTATGTAGACCAGACGGTGCAGGCGGATCTCACCTATATCTACTCAGTCCGGCCCTTCGATCAGGATAACGAGACCGACTACCTGGTGGACATGGGGAGCGCCGAGGATCTGGCGCGCATCGCCACCGCCCTGGACAACACCTTCGTGCCCCCTGTTGTGCCGGTGGGGGAGGACGGGTTGCCGGTGTTGGGATGGTTTAGCAAGGGGGGAGATCGGGTGGGTTTCGACGACTTCTTCCTCTTTGCCGACCACTTCGGCCTGGGGGTAGGTGACGGCACATATGATCCGATGTTTGACCTGGTGCCCAATGGGGAGATCGACTTCGACGACTTCTTCCTCTTTGCCGACAACTTCGGGAAGACTATTGCCAATGCTGGCCAGGTGCAGGGCGGCTGAGGTCCATTGAATACGGGCCCTCCGGAGGCTGCCTGCCAGGCATTCTCCGGAGGGCTTGACAAAGGTCCAATTTCTCCATAGCTTTCAATTACTGCATTTTTCCGCTTATCCGACTCTTCCTTTCCCGCATATTCTCCTTTATAGGTTATCCAACTCCTGCGCTGTTTTCGTCTCAACCTCTAAATATTTGGATTGCAGTGTGCCGCTTGGCGGTGGCGGGAGTTGGTCGACCATAGCCCGCTGCCTTTTCGAGGCCCTACCTGTTGCAAAGCTCGTGTCTTCCTTTTGTCAAAGCTGGCCGCCCGGAAGCCCCAAGTCCGGTATGTGCCCAGTACCACCTCTCGCGAAAGGTGTGCAATGCCGCCCGAACCTAGCAAGATGAAGATCGTGGAACTGCAGCGCATGAACATCGTGGACCTTCAGGTACTGGCGCGGAGTCTGGAGGTGCCGGAGTACACGGCCATGCGCAAGCAGGAATTGATCTTCGCCATCCTTAAGAGCCAGACCGAGCGCAGCGGTCTGATCTTCGCCCAGGGAGTGCTTGAGGTGCTGGAGGAGGGTTTCGGTTTTCTCCGCTCTCCCAGCTACAACTACCTGCCCGGTCCGGACGACATCTACGTCTCTCATTCCCAGATCAAGCGTTTCAGTCTGCGGACGGGCGACACTATTTCGGGGCAGATCCGTCCACCCAAGAACGACGAAAAATACTTTGCGCTCCTGCGGGTGGAGGCCATCAACTTCGAGGATCCGGAGGTCACCAAGAGCAAGACCATTTTCGAAAATCTCACCGCCCTCCACCCCAATAGCCGCCTGACTCTGGAACACGATCCCTCGGAAATGACCACCCGCATCCTCGATCTGCTCTGCCCCATCGGCAAGGGGCAGCGCGGGCTGATCGTGGCGCCGCCCTTCACCGGTAAGACGGTGCTGCTCCAGAAGCTTTCCAAGGCCATCACCAAGAATCACCCCGAGGTCGTCCTCGTTGTCCTGCTGATCGACGAGCGGCCCGAAGAAGTGACCGACATGCTGCGGGCAGTGGAGGGCGAGGTGGTCAGTTCCACCTTCGACGAGCCGGCCACCAGGCACGTGCAGGTAGCCGAGATGGTAATCGAGAAGGCCCGGCGACTGGTGGAGCACAAACGCGACGTGGTCATCCTGCTGGACAGCATCACCCGGCTAGCCCGCGCTTACAACACCGTGACCCCCCACAGCGGCCGTATCCTCACCGGCGGCGTGGACTCTACTGCCCTGCAGTGGCCGCGCCGTTTCTTTGCTGCAGCCCGCAACATTGAGGAGGGCGGCAGCCTCACCATCATCGCCACCGCCCTGGTCGACACTGGCAGCCGTATGGACGAGGTGATCTTTGAGGAGTTCAAGGGCACCGGCAATATGCAGGTGGTCCTCGACCGTCGGCTCTTCACCCGCCGCACCTTCCCCGCCATCGACGTGACCTCCACCACCACCCGCAAAGAAGAACTGTTGCTCTCCGAATACGAACTGAGTCGTTCCTGGATCCTGCGGCGCATCCTCAACCAGATGGGCGTCACCGAGGGCATGGAGTTCCTGTTGGAGCGCATGCGCGGCACCAAGACCAACACCGATTTCCTCAAGGCAATGAACGAATAGGCCCTTGCATTTTCCCGGCGGCGGCCTATCTTAAAGATCGTCCTTTTTCAGGAGGTGTTCCGTTGAGAGCTAGTATCCATCCCGAATACCCAGAAGGCACCATCACCTGTTCCTGTGGCAACAAGGTTGAGACCCGTTCGACCAGGGGCTCGTTGCACGTTGGCCTTTGTTCAAAGTGCCACCCTTTTTACACCGGGAAACGGCAACTGATCAATGAGAAGGGCGGTCGTATCGAGCAGTTTAATAAGCGGTACGGACAGCCGGAGGCGGCGGCCAAGGCTTAGGGTGTTTCAGCGTTTTTTCAGGTGATAGGGCTGCGGTCTTATCACCTTTTTCATGTACGGACCCCAGCGATGAGCGAAGGCGTGGACAGACTGCAACTGGCCCAGGATCTGCCGGTGGGCGGGCAGGCGGTCATTGAAGGGGTGATGATGCGGGCCTTCGGCAAGATCGTCACCGCGGTGCGCACGCCGGAGCGGGGGATCGTGGTCCGCGAGGAGGCCCACATTCCCTGGAGCCAGCGCTGGCATTTGCTGCGAGTGCCGGTACTGCGCGGGACGGTCTCCTTCTTCGAGATGCTGATCGTGGGCATGCGCACCCTCAACTTTTCGGCCGAGATGGCTGGGGGGGAGACACCAGCGGCTGTCAGCGGAGGCTGGAAGGAACGTCTGACCATGGTTTTCACCCTGGCCGTTTCGCTGGGGGTTGGCCTGGGCTTCTTTTTCGTTTTACCTCTCTTCATCGCCCAGACCACCGGGATGAGTCCGGATGCCCTGGCCTTCAATGGAGTGGCCGGTGGGGTGCGTCTGTCCCTGCTTCTGCTCTACCTGTGGGGCATCAGCCAGTGGCAGGAAATCCGACGGGTCTTTGAGTACCACGGCGCCGAGCACAAGAGCATCCACGCTCTGGAGGCCGGTGCCGAGTTGACCGTCGAGAACGCCCGCCGCTGCAGCCGACTGCACCCGCGTTGCGGCACCAGCTTCCTGCTGATCGTCGCCCTGCTGTCTGTGGGCATCTTCGCCGTGGTGGACGGGGCTTTTCCCCAGGTCTTCGGCCATCCCCAGAGTCTCCTGGAGCGTTTTGCCACCCATATGGCGGTGCTGCCGCTGATCTCGGGTATGGGTTTTGAGCTGCTCAAGTTTTCCGGGCGTCGGCGCCACCACCCGCTGGTGCGGCTGTTGAGCGCTCCTGGGTTATGGCTGCAGCGCATCACCACCCGTGAGCCCAGCGATGACCAGTTAGAGGTGGCCCTTGTCGCCCTGCGCCACGCTCTGGGGCAACCCTCGCCCCAAGCCTACTCCCTGGTTTCCTGAGCGATGCTGGACAAGCTGAGCATCTACGAGAAGCGCTACCAGGAACTCAACGGCAGGTTGGCCGATCCGCAGACGGCCCAGAACTCCGCCCAATACCAGAAACTGGCCAAGGAGGCCGGCGATCTGCGCGAGATCGTGGAGTTGGCGGCGCGGTACCGAAAACAGCTGGGGCAGTTGGAGGAGGCCCGGGAGATGCTGGGCGAGGAGCAGGACGCCGAACTCCTGGATCTGGCCCGCGGCGAGGTGGAGATGCTGGGGGCCGAGGTGGAGCGCCTGGAACGCGAAATCAAGGTACAGTTGGTACCCAGAGACCCCAGCGACAGTCGCAATGCCATCATCGAGATCCGAGCCGGCACCGGGGGGGACGAGGCGGGGCTCTTTGCCGCGGACCTCTACCGCATGTACACCCGCCTGGCCGAGCGCCACAACTGGAAGATCGAGCCCCTCTCCTCCAGCACCAACCCTTCGGGGGGGTTCAAGGAAGCGATCTTCCTAGTCTCGGGCAAAGACACCTTCGGCAAGCTCAAGTTTGAGAGCGGGGTGCATCGAGTGCAGCGGGTGCCCAAGACCGAGGCCAATGGCCGCATCCACACCTCGGCCGCCTCAGTGGCAGTGCTGCCCGAAGCCGAGGACGTGGAGGTGCAGATCGATCCCGAGGATCTTCAAATCGACGTGTATCGTTCGGGCGGCCCGGGAGGGCAGAGTGTCAACACCACTGATTCTGCAGTGCGTGTCACCCATAAGCCCACCGGGATCGTGGTCTCCTGCCAGGACGAGAAGTCGCAGCTGAAGAACAAGAACAAGGCCCTCAAGGTGCTGCGGGCCCGCCTGCTGGACCGTTACCAATCAGAGCAGAACAAGAAGATCTCGGAAGCCCGCCGCCAGCAGATCGGCAGCGGCGACCGCAGCGCCAAGATCCGCACCTACAATTTCCCCCAGGGGCGGTTCACCGACCACCGCATCGGCCTGACCCTCTACCGCCTCGAAGAAGTGCTCGACGGCGACCTCGACGAAGTGGTCCAGCAGCTTACTCTGGCCGCCCAGGAGAACGCCCTGGCGGTGGTGGGGGAGGAGCCTGGGTGAGCGGCGCGGCGCCCCGCTCCTGGCAATTACTCGCCCTGCTCGAGGAGACCAGCCGCTTTTTCGCCGCCAAACAACTCGACAATCCCCGCCTGCAGGCCGAACTGTTGCTGGCCGACGTACTGGCCGTCAAACGGTTGGATCTGTACCTGCGTTTCGACCAGGTGCTCAGTCCGGCACAGGTGGACGCGTACCGGGAGTATGTAAGGCAGCGCCTGCGCGGGGTGCCGCTCCAGTACATCACCGGCAAGGCCGGCTTCCGCAACCTGATCCTGGCCGTGGACCAGGCAGTGCTCATCCCCAGGCCCGAAACCGAAATCCTGGTGGAGGTGGCCCTCGAATACCTGAAAGGCTGCGAAGCCCCCCAGGTGCTGGATCTGGGCTGCGGTTCGGGGGCCATCGCCTTGGGCCTGGCCCAGGAGTGCCCTTCGGTGCGGGTGAAGGCCACCGATATCTCGCCGGCGGCTCTGGCGGTGGCCCGCCGCAATGCCCGCCAGCTGGAGCTGGAGCTGCGGGTGGTTTTCTGTTGTGGTGACCTGCTGGCCCCGCTGCAGGCGGCGGGACAGTTCCACCTGATCGCGTGCAACCCGCCCTATGTGCGCCGCGCCGATCTGGGGGGCCTGGAGCCCCAGGTGCGCGACCACGAGCCCGGTCTGGCTCTGGACGGGGGCGAGGACGGTTTGGACTTCTACCGGCGTCTGGCGGGGCAGGTAGCGCCTTTTTTGGCCCCGCAGGGGCTGCTGGTGCTGGAGGTGGGCGCCGGGCAGGCCAATGAGGTGGCCGGCTTGCTGGAGCAGAGCGGTTCCTTTGTCCCGGCGCAGGTCCGTCCGGATCTGGCCGGCATTCCCAGGGTGGTGAGCGCCGCCCGCCGTGTGGGTGAGTGAAGATGGCTAAAAAAGTCCGTTCGCACTACACCTGTCAGTCCTGCGGCCACCAGGCGCCGCGCTGGTTCGGGCGCTGCCCGGCCTGCGAGCAATGGAATACCTGCGCCGAGGAACTGCCTCCTCCCGAGGACAGCCGGCGGCCCGAGCGCCGTTCCCTAGCGGCGGCCATGCAGCCCATCACCGAGGTGTCGCTGCAGGAGGCCGAGCGGCTGCTGACCGGCATGGGGGAGTTGGATCGGGTGCTGGGCGGGGGCATCATGCCCGGCTCAGTGGTGCTGGTGGGGGGTGATCCAGGCATCGGGAAGTCTACGTTGCTGCTGCAGATGGCCGGCCAGCTGGCCAGCCACAACCAACGCACGGTGTACCTGTCTGCCGAGGAGTCGGGGGCGCAGCTCCGCCTGCGGGCCGGCCGTATTGGCGCCCTCTCTCCTGAGTTGTTGGTGTTCTCCGAGACCAATCTGGCCTCCATCCTCGAAGCGCTGGGGCGGGCCGAGGCGATGACGGTGATCATTGATTCGATCCAGACCATCTATTACCCCCAACTCGAAAGCGCCCCCGGCAGTGTGGCCCAGGTGCGCGAGTGCGCCGCCCGCCTGGTCTATTTTGCCAAGGAGCGGGGGGTGCCGGTCTTTTTGGTGGGGCACGTGACCAAGGAAGGCACGGTGGCTGGTCCCCGCACCCTGGAGCATCTGGTCGACACCGTGCTCTATCTGGAGGGAGAACGGCACCATCATTTTCGCATCCTGCGGGCGGCCAAGAACCGCTTCGGTTCGACCAATGAGATCGGGGTCTTTGAGATGCGGGAGCGCGGGCTGGTGGAAGTGGGCAATCCCTCGCAGTTGCTGCTAGCCGAGCGGGCCCCAGGGGTTTCGGGGTCGGCAGTGGTGTGCACCATCGAGGGGACGCGGCCCCTGTTGGTGGAGATCCAGGCCCTGGTCAGCACCAGCAGTTTCGGCTATCCGCAGCGGGTGGCCACGGGCATCGACCCCAAACGCCTGGCCCTGCTGGTGGCGGTGCTGGAGAAGCGGGGCGGATATCAGATCGCCTCTCAGGATATCTTTGTCAACGTGGTGGGCGGTATCCGTGTCGAGGAGCCTTCGGTGGATCTGGGGGTGGGACTGGCGCTGATTTCGAGCTTTCTCAACCGGCCCATCGAGCCGGGCACCGTGGCCATCGGCGAGATCGGCTTGGGCGGGGAGGTGCGGCCGGTGGACCAGATCGAGCGGCGGGTGGCCGAGGCCCGCAACCTGGGCTTTACCCGCTGTCTGGTGGCCCGCAGCAATCTCAAGGGCTGGCGCCGGCCCGAGGGCATGGAGGTGGTGGGCATCGGCGGGCTGGAGGCGGCCCAGGAAGTGGCACTGATGGAGAAGTAGCAAGGGGCGTCGGGGAGCGACCCATTCCGACCTTTCCCAAGGCGCGGACTTCCCACCCTGCTCGTTCCTCCCCCAACCACTTCTACCCGCGCAACGCCCCATACGTTGGGGCGTTGCGGGCTCCGCTCTCCCCTCAACCCCTCCCGCGTCCTTCCCTCCCCAGCCACTCCCCGGGAAAGGTCTACAGGGTCATCTCCCCTCCGCCTGGGTTTCGTTTCTTTTGCTGCACAGCAATGGTTCCTTCCCGAGTCATCCCCTGGGTCTCTGTTCTTTTCAAATAATGTATAAATAATAACTTGTGATGAGTTATATTTTTGGCATGAACCTTGTTTGGATTTCTGTGTCGGGCGGCAAAAATCTGCTTGACAGCTGCACATAAAAATACTATCTTTTTGTGCAGGAAATGCTTCTCATGCTCCCCCCGGCCAGGTCCACGGGGGGCACAAGATCCAGGAGGATGTGATGGTATCTTCGGCGAAGCTCAATGGCAGTGTCCCGGCCAATGGCAACGACAAACACAAGGCCGTGGAACTGGCCATCAGCCAGGTGGAAAAGCAGTTCGGCAAGGGGTCGATCATGCGGCTGGGGGAGTCCCAGGTAAGCGAGATCGCGGTTATCCCCACCGGTTCCCTGTCCCTGGATGTCGCACTGGGTGTCGGGGGCATCCCCCGGGGTCGTATCATCGAACTCTTCGGCCCAGAAGCGGCTGGGAAGACGATGATTGCGCTTCAGATGATCGCCCAGGCTCAGAAGCAGGGCGGTACTGCGGCCTTCATCGACGCTGAGCATGCCCTCGATGTGAGCTTTGCCCGCAAGCTGGGAGTGGACATCGATAATCTGTTGATCGCCCAGCCCAATTCGGGCGAGGAGGCCCTGGAAATCACCGACACCTTGGTGCGCAGCGGCGCCATCGATCTGATCGTGGTGGATTCGGTGGCGGCCCTGGTTCCCAGAGCCGAGCTCGAAGGGGAGATGGGGGATTCCCATATGGGACTGCAGGCCCGTCTCATGTCCCAGGCCCTGCGCAAGATCACCGGCTCGGTCCAGAAGTCGCGCACCACCGTGGTCTTCATCAACCAGCTGCGCATGAAGATCGGGGTGATGTTCGGCAATCCCGAGACCACTACCGGCGGCCGGGCCCTGTGTTTCTACGCCTCGGTGCGCCTCGATATCCGCAGTGTCGGGCTGATCAAGGACGGCGAAGAGGTCATTGGCCGGCGCACCCGCATCAAGGTGGTCAAGAACAAGGTGGCGCCCCCCTTCAGGGAGGCCGAATTCGACATCCTGTTCCGCGGCGATGATATTGGCGTCTCCCGCGAGGGCGACCTGCTGGATCTGGGTATCCAACACGAATTCATCGAGAAGAGCGGCACCTGGTTCTCCTACGCCAAGGAAAGGCTGGGCCAGGGCCGCGAGAATGCCCGCCTCTTCCTCAAGCAACACCCGGAGTTGGCTGACCGGATTGAAGGCGAGTTGCGCCAGTTGCTCCAGATCAACGGGGGCAAGGCGGCTCCGCTCAACGGGGCTGCCGAGTCCGAGGAAGAATCCGAGGCCGAACTAGTCGAAGCCTGAGCCCTTCCGCCCCTTTCTCCTTTTCCTCCCCCAGCACAGGGCTGTACTCCTCCCAGGTACAGCCCTGCGTTTTTTGCCTCCCCCGAGCCTTTTTTCTCTTCTATCCTTAGATTACAGAGAAGTACTGCAGCCGAGCTGGATGGAGGTCATGGCCGACAGACCGTTGCGGGTATTGATCAACAGGGATGCGGTGCGCCAGCGGGTGGCGCAGCTGGCCGGACAGGTGGCGGCCGATTACGCCACCTCCCCCCCGCTGGTGGTGGGGGTTTTGAGCGGGGCCGCCCAATTCATGATGGACCTGCTGGCCCACATGCCCGAGCCTTTTGCCCAGCAGGTGGAATACGATTTCGTCAGTGTTTCCAGCTATGCCGGGAGCCAGTCGAAAGGAGAGGTGCGGCTGACCAAGGACGTGGGCTTAGACCTGGCTGGCCGGGAGGTGTTGGTCGTCGACGGGATCGTCGATACCGGGCTGACCCTCGACTTTCTGCTGGCCAAGTTCCGCGACCGGGCCCCCAACTCCCTCAAGGTCTGTGCTCTCTTGGACAAGCCGGCCCGCCGCCGCTACCCAGTGCAGGTGGATTACCGGGGTTTTGTCATCGAGGATGTGTTTGTGGTGGGCTACGGGATGGACTACGACCAGCGGTACCGGGCGCTCAATTACATCGGTGCCCTGGGTGAGCCGATATAACAGTGATCCGGCGCCCTGCTCTTGAAGGCGCTCGGAAGCGCCGTTATAATAAAAGCTTTGACCAAAAGGATGTGAGGATGGCAGCGAAAAAAGTCTTGATCACCGGGGTGTACGGGCTGATCGCCAGTTCGGTGTACCAGCGCTTACAGTCCCAACCCGGAAAATACGAGGTACACGGCCTGGCCCGGCGGCGCCGGCTTTCAGAGCGAGCCCCCCGCACTCGGCAGTTGCAGATTCCCAAGGATCAATTCCACTTGGTAGACCTGAGCGATCTGGAGGCCGTGGAACGGGCCATGGCGGGCATGGAGGTGGTGGTGCAGATGGCGGCCGATCCTCGGCCCGACGCCAGTTGGGAAAGTCTGCTGGCCAGCAATATCGTCGGGGTCCGCAATGTGTTTGAGGCGGCGGTGCGCACCGGGGTAAAGCGGGTGGTGTACGCCAGCTCGATTATGGTCTCCTGGGGCTACCAGCTAGACGAGCCCTATAAATCCCTGGCCGAGGGCCGTTTCGCCGAGGCCGCCCAGGCCGATATCCACACCGTGACCCATGAGTGGCCGGTGCGTCCCACCGGGCTCTATCCGGCCACCAAGGTCTGGGGGGAGGCCCTGGCCCGCTACTATGCCGACGTACACGACTTGTCTTCCCTCTGCTTGCGCATCGGCTGGGTGAATGCCGAGGATCATCCGCAAAAACCCGAATCCGGGGCGGTCTGGTGCAGCCAGCGCGACGTGGTGCAGCTGATCGAAAGGGCAGTGGACGCACCGGAGGAGTTGTGCTTCGATATCTTCTACGGGGTGTCCAACAACCAGTGGCGCTGGGTAGACATCGACCACGCCCGCGAGGTGTTGGGGTACATTCCCCAAGACAGCGCCGAAGAGAAGCTCAAGAAAAAGTGAATGCGTTGCGGCTCCGCAGAGAAAAAGAAATCCCCGCTGGGCGACCTGGCGGGGATTTCGCATATAAGAGAGAGTAATCCGTGCCCGAAGTCTTAGAAGGCACCATCGAGCGGATCACTTTCCAGGCTGAGGACACTGGGTACACGGTGGCCAGGCTGCAGGTGGGGGAGGAGGAACTGGCCACGGTGGTGGGGGTGATGGCCGGGGTCCAGGTGGGGGAGGGGGTGCGCCTGGAGGGGGAATGGTCCGCTCATCCCCAGTACGGCAAGCAGTTCAAGTTCTCGCGGTACACGACCCTGTATCCGGCCACGGTGGAGGGCATCCGGCGGTACCTGGGCTCGGGGTTGATCAAAGGAGTGGGTCCGGTGACGGCCCAGCGCATTGTCGACCATTTCGGGATGCAGACCCTGGAGATCATCGAGCGACAGCCGGAACGATTGCTGGAGGTGCCCGGCACCGGCCCCAAGCGGGTGGAGATCATCGTGCGCGGCTGGCAGGCCCAGCGGCAGATCAAGGACGTCATGCTCTTCCTGCAGTCCCACGGGGTGGGCACGGCCTATGCGGTGAAGATCTACAAAACCTATGGGGACCAGGCCATCTCCCTGGTGCGGGCCAATCCCTACTGTCTGGAGCGCGACATCTGGGGCATCGGCTTTCTCAGCGCCGACCGCATCGCCCGAAATCTGGGTATGCAGCCCGAGGCGCCCGAGCGGCTCAAAGCCGGACTGCGCTATGTGCTCAATCAAGCCAGCGAGGAGGGTCACGTTTTTTTGCCCATGGAGGAATTGCTGCAGGCGGCCCAGCAGGAGTTGGAGATCGGTCCGGAGCTGCTGGGCCAAGGATTGGCGGGGCTGGCTGCCGAGCAGGGAGCGGTGCTGGACGGGGAGCGGGTGTACCTGCCGCTGTTGCACCAGGCCGAGGTGGGCATCGCTGTTTCGCTGCAGCGCCTGCTGCGGGCGCCTCTGCGCCAGAGCGAGGGGCAGACCGAGGCGGTGATCGCCGCGCTGGAGGCCAAGCTGGGTATCCAGTACGAGGCGCAGCAGCGCGAGGGGCTGCGGGTGGCAGCGCAGAGCAAGGTGATGGTGCTCACCGGGGGGCCGGGCACGGGCAAGACCACCATCACCCGGGGCATCATCGCCCTGTTGGAGCAGCAGGGTCAGCAGGTGTTGCTCTGCTCGCCTACCGGTCGGGCGGCCAAGAAGCTGGCCGAAGCCACCGGGCGGCCGGCCCGCACCATCCACCGATTGCTGGGTTTCAAGCCTCCCAAGGGCTTTGAGCATCACCAGGATAATCCCCTCACGGCCCAGGCCCTGATCGCCGACGAGGTGTCGATGATCGACGTGCCGCTGATGCACAGCCTGCTCAAGGCCCTGCCTGCATCGGCCCGGCTGGTGCTGGTGGGGGACGTGGACCAGCTGCCCTCGGTGGGGCCGGGTAAGGTGCTGCGCGAGTTGATCGCCAGCGGGGTGCTGCCGCTGGTGCGGCTCACCCACATCTTCCGCCAGGCCCAGCAGAGCCAGATCGTCACCAATGCCCACCTGATCAACCAGGGCGAGTTCCCCCAGCTCAACAACCGCGAGGCCCGCGACTTCTTCTTTATCGAGGAAGAAGAGCCCGAGAAAGTGGCGGCGCTGATCCAGGAGTTGTGCGCCGAGCGCCTGCCCCGCCGCTACAACTTGGACCCCATCGAGGACATCCAGGTGCTGACGCCCATGTACCGGGGCGAGACCGGGGCCAGCAACTTGAACCAGGTGCTGCAGCAGCGACTCAATGCTACGGGGGTGGGTTGGAAGCGGGGGAGCATCGAGTACCGGGTGGGCGACAAGGTGATGCAGGTGCGCAACAACTACGAAAAGGGCGTGTTTAACGGCGATGTGGGCCGCATCCGCGCCATCGACGTGGAAAACCAGGCGGTGCGGGTGCAGTTCGAGGAAGGGGTGGAGTACGATTTTTCCGAGCTGGACGAACTGGTGCTGGCCTATGCTATTTCAGTGCACAAGTCCCAGGGGTCGGAATACCGGGCGGTGGTGCTGCCCCTGACCACCCAGCACTACCTGATGCTGCAGCGCAACCTGCTCTATACCGCCATCACCCGGGCGCGCGAGCTGGTGGTGGTGGTGGGGACGAAGAGGGCGCTGGGCATTGCGCTGCGCAACGCCCGCACCACCGAGCGGCACACCGCCCTGGCTGCCAGGCTGCGCGGGGTGCTGAAGGGGATCTGATGAGCCAGCCGGCGCTGATGGCCCGCCTTTCGGCGATGTTCGCGTTCTCGTCTATGATCCTGGGGGCTCAGGGCATGTTGCTCAGCGGCCATATGGGCGCCCTGGGCTTCAACGGCCCGCAGATCAGTTATGTCTCGGCCAGCATGTCCTTCGCCGCCCTCTGCTCGCCGCTGGTGGCCGGCTGGCTGGCCGATCGTTTCTGGCCCAGCCAGACCTTTGCCGGCTGGTGTTATCTGCTCTCCGCGCCGCTTTTGTTCTGGGGCTGGATGCAGCACGAATTTGCGCCCCTGTGGCTGGCCATGGCCCTTTTCTGCCTGATCTTTCTGCCCACCCGTTCCCTGGCCAATGTGATCGCCTTCCACCACCTGGGGGATTTCCGCCGTTTCGGTCAGGCGCGGGTGTGGGGCACCATCGGCTGGGTCGGGGTGAGCTGGGGGCTGAGCCTGTACTTGGAACTGCGCGGGGGTGGGGAGGGACACCTGGGCGACGGGTTGTTGCTGGCCGCGGTCCTGAGTGCCATTGCTGGGGTCTACGCCTTCACCTTGCCGCACACCCCGCCGGGCAGCAACCGCTCCTCGGGTACCAGCCTGACGGCGGCCTTTTCGCTGCTGCGGCAGCGCGGGTTTGCCGTGCTGGTGATCACTGCCTTTGCTTCGGCGCTGGCCGGCCCTTTTCTCTTCAATTTTGGCTTTCTGTTTCTGATCGACCCCGACCGGCTGGGGCTGAGCCCGGGCACCGCCAACATGCTGCTGAGTCTGGCCCAGGTCGCCGAGGTCTTCACCATGTTGATGCTGACCGGGGTGCTGCGGCGGATCGGCCTGCGTTGGACCATCTTTGGCGGGCTGCTGGCCCAGGCGCTGCGGCTGGGCTGTTTCGCCGTGGCCCACTCCCTGTGGGTGATGGTCTTCGCCCAGTGCCTGCAGGGGGTGGCCTTCACCTTCTTCGCCATCGGCAGCACCGTGGCGGTGGACCGGCTGAGCCCGCCGCAGATGCGGGCCAGTGCCCAGGGGCTATTGGTGGTGATCAACAGTGGCATGGGCGCCCTGGTGGGACATTTCACCGCGGGGCGTTGCTACGACTATTTCGCGACGCCGGGGGGCGGTCACGACTGGGGGAACTTCTTCCTTCTCCCGGGCATTTTCACCTTGGGGACGGCGTGTTTCTTTGGCTGGGCGTTCCGGGGTGGGGAAGAGGAGGGGACAGGGTAGGAAAGAGCGGAGGGTGCAGTACCGCGGCGGGAGCAGGAGGAATGCCCCCGCCGCTTTTTTTTGTCTCAGCGCACCTCGGCCCCCGAGGCCAGGTCCTGGTCCAGGCCCACCAAGGTGAGATTGCCCTGGTCGTCGACCGCGGCAAGGATCATGCCCTCGGAGAGGATGCCGCGCAGCTTGACCGGCTGCAGGTTGGCGACCACCACCACCTTGCGGCCGGGCAGATCTTCTGGCTTGTACCACTGCGCGATGCCGCTGACCACGGTACGCTCGTGGCCGCCCAGGTCGAGGGTGAGTTTGAGCAGCTTGTCGGCCTTGGGCACTTTTTCGGCCGCCTTGACCACGGCCACCCGCAGGTCCACCTTGGCGAAGTCGTCGATGGTGAGGAGTGGTTTGGTCGGCAGGGCTGGCGCGGGTGGCGCCGCTGCCGCCGGGGCCTCGGCCTCGGACTTGGGGAAGAGGATGGGCGCCTCGGCGGGGATGCGGGTGCCCGCCGGGGTCAGGCCCCAGTGGGCGGCCTGCTCCAGGGTGTAGTCTGCCAGCCCTAGGCTCTGGCGCAGCTGGCGGGCCTTGTCGGGGATGGCCGACTCCAGCAGCACCGAGGTGATGCGCAGGCCTTCGACCACCTGATAGAGCACGGTGCCCAAGCGCTCCCGTTGGGCCGGGTCCTTGGCCAGCTTCCAGGGTTGCTGGTCGTTGAAGTAGCGGTTGAGGGAGCGCACGAACTGCAGCACCTCCTCAATGGCGGCGTACAGGCGCAGGTTGTGCACCAGGGGGCGCAACTTCTCCAGTAGGCCCTGGCCGGCGGCGCTGATCGGGGCCTCGGCCTCGCCCGGGTCCTGCTGGGGGATCACCCCGTCCAGGTGGCGCAGCAGCAGGGCCCGCACCCGCGCCAACAGATTGCCCAGATCATTGGCCAGGTCGGCGTTGTAGCGCTCCACCAGGCCCTTCTCGCCCACGGCCCCATCCTGGCCATAGGGCAGCTCGCGCAGCAGGAAATAGCGCAGCGCGTCTCGCCCGTACTTCTCCGAGAGGGCGAAGGGGTCCACCACATTGCCCAGGGACTTGCTCATCTTGCGGCCATCCGGGCCCAGCAGGTACCCGCCCACTATCAGCCGCTGGTACAGGGGGATGCCGGCGGATTTGAGCATGGTGGGCCAGAACACCGCGTGGGTCTTGAGGATGTCCTTGCCGATCAGATGCCAGGTGTGGGGCCAGTACTTGGCGAAGCGCTCGCCGGCCGGATAGCCCAGGGCCGAGACGTAGTTGAGCAGAGCGTCGAACCACACATAGGTGACGTGGCTCTCGTCCCAGGGCAAGGCGATGCCCCAGGGCACGCGGGTCTTGGGCCGCGAGATGGACAAGTCGCCGATGGACTCGCGCAGCATGCTGAGGATCTCGTTGCGGTAGCCTTCGGGCTGGATGAAGTCGGGATGGGTCTGGATATGCTCAGTCAGCCAGGCCCGGTACTGCTCCATACGAAAGAAGTAATTGCCTTCGCGCCGCGCCTCGGGGACAGTGTGGTGGGTGGGGCACTTGCCCTCGACCAGTTCCTTCTCGGTGAGGAAGCGCTCACAGCCCACGCAATAGAGGCCTTCGTATTCGTCGTAGTAGATGTCCCCCCGGTCGTGAACTTTTTGTAATACCTGGTGCACCACGCTGGTATGGCGCTCCTGGGTGGTGCGGATGAAGTCGTCGTGGCTGATGCCCAGCACCTCCCAGGCCTGGGCGAAACGCTCGCTGATCTGGTCGACGAAATCCTGAGGCGCAATGCTGGCCGCCTGGGCTGCCTGGTAGATCTTTTCGCCGTGCTCGTCGGTGCCGGTCAGGTAGTGGGTGTCGTATCCGTCGAGGCGGTGCCAGCGGGCCAGAAAGTCGCCGATGATGGTGGTGTAGGCGTGGCCGATGTGCGGCTCGGCGTTGACGTAGTAGATGGGGGTGGTGGCATAAAAGATTTTGCTCATGGGGCCTCCGTGTTCAGGGAATAAGGCGGATGATCTCGTCCTGGATCGGGGTGGTCACCTGCGGACCTTTTTCCGGGTCCACGTAGACGTTGATCTCCAGCCGCACGCCAAAGTGGGGCAGGTAGATGCCCGGCTCTACCGAAAAACCGGTGCCCGGCAGCAGCAGGCGGGTGTCGTGGCTCTCCAGGTCGTCGAGGTTGGCGCCCAGGCCGTGCACGGCGCGGCCTGGCCCCAGGCTGTGGCCGGTGCGGTGCAGGATCTGCGATCCGCACCCGGCTTGGGTGATGGCGTCGCGGGCTACCTGATCGGCTTCCCAGCCTTGGACCGGGGCACCTTGGGTCCAGCAGCGCTGCAGGTGCTCTATTACTAGATCGCGTGCCCGCTTCACTATGTCAAATATGCGCTGTTGCTCAGGCGTGGGGTGCGGTCCGGCGCAGGCCACCCAGGTGATGTCGCCGTAGACCTGCTGGGTCCCCGGATGTTTGGCCCACAAGTCGATCAGCACCCAATCGCCCTGGGCGAGCAGGCTAGAACCGGCGGCCTGGGGCTCGTAGTGGGGATTGCCGCTGTGGGCATTGAAGGCGACGATGGGGCCGTGGTCTGCTTCGAGGCCACGGCGGGCGAAATCAGCCAGCATGAACTGCTGCAGGTCGTACTCGCTGCAGGGATGACCTTGTTGTAGACACTGACCCAGGTGGGCGAAGGCGGTGTCTTTGACTTCGGCCACCTGCCGGCAGGCGTCGAGGTGGGAGGAGAGCGCTGCGGCACTCCAAGTGGCCAGGGAGGCCTGGAATACGTCGGCTGAGGAAACCACCTCCACCCCAAAGCTGCGCACCAAGTCTATGGTGCCGCCATCCACCCACGAAGTGATGGGCAGGGCACCTCCTGGGGAATATTCCATGGCCACCCGCTGGCAGTCGGCCAGCGCCTGCTGCAGCCAGGTGTGCAGCTGCTGCCAGCTGGTATAGGACTCTAGTGCCACCCCGGCCCCCTCGAAACAGCCCTGCTCGATGGCGTGGGCCAGCAGGCGGGGAGCACCCTGGGCGGGGATGAGCAGAAAGGCGCGGCGGGTGGTGGGATGCTGCCGGCCCAACAGTTGCCACAGCACGGGGTTGCTGTTGCGGAAGTCGTAGACCAGCCAGGCGTCGAGGTGGTGTTTCTGCATATAGTGCTGGGCAGATGTTATCGCAGACACAAGGTTTCCTTTCTCTTTGCGCTCCGTCAAAAATACTCCTTGAGACACTGGCCGGTCCAGGAGCGCTCCACCGCAGCGACCTCTTGTGGGGTGCCGATGGCCACTACCTCGCCGCCGGCCTCGCCGCCTTCGGGGCCCAGGTCGATCACGTAGTCGGCGGCCCCGATTAGTTCGAGGTGGTGCTCAATGACCAGGGCGGTGTTGCCCTGGTCCACCAGGCGCTGTAGCAGTTCGAGCAAGAAGGACACGTCCTCCAGGTGCAGGCCGGTGGTGGGCTCGTCGAGCACATAGAGGGTGTGACGGCGCGAGGGCCGGCTTAATTCGGCGGCCAGCTTGACCCGCTGCGCCTCTCCGCCCGAGAGGCTGGGGGCAGGCTGGCCCAGGCGCAGATAACCCAGGCCCACCTGATCGAGCAGGTCGAGGCGCCGGGCTAGGCCGGGGATGGCCGCAAAACGCTCCCGGGCCTCGGCCACGCTCAGTTCCAGGGTTTCGGCGATGTGCAGATCCCGATAGCGGATATCCAGCAGCTCGCCCCGATAGCGGTTGCCCCCGCAGGAGAGACAGGCCTTGGCCAGCTCGTCCCAGTCCCCCTCCTGGGCCAGGCCGCTGCCCCGGCATTCGGGGCAGGCTCCTTCGGGGGCGTTGAAACTGAAGTGGGAGGCGGTGTACCCCCGCATCAGGGCTTCGGGGATTTGGGCGTAGAGCAGGCGCAGGTCCCCCATCAGTCCGGTATAGGTGGCGGCGTTAGAGCGGGGGCTGCGGCCCAGGGGGCGCTGGTCCACACCCACCAGGCGCTCGATTAGCTCCATCCCCTGACAGCCCCTATGGGGCAAGGGGCGCGGGGCGGCCTGGCCGAGGTGCTGGGCCAGCAAAGGGTAGAGGGTGTGATAGACCAGGGTGCTCTTGCCAGAGCCGGAGACCCCGGTGACACAGACCAGGTTGCCCAGCGGGAAAGCTATGGTCAAATTCTTGAGATTGTGGCCGCCGGCCCCTGCGAGGCGCAGCCAGCCTTCGGGACCGGGCGGGCGGCGCGGCCCCCGTTCGAGGTGGGTCCGGCCGCTCAGGTACCGGCCAGTGGGGGAGTCAGTGGCCATCACTTCGGCGGGGGTGCCCTGGGCCAGGAGGTGGCCGCCGTGGATGCCGGCGCCGGGTCCCAGGTCCACCAGCTGGTCGGCGCCGCGGATCAGCAGGGGGTCGTGCTCCACCACCAGCAGGGTATTGCCCGCGTCGCGCAGGGTCTGGAGGAAGTGGAGCAGCCGGCCCGCATCGCGGGCATGCAGGCCGGAGCTAGGTTCGTCGAGCACGTAGAGCACCTGGGTCAGGCCAGCGCCCAGGGCTGCGCTCAGGCGCAGGCGCTGGAATTCGCCGCTGGAGAGGGTGTCGGCCCGCCGGTCCAGGGTCAGGTAGCCCAGGCCCAGCTCTTCGAGGGTGGCCAGTCGACGTCCGACCTGGGCGGTGAGGGTCTCGCCCACCGGAGCCAGTGGTCCGGTAAAGGGAAGATCGGCCATGGCCCGGGCGGCCTGAGTCACGGCCAGGGCGCAGAGCGAGGCGATGGTGTGGCCCCCCAGCTCCACGGCCAGGGCTTCTGGGACCAGCCGGCGGCCACCGCAGGCGGGACAGGAGGTGTCGCCCAGGCGGGCGGCAAACCAGTCGGGGGCCCGTTCCCGGTTTCCCGGGGTGTCCAGCCAGTGTCTGAGACCCTTGGCGCGTTTGCCCTTGCCTTCCCATAGCTGCTGGCGATCCTGGGGTGTCCACGAGGTAAGTGGGGCCTCCGGGTCGAGGTGGTGGCGGTTGCAGAAGACCAGCAGCTGGGTGCGCAGCTCGCCGGTCCACAAGGGGCCCAGGGTTTCGGTCAGCGAGGCCTGGACCTGGCCCAGCACCTGGTCTAGGTCTAGCTGCTGCAGGCGGCCCAGGCCGCGGCAGGCCGGGCAGGCACCCTGAGAGCTGTTGAAGGAGAAGAGCGCCGTGGTCAGGGGGCGGAAGGGGGTGGAACAAGCCGAGCAACTGGGCAACACGGAGAAGCGGCGTTCGCCGTCTTCCCAGGCCAGGACGAGCTGGCCTTCTCCTACTTCGAGAGCCGCTTCCAGTGATCCCTGGAGGCGGCGCAGGGTTTCGGGTTTGACCATTAGCCGGTCCACGGCGATCTCGACCCAGCTCCCCGGACTCAGGGTGGCTGGGTCCACTTCCTCCAGGGAACAGAGCTGCCCGGCCAGGCGAAAGCGCCGGTACCCGGTGCGGTCGATAGCCGCGAGAAAATCGGCGGGTGTGCCTTCGGTGGGCACGCGGCGCAGGGCCAGCACGGTCAGCGCGGTGCCGGCGGGCAGACCGGCGCCGATCTCGTAGACTTCCTCGAAGCGTTGGGACTGCACCGGCGCGCCGCAGCGCAGGCAGTGGGCCTGGCCCAGACGGGAAAAGAGCAGGCGCAGGTAGTCGTAGATCCCCGCCAGCACCGCCACCGTGGAGCGGGGGTTCTGGGGGGCACAGGTCTGGGCAATGGCCAGGGCCGGGGCCAGGCCCTCCAGCAGGCGGAACCGGGGCGCGCGCAGGCGCCGGGCCCCGCCGGGGTTGGTGGTGAGCAGGAAACGGCGGCGGGCTTCGGCGTAGAGGGTGTCGAAGGCCAGGGAGGTCTTACCGGAGCCGGAGATCCCGGTGATGGCGATCAGTCTGCCGTGGGGCAGGTCCAGGTCCAGGTCCTTTAGGTTATGCTCGGCACCGCCGCGCAGCGAGATGATCCGGCCGCTCATGGACACAAAACTCTTGACAGCAAGGGGGGATTACTCAGTTAGGTATTGATAACACCCAAAATAGGGCGAGATGATGAAATTGATGTTACTGTTCTTGGCTTGTTGCCTGGCGCCCCTGGCGCTGGGCGCCCAGGAGGAGCCGGAAGTGATCACTGGCAAGGCCGACGCCGGCCGGCACCTCTATTACTCGGCGCCGCTGGGCACCAATGGTCTCTCCTGCGTACATTGCCACACCGACTTCGACGAGGCCGCCCAGGACGACGGCCTGATCCGGGCCGGCCACAGTCTGTACGGGGCGGCCAGCCGCCCCAACTGGTGGGGGCGGGAACCGGAACAGGCCAACGCCTATGCCAATATCGGCGCGGCGGCGGCAGTCTGTGTCGAGCACTTCCAGCGCAATCCCCAGCGGCTCACCGCCCAGCAGCTTGTCGATCTGCGCGCCTACCTGCGCTTCATCAACCGCAAGCAGCAGCGCCAATCCCTGGCCCTCACCTCGGGGGCCGACCGCACCGGCGAGTACCTGGGTTTCGACGAGGGGGATCGGATCAAGGGGCGCGAGTTGTTCTACGCCACTTGCCACTCCTGTCACCCCAACGCCAGGTCCGGTATCGGCCCCGCCCTGCCCAGCGACCGCGAGCCGGCCTACTATGCCAAGAAGGTGCGGGAGGGCGACGGGCTGGGTGCCCAGATCGCCGGCCTCGATCCCAACGCCTACGACCCGAGCAGCGGGCAGTTCATGCCTTATTTTTCGGTGGACCGGCTGAGCAACCGCAACTGAGCGACATCATCGCCTATATCAAGAGCATCCCGCCTCCCGAGCCGCTGGCCAAGAGCAAAGGGAAGGGCAAGGGGACAACCCCTAAGCGCTAGGCGCTGTCAGTCGCTTCCCGACTTCGACAAACAGCCAACGGCCGGCGTGGAAGAGCAGGGTGCAGACCATCCAGGCCGCCATCGACACCAAGGTAATGTGGGGCTGATCCAGCAGGGCGCCCACGCTCAGTTGCAATAGACTGACGTTGCGGCGGGCGGCGATCAGGTGGAAGGCCGCATCCACCGGGCGGTAGTCGAAGATCTCCCGGCGGTGGCGTTTTTTGAAGGCGCTGCTGACGATCTTGTCCAGCACAAAGGCGCCCACCAAGACCCAGGTTGCCATGGCCATGGGGGTGTTCCGCAGTAACTCCCCTCCACTGCAATGCCATGCCAATGCCAGGTACCACAGCCCCAGGGCCGGCATAGCGCTCAGGTGTTCGAGCGCGCCCATCGCCTCGCTCAGGTGCAGGGTCAGGCGGGCCAGTTTGCCGTCCACCGAATCGAGGATCACCCCCAGCCAGGCCAAGAGCACACCGGCCCCGAGCTGTCCCAGCGCGAAACAGGGGACCGCCGCCCAGATGGCCAGGATGGAGAGGGCGGTGAACAGATTGGGTGTCAGGGAGGTGCGGCTCAGTTGGCGGGTGATCCAGCGCACCAGATGGTAGTACCCGTACCGGGCGATGGCGTCGATGACCCCCTTGAAGGTGCGGTGATAGAGCAGATGGTCCAGGGAGGGCAGCTCGCTCTTGGCGCGGGCCCGCAGCAGGTAGGCCGGCATGGTCAGGCGCAGGGAAGGGACATAGGGGTCCAGTTCAGCGGGGCGGCGCGGTTGCAGGCCTGTGGCGGCCAGGCCCGCGCCCAGGCCGCCCCCGGTCTCCCAGTGTCCGGCTAGAGCGCGGGCCTGGGCGGGATTCAGGTAGGCCACCACCTCGTCGCCTTCGGCCAGCGCCGTGCCCGGGCCGCCCTTGAGCAGGTGGCGCAGCAGGCGGTCGTCCAAGACCAGGTCGCCCTGCAGGAGCAGCACCGGTTCGTCTGCGTAGGTCAGCGCGGCGCAAAGGGGGCGCTCATCCTCAGAGGGAATCACGTCCAGCTGCAGGGGGAAGACATCTTCCAGGTCCCGGCGCAGGCGCAGTACCGGTGCTTGCGAGGCGGGGGACACCCAGATGCGCGCCCGGGAAAAACCGTGCAGGGCAGCCTGGCGCAGCTGTCGTTCGACCAGGTTCATGCCCCACAGCCGCCAGCCGGCAGCTGGTGGCCGCGCATCGATCCAGACCAGACCTGGGTCCATGGTCTCTCTCAGGTGCCCTGCAGGCGGGGGAGTACCTCGCGGCAGACGCGCTGGTAGTCCTCCAGCGAATCGATCTCTCCCCAGGGCAGGTCGCCTACCTCGACGGCGTAGAGCTGCTGCAGAGCTATAAGCGGCCCATAGGCCGAGGTAGGGAAGGCGTCGCGCTGCTGCTCGCGCACCAGCCGTTCCACTTCCTGGCCCACCGCCAGGGCACCTTGGCGGTCGAATTTGACCAGTTGGGCACTTTGGGCTTGGCTGTGCTCGGGGGTCAGCGCTTTGCTGATGGCTTGCACCCGGCCTTGGAGGTCGCCGGCCACGTTCATCTCGCCGGCCAAGCGCGCCACCTGTGCATCCACGGCCACGGCGTTGGGGCGGGTCAGCAGACGTTCCAAGATTTCTGGATGAAAGAGAATGTCGCAGTTAAAAAGAAAGGCATCGGTGTCCAGTTCGGTGGCGGCCAGGTACAGGGAGTAGATGCTGTTGGTGCTGAGGTAGTCGGGATTCTCGATATAGCGGGCGGTGTGGCCGCAGTGGGCGCGAATTTGATCGGCTTCATAACCCACCACCAGCACCACGTCGTCGACCCCGACCTGGCGCAGGGCCTGCAGCTGGTAGTCGATCAGGGGCCGTGGGCCCACCTTTACCAGGCATTTGGGACAGCCATCGGTCAGCGGGCTGAGGCGGGTGCCGGCCCCGGCCGCCAGGATAATTGCTTTCATGGATTCATTTCTTCCTGCGAAAGAGGCGTTTGAAGGGGGCCTTGACCCGTTGGAGCATCAATCGGTCCTCGCTGCTGAGGCCCAGGGCGTGCAAGGTCATCAGATACACGGACAGAAAGGCGCTCAGGGGCAGCCCGAGCGACCAGGCCGGCCCGGCGGGGGCCACCTGGCGGCAGAGCCAACCAGCCAGAATACCCCCCAGCGCTGCCAGCAGGGGTTTGAGCTGGGCTCGGTGGAAGGGCAGGATGTCGTGGATCATATAGAGCTGTACCAGGCGCAGGGTTCCAGCCATCAGGGCAGAGAGCATGCTGCCCCAGGCCGCACCCATCAGGCCGTAGTCCCTGATCAGCCAGAAATTGAGCAGGATGTTAGCCAGCAGCCAAAAACCATTGTTGAACAGGTTGAGATAGGGCCTGCCGGCCATGGTCAGCACCGGATCTACCATGACGAAGAGCCCCTGGGCCATCATGGCGATGCACAACACGGCCAGCACATCGAGGCCAGTGTGAAAATCGCCGACCTGCACGTGGCCGATCAGCTGCAGCAGGACGTCGCCGGCTAACAAGATAGCGGCGCAGATGGGCAGGTTGATGGTCAGGATCCAGCCAGAGACCACCGAGAAACGGTAGCCCAGGGCGCGGTGCTGATCCCTGGCCGACAGTTCGCTGGCGATGGAGCTGAAGATGGGGTCCAGGGACTGAGGTGCCTTGAGCATGGCGCCGGCGATGTTCTTGGCCAGCGCGTAGATGCCGACCTGGGCGCCCACGGCGCCGGGCTCGCCCGGGAGCAGGCGCATCAGCATCAACACGTCGAGGTTGCTCAACACGCCGTAGATAGAGTCGGTGGTCATTACCGGCAAGGAGAAGCGGCCCATGGTGCGCCAGGGCAGGCCCTGCCCGAGGCGGGCCAGGCAGGATCTCAGAGAGAAGAAGCGGCCAAAGTAGTGGGCCGCCAGCCCGCAGCTGCCGACGGCCATAATCAGATTTGCCCAGGCCAGGCCTTCGAGTCCCCAGCCAGCCAGGCCGGCACCGATGCTGAACACCAGCAGGAGCAGCGGGCCGGCGATGGACATGACGTACACGTCGTAGCGCATGATGCGCAGGGTCCGGGTGGCGGCCACGAAGATCCAGGCCCAGGTCATGAAGGGGGTGGAGAGGGCCATGATGCGCACGGCAGGGGCGATGGGTTGCTCATAAAAGGCGGCGATCCAGTCGGCCGCCAGCCAGGTGCCCAGCAGCATCGCGGTGCTGACTGCAGTGCCCAACCACAGGGCCGAGGCCAGGACCCTTTCCACTTCGGCCTGATCCCCGGCAGTGCGGGCGGCCACCGCGAAGCGGACCACCGTGATCTGCAGGCCGAAGCGGCCCAGGCGTTGGATGAGGGAGGCGATGCTCCAGGCGGTGCTGAACAGGCCCAGCACCTCCAGGCCGCAGAGCAGGGGCACCGCCCAGAGGAAGGCGGCGCGCGAGAGCCGGCCGAGTTTGCCGACGAAGTTGACCAGGGCCCCGCTGGCCAGGTCCTTGATATCCCTCTCGGCCTTGGCGGTGCTGGCAGGTGGTACGGGCGGTGCGCTGAGGGTCTGGGTCACGTCCAGGTCCTTGCGCCGGGCGATTGAGAATGAAGCGCGAAAGAAATATAAGCCCCAAGCGGCGATTTATCGAGCCGGAGGCGCGTTTCGCATTGACGGGACATACGGTTATACATAGATTTTTATAGTTGGTCCCCACGTTGGTACTCCGCATCCAAAGGCAATGAAAGCTATAGTCCTGGCGGCCGGTCAGGGCCGCAGGTTGTGGCCTTTTACCGCAAATTGCCCCAAATGCCTGCTGCCCATCGGCGCCGGCTCCATCTTGGAACAGCAGTTGGCCAACCTGGAGGGCGCTGGTATCCGGGAGGTGGTCCTGGTATGCGGGTTTGGCATCGAAAGAATCCGCACCGCCCTCGCTGCTTTCCAGGGCAAGCTCTCAGTCAAACTCAGATATAATCCATTTTATGCGCTGGCCGATAACCTCGTCTCGCTGTGGACCGCGCGCGCCGAGATGGATCGCGATTTTCTGCTGCTCAATGGCGACAATGTTTTTCATCCCCAGATCCTCCAGCACCTGCTGGCGACCGAGGATTGCTGCTGTCTGATGATCCGCCGCAAAGTGTGTTACGACCCGGATGACATGAAGCTACACGTGCAGGACGGGCAGGTCCGCGCCATCGGCAAGAGTCTGCCGGCTGCCCACGCCGAATCGGTGGGGATCATGCGTTTTGCCGGCGAGGGCCGCCGGTGCCTGCTCGGGATATTGGAGGAGTTGGTTGCCCGTGCGGGAACCACCTCCAAGTTGCGCTATGTGGCCGGGGTGCAGCGGCTCATCGACTTGGGGCATCCAGTGGTCGGCTGCGAAGTGGGCGACTTGCCCTGGGCCGATGTGGATACCCCCGAGGACCTGCACTTTGTCCGCCGCCACCTCCATCTCTTTCAGGGCGACGAGGTGGAGGCCCAGGGGCAGTTGCGGGCAGCGGAGACCCCCGCATGATCCGCCAGGGCCTGCTGATCTTTCCCGACCACCAGCGTGGTCTCAATCTGCTCTCCAGGCGGGTGGCGGGGCTTTCACTGCTCGACCGCATGGTGCGGACCATGGCGCGGGCCGGCGTCGAGCAGCTGGCGGTGGTGGTCGCCCCCGGGGCAGGGCACCGCGTAGGACAGCTGCCGCGCAAGTTACACGTCGAAGTCCATTTCCTCGAATGGGGGACCTCTGCCCCGCTGCCTTTTGGACCGCAGGGCGAAGGGCTGTTGGTGGTGATGGCCGAGTACGTGCACCACCATGCCTCGCTCACCGAACTGGTCAAGGGGGGTCTCGAAGGCAAGGACCTGGTGGCCCAGGTGAGCGTTCCGGCCCAATCCGGTACCTTCACCCAGGTCCGCCTCGCCGAGGACGGGGTGGAGTTTGTCCCTGCCCTGGGGGGAGAAAACGCCAGCTCCGGGGCTTTTCTGTGCAGCGCAGAGGTGGCAGGTGCTACCGGTGAATTGCTGGCCGGAAGGGAAGAGGTTTGGCGCTGGCTGAGTCGGCGCGTTCGGGGCCGACCCTTGCAGCTGTGCCCTTCGGTCCTGGCCCTGTGGCGACGGGTCGAGGACCGCCGCAGTTCGAGGGCGGTCAAGAACATGCTCTTCAGTCAGGTGACCAAGTCCACCAGCGGCTTTATCTCGCGCCACCTCAATGCGCGTATTTCCATCCCCATCAGCAAAGCCCTGATCGGGACCGGTATCTCCCCGCATCTGGTGACCTCCCTGCTGGTGATGCCCGCTGGGCTGGCCAGTGCCTATCTGGTGACGCGGCCGGACCAGTACGCCTGGCTCGCCTGGTCCGGCGTGTTGTGGCAGCTGGCGGCCATTCTCGACCGCTGCGACGGGGAGATCGCCCGGGTCAAGCTGAGTGAGTCGAAATTCGGCGCCTGGTTCGACACGCTCACCGACAACATCGCCTATCTGTGTGCCTATGCCGGCATGCTGGTCGGTCTGCACCGGGTTCACCCGGATTCGCCCTTTTATGTGTACTTAGGTATTTCGGCGATCTGCGCCCTGCTGCTGACCCTGGGCATCATGTACAGCTACGCCCTCAAGACCGGCAGCGGCAGCCTGCAGAATTACCTGGTGGGCCTGGCCCGCCATGTGCCCAAAGACCAGAAGGGCGGTTTCTACCGCTTCACCGAGCGGTACGGATTTCTGGCCAAACGCGACACCTTTTCCTTTATCTACCTCGTTGCTGCCCTGGCCAACGCGCTGGAGTTCATGTACTGGTTTACGGTAGTAGGTATCCACCTGGTGGCTGTCGGGGTGCTGATCTCTCAGCAGAAGATGCTGGAGGCCTACCCGCCCGTCGAGAGCCAGGAGGCAATGCCGGTGCCGGTGTCGGGGACCTCTGCCGCAGAGGGCCGGCCATGAAGGTGCTCAGGCTCCTGCTCCCTGGCCTGGGGCTGCTGCTGCTGGGTTATCTGGTGGGCAAGACGGGTGTGGGGGAAGTCCTGCACCACCTGGCCATCGTCAAGTGGTCTTTCCCCGTGGTGCTGCTGGTCGCCTTCCTCTGGCACCTGAGCAATTCCCTGGCCTGGAACTTCGCCTTCCCGCCCGGGGCGTTCAAACCGCCCTTCTCGGCTCTGCTGAGGGCCAAGTTGGCCGGCGACGCGGTCAGCCAACTCACCCCCCTGGCCAACCTGGGCGGCGAACCGCTCAAGGCGTACCTGCTCAAGGGCCAGGCCCCCACCTCGCTGAGTCTGGCGGCGGTGGTGGTCAACAAAACCACCCAGGTGCTCACCGGCCTAGTGTTCTCATCCCTGGGTTTTTTGCTGGTCGTTTTCTACTGGGACCTGCCCCATGCCCTGCCCCACTCGGTGGAACTGGGCCTGGGCGTAATCTTGGTGGCCAGCGGGATGCTGGTCTGGGGGCTTTACCACCAGCACCACCACCTGTTCACCTCGCTGCTGACCCTGATCCGCCGCCTGGGCATCAAGACCGATTGGATCGCGAGCAAGATGGCCAAAGCCAGGCGCATCGACGACCACATCGGTCATTTTTACCAGCGTCACAAGGGGCGCCTGGCCGCGGTGGTGGCCTGCCATACCGTGGGTTGGCTCTTAGGGACCTGTGAGACCTATGTGATCCTGAGTGCCCTGGGGGTCGATATCGACTTCACCGTGGCGCTTTTACTCACCTCCCTGTCGGTGAGCATCAATAGCCTCTTCTTCTTTATGCCTTCCAACATCGGTGTGCTCGAAGGCAGCCAGGTTTTTCTTTTTATCAGCCTGGGCCTCAATCCGGCCGCCGGGTTGTCGATGGGCATTGTCAAGCGGCTGCGCAAGATCTTTTGGATCTCGGTCGGCTGGATCTTCCTCTCGCAGATGAGCCGGCAGCTGGCCCGCGCCGAAGAGGCGCAGCAACAGGCCGCCGCGCAGGCAGGGACCTTGCCCTGATGAAGCACTTGGGCGCCTGGACCCTGTTGTGGTTGTGTGTTTGCGCCTGGACGGCAAAGACCTGGGCCGCTGATCCCGATCCTCCTTACACGCTAAAGGAACTGGCTGAACTGGCCCTGCGTCACACCCTCGCAACCGGGGAGGGGTCGTGGAAGGTGGCCGGGGCCCAAGCCAGGCTGCGGCAGCTGCAGGCTGCCCGCTTCCTGCCCCGCCTGCGCCTGGAGAGCACCAGTGGGTTGGTGCCCGCTGCCCACGGCGACATCTTCAATCCCCCGGCGGACACCTCCGGGCTGCGGGATCTTGGCCCCTTCAACCAGACCGAACTGGAGTTTGTCCAGCCCCTGTACGTGGCCGGGGCGGCGGCGCTGGGGCGGGCGGCGCAGCAGGGGGTGGTGGTCGAGGAGGCCGGTGTCGAGGGGCAGCGCTTGGATCTGGTGCTGGAAGTGGCCGAACTCTACTACAGCATCCAGCTGGCCCATCAGCTAGGGGACCTGGCGGACGATTTGCAAAAAAAGATAGCCGAGAAACGCGCCGAGATTGAGGAGAACCCGGCCATCCCCTTGTCGGGGCACTACAAATTCAGGCTGGCGTTGGTGGAACTAGCAAAGCAAGGACAGATTATCGAACAGAAGCTGGCGCTGGCCCAGGCGGCTTTGGCCTGGAAGACCGGATTGAAGGAGGGTGAGAGCGTGGAACTTGACACCTTGGAACTGGTGCCCGAAACCGCAGTCCTCCCGCCTTTAGACAGCCTCTGCGCCCGGGCTCTGGGGCAACGACCCGATTGGCGCAAGCTCCAGGCCGGCCTGAAGGCCAAGGAAGCCATGGTCAAGGCGGCGCGGGGGGCGTACTATCCACAGTTGATGCTCAGCGGCGGGGTGCGTTACGCCGTGGCGCCCAAACGTACCGACCAGCACAGTCCCTTCGTCAAGGACGAGTTCAACTACTTCAACGGCGGGATGGTGCTGCGGCTGCGGCAGGCGCTGGAGTGGAACCTTATCGGCGCGGAAGTGGATAAGGCGCAGGCCGAATACCAGGAACTCAAGGCCAAGGAGCGTCTCAACGCCCAGGGCATCCGGGTGGATGTGGAGCGGGCCCATACGAATTACCAGCAGGCCCTCAGCGAACTGGGGGCGGCCATCGAAACCCGCCGGCTCAGCCGGCAGTGGCTCAAGGAGGCGCAGGACGCCTACGAGCTGGATGCCGACGAGGCCAAAGAGCTGATCGCCGGTTTCGAGGCCTGGGCCCAGAGCGAGCAGGCCTATTATGAGGCGGTGTACCGCCATAACCTGGCCCTGGCCAAACTCGAGAAAACCACCGGGGGCCTTTCCCTGAAGGTGCGGCCATGAAGCGCGCCCTGGTCGGCGGGATTGGCCTGCTGCTGCTTTTGGCGGTTGGCAGTCCGGCCCAGGAACAAGGGGAGGGGTATCTCCTCCTGGAGGATTTCTCCAACACTCCGGCCGGCCAGCTGCCCAAGGACTGGACCTGGCGTAATAAGGACGACGACAAAACCAAGCCCTACCAGGTGGAAGGTGCCGAGGGCCAGCACTACCTGGCGGCCCGCGATAGCGGCTCCTCGGTGATCCTGGGCAAACAGGTCCAGTGGAATCCGCTGGTCTATCCTATCCTGACTTGGTGCTGGCGGGTCAACGTCCTCCCTCCGGGCGGGGACGAACGCTACGACAGCACCAACGACAGTGCCGGGGGCCTCTACGTGATCTATTCGACCAATTGGCTGGGCATACTCACGCAGATGAAGTACGTGTGGAGTTCAACCTTGGAGGAGGGGACCTCGGGGCGGCGCAACAAAGTGGCCCGCCCTTACTTTGTGGTGATGGAAAGCGGCGAAGAGAACCTGGGCAAATGGGCCTTCGAGCAGGTGGACGTGGTCGCCGACCACAAGCGATTCTACGGCAAGATCCCTCCCGATCGCACAATGGGCCTGGGCATCCTCACCGACGCCAACTCCACCAACTCCTATGCGGAAGCCTTTTACGCCGGCCTGCGGGTGTGGACCAGGGATGCCCAGGAAAAGGGGCTGATCCAAAATTATTGCAGCTGTTATGAGGAGGCAAAGGCTGAGCAGACCGCCTCACCCCCCAACCAACCCCCCTTGTCGGGGAAGTAGAGAGAGGTGGATTAAAATGAGGGGATTGGGTTTTTTTGGTGCTATGAGCGCCCTCTGCCTGACCCTGGGCGCGGCGGGGGCGGCCGAGCTGCCCGACCCCATTGCTTTTCTCCAGGGCCGCGACGCCCAGGCCCAGGCCATCGTCAAACAAGCCCCCACCGGCCCCTTGCCCCCCGCCTTGCGCCAAGAGTTGGACCACCACATCAACGAGGTGTTCGACTTTGGCGAACTGAGTCGGCTGGCCCTGGGCGCCGAATGGGACAAACACACCGCCGCAGAACGGCAGCGTTTCGTCGAGGTTTTTGGCGCCATCATCCGCGAGAAGAACTACACCAGCTTCCTGCGCTACTACCGCGAGGGAAAGACCACTTACCAGGACCAAAAGGTGGAGGGCGAGCGGGCCACCGTACATGCGGCAGTGCCCCTCAAGCAGGAGAACGTGACCATCGGTTATCTGCTGCGCGCCAGCCAGGGACAGTGGCGGGTGTATGACCTGATCATCGACGGGGCTAGCACTGCGGACGGGTACCAGCGGCAGTACTCGCGTTACCTCCTGAAACACCCCTACGACCAGCTCATTCAACAGTTGGGCAAACAGCTCGACGGCCTGCGTCAGGTCAAGAACTGATCGCTGCATGCGTCTAGATTACGGGTGCCTGGCCCGTTATGTCCATCGCCATCCCCTGCGCATCGTTTTCCTGGCCTTGCTGCTCTCGCTGGGTGGGGGGTACTTCGCCGCGCAGCTGCGCATCCAGACCGACTTCGCTGACCTGCTCCCCGATGACTACATCAGTGTCCGCGAACTGAACCGCATCAAAGAGCGGGTGGGGGGCATCAGCCCGCTTATCATTGTTGTCACCTCCCCGGACCTCGACCAGGCCGCCCGTTTCGTCGACGTGCTGGCCGACTCCCTCGAACACAACCCGCTGATCACCGCGGTGGTCAGCCGCCACGAGGACCACGACTTCTACAGCCGCAACCGCCTGCTTTATATGGAGCGTCAGGACCTGGAGGAGGTCCACCGCCGCCTGGCCGAGTACCTGGAAGAGCAGAAGCTCAGACAGTCGCCCCTCTACGTGCCGCTCGAAGAGGGGGAGCCGGTGCTGGACTATTCCGACCTGGAGAACAAGTACCAGGGGCGCACCGAGAAAACCGGGCTGGCCCGCGACTACCTGCTCACCGTCGAGCAGAACGGCATCGCCCTCAATGTCTACCCGGCCGGCGGGCTCACTGACATCAAGCTCACCCGCCGCCTGATGGCCAGCGTCGACCAGACCATCGCTGCCCTCCATCCCGAAAGCTACCACCCCGGCATCAAGTGTGTGTACCAGGGCGCGGTCAAGAACAACGCCAACCAATACGACGCGCTGATGCAGGATATGAAGCTCAGCTCGCTGCTGAGCCTGCTGGGTGTGCTGGCGCTGATCTCCCTCTATTTCAGGCAGGTGCTCTCGGCGGTGTTGGTCGCCATTCCCCTGGTGATGAGCCTGGTGTGGACCTTTGGCCTGACCTATCTGGTGATCGGCAACCTCAACCAGATTACCGTTGGTCTCTTCGCCATCCTTTTTGGCCTGGGCATCGACTACGGCATCCACGTCTTCGCCCGCTATCGCGAGGCCAGACGGCGGGGCCTGGAGGTGGAGCCGGCCCTGGGCGAGACCTTGCAGCACACCGGCACCTCGCTGACCACCAGCGGCCTGGCCACGGCGGTGGCCTTCTTCTCGATGATGACCGCCGATTTCAAGGGCTTCTACGAGTTCGGGTTCATCGTCGGCACCGGGATCATCTTTTCGCTGGTGGCGATGATCGCCGTCTGCCCGGCTTTTATCGTGCTGGCCGAGCGCTGGGGCCTGATGCGCCTGTGGCAGGAGGCACCGCCGGCCCACCTGCTGCGCCGGGGGCGTTTTCCGCTGCCCAGACTCACGCTGGGACTGTGCGTGTTGTTGACCGCCTACGCCCTCTATCACCTCAAGGACATCGAATTCGAGTACGACTTCCAGAAGTTGCAGCCGCCTTCTCCCAGTGCCGGCTTCACCCTGCCCGAAGAGGTCAGGGAGGTCCGTTCTCCGGCCATCGTGCTCACCGAGAGCGCCGCCGAGGCCGGGGAGGTGGTGGCGGCCCTGGAAAAGCGCAAGGCCGCCGCCGGCGACTCCTCGGCCATCGGCCTGGTCCGCAGCGTCTATTCGGCCCTGCCCTTCGAGCAGGGGGTCAAGCTGGAGATCATCGGCCGCATCCGCTGGCTGCTGGACGCCGACGAGCACCTCTTTTCTGCCGCGCAGCGCGGTCGGGTGGATTCGCTGCGCTCCTACCTAGAGGTCCGGGAGTTGGGCCTGGAGGATCTGCCGGGCGAGAAAACCAAGATCTTCCGCGGCAAGGATGGGAAGCTGCTCAACTTTGTAATGATCACTTCCTCGCTGCCCCTGCGCGATGGCCGCAACGCCATCCGCTTCGCCGAGGAAGTCAAGGTGATCCCGACCCCCTCGGGCAAGGTCTTCTACGCCTCCAGCTCCCACATCATCTTCGCCGAGATGCTGGAGCTGATGGTCAGCGACGGCATCAAGGCGCTCACCCTGACCCTGCTCATCATCTCTGCGGTGCTCTACGCAGATCTGCGCAAGGTCCGCGACACCCTGCTGGCCCTGGCCCCGCTGCTGACCGGGCTCTTGTGGGCCACCGGGTTCATGTACCTCTTCGACATCCGCCTCAACTTTTACAATATCATCGCCTTCCCCACGGTGATCGGCATGGGCATCGACAACAGCGTCCATATCTTTCACCGCTACCGCGAGGAAGGGCCTGGCTCCCTGCGCCTGGTGCTGCGCACCACGGGCATGGCGCTGGTGGCCACCTCGATGACCAACATGGTGGGCTTTGCCGGCTGCCTCTCCGCTCACCATCCCGCCCTCACCTCGATCAGCATCCTGGCGCTGATCGGCATGAGTTGCTGTTTCGTCACCTCGATCACCCTGTTGCCGGCCCTGCTGCAATTGGGGGAGCGGCGAGGGGTGACAACAGAGGCGCAGCCCTCCTGAGCCTCGGCACAAAAAAGGACCGACCCCCGTTGCGGGGGCCGGTCCTGGCGTGTAATTCCGGGCGCGGCGTATATTATTGGCGCCCAAAAATGGAGCGGGAGACGGGACTCGAACCCGCGACAACCACGTTGGCAACGTGGAGCTCTACCAACTGAGCTACTCCCGCTGGCACTGCTTTGATGACGAGGAGAAAATATAAGGATGACCCCCAAGCGCGTCAAGATCTGGGCCTGGTGCGGCATGCTGCTGGCCGGTGTTGGCTGCCAGGGCGCCGACAGCCCCCAGGCTCGGCAGGCCCGCTGGCACAACAATCAGGGCGTGGTCTACATGGACCAGCACAACTACAGCCGCGGGCGGAATGAGTTCAGCAACGCTATTGTCCTGGATACGCGCTACGCCAACGGTTTTGCCAATCTGGGGATTTCCTATTATAGCCTGGGCAAATACGACAGCGCCCTGGTCGCCCTCCAGAACGCCCTGGGCCAGGACGCCGACCATGCGCAGGCCCAGTATACCCTGGGGCTGATCTACCTGGCCCAGGGCAAGGAATACGACCAGGCGCTGCAGGCTTTTTCGGCCGTGCTGAAGCGGGACGGCGACGATCCCCTGGTGCACTACTATATGGGGCGGGCCCAGGAAAAGCTAGGGCAGGCCGAGGAAGCGGCGGCCTCCTTCCACCAGGCCATTCGACTCGACCCGCACAATGTATCGGCCTACTACGCCCTGGCCCAACTCCTGCGCCAGCAGGGCAAGCAGGAGGAGTTCCAGCAGGTGCTGGGCACCTTCAACCAGCTGCAGCAGGCCGGCAATGAGGGGGTCAGTTCATCGTACCAGGGACAAGGCAAATACGCCGAGGCGGTCACCGACGCGGGGGGGGTGCTGCCCGAGCAGGATGACGCCAAGGGGCCGCTGACTTTTGCCGCTGCCGAGGCGCCGCCGGCTGGTTTGCCGGCCGGGCTGTCTTTTGCGGCGATGCTGGATGAGGACCAGGACGGCGACCAGGATCTGCTGTTGGGGGGGGAGCGGGTGCAACTGTACCGCAACGAGCAGGGCCGCTGGACATCTGGCCAGGTGTTGGGCGCGGGAGATTTTATCGACGGGGTATTCGCCGATTTCGACAACGACCAGCATGCAGACCTGGTATTGGCCGGGTTCCAGATTCAGTTGTTGCGGGGCCAGCAGGGGAGTTGGGCCACACCGGAGGTCATCGATGGCGCGGCTGGCGGGATTATCCCCGCTGACCTAGATCACGACGGGGACCTGGATCTGCTGCTGCTCTCCCCAGGTGCCACTCGGCTGTTGAGCAATGAGGGGACCGGCAAATTCAGCGACCTCACCGCCAAGGCTGGTCTCGGCACCAGCACCGGGGGCCGGCAAGCGGTGTTCTCCGACTTCGACAACGACCGCGACCTGGACTTTGTCATCGCCACCGCCGGGAGTGGGCAGTTGTTCACCAACAACCGCGATGGCACCTTCACCGACATCGCCGATGCCGTGGGTTTGGCCGGCATGGACGCCATAGATCTGTGGGTGGAGGACTTTGACCAGGATGGGTACATGGATCTGGCGGCTCTCAGCCCTGCCGGGCAGCTTACCCTATATCTCAACAAACATGGCCACGGTTTTGTGGCCCAGCCGCTCCTGACACTGAAGGGGGAGGGCCGCCTGCTGCGCGGGGCAGACTTCGACAACGACGGGGATGTAGACTTGCTGGCCGTGGGCGCCTGGGGCTTGCAGCCCTTGGTCTGGCGGGGGGGGAAATTGCAGGCCGAAGGTAATGCCCTGCCGGCCGGTGGGGAAGGCCCGGTGCTGGTGGCCGATTTCGACGGCGACGGCCGGGCCGATATCTGGACAGCTGGCAACCTGCTGCGCAACCAGACCCAGGCCGGCAAATGGATCGAGATCGCGCTGCTGGGGCTCAACAGCAACCGCAGCGGCCTGGGCACCAAGGTAGAAGTGAAAACCGCCCACCGCCTGCAGAAACGCGAGTTGAGGGGCGGTAGCGGCGAAAGCCAGGTCCTCAGCTTTGGGCTGGCCCAGTCCGATTCAGTGGAGTTCGTGCGCATCCTCTGGCCCGGCGGCGTGCGGCAGACTGAGCTGGCCACCGGGGCCGGGCAGCGGCTGACCCTCACCGAACTCAACCGCAAAGGCACCTCCTGCCCCATCCTCTATGTGTGGGATGGGGTGGAATTCCGCTTTGTGACCGACATTCTGGGTGGGGCCATCATCGGCTACCTGCTGGCGCCGGGTGAATACAATACCCCGGACACCGACGAATATGTGCCCCTGGGCCAGATCGTCCCGCGGGAGGGTAAATACGAGGTCCGCATCGCCAATGCGCTTGAGGAGGTCATTTACCTCGACCAACTCCAGTTGGTGGCCGTCGACCATCCCGAAGGCGTCGAAGTCTATCCCAACGAACGTCTGCTCAGCGCCCCGCCGTACCCGGATTTCCGCCTGTACCCATTGCGCGGCCTGCGGCCCTTGCGAGGGGCCGCCGACCAGCGCCGGCAGGAGGTGTCGACGGTGCTGGCCAAGGTGGATGACGAGTGGTACACTGGCTTTGGGGAAACCCCCATTCACGGGTACGCCCAGGAGTATACACTCACCCTCGATCTGGGTGATCTGGAAGCCAACCCCCACCCCGTACTGCTAGGGTACGGCTGGGTCGATTACGCCCACTCCTCCTCCAACTGGGCCGCTGCCCAGCAGGGTCTGGAGCTGCGCCCAGTGCGGCTGGAGGTGCCAGGGACAGACGGGGGGTGGCAGCTGGTCACCCCGGACATGGGGGTCCCGGCCGGCCTGCCCAAGCACATGCTCTTCGACCTGAAGGGGGTGTTCAAGAAACCGGGGGATTACCGAGTGCGCCTGAGCACCAACACCCCCATCTATTGGGATCAGTTCCTAGTGGGGGAAGCCGAGGACCTGACCCTGGCCCCGGTCCGCCTGCAGCCGGCGCATGGCGATTTGCACTGGCGCGGATACCCGGCTCACACGGCGGTCAAAGGCACCTTTGCCTTTCGCTACCACTACGATCAATTACAGACGGAGGCCGATTGGGGCACGCATGAAGGGGCCTTCACTCGCCAGGGCGAGGTCACCGAGTTGCTGCAGGCGGCCGACGATCGTTATGCGATCATGTTCCACGGCGACGAACTCAGCGTGCAGTTCGACGCGGCCGTGCTGCCGCCGCCGGCACCGGGGACCAGGCGCGCCTTTCTGCTCTACGCCGACGGCTTTGGCAAGGACATGGACTTCCATTCGGCCCACTCGTTGACCGTGGGTCCCCTGCCTTTCCATGGCATGAGTTCGTACCCGTACCCGGCCACCGAGTCCTATCCGCAGGACGAATCACACCTGCGTTATCTGCTGGAGTACAACACCCGGCAGGTGAAGGGCCAGTACGACTGAGTTGGGTAGATGGTAAAACGCGCCTTTATCGGTATCTTCGGTTGCCTGCTGGTCCTGAGCCTGGGCCCGGCCGCCGTTTATTTTGCCTTTAACGACAATCTGCCCGACCTGGACGAGCTGGAACGCTTTCAGCCCAAGCGGGTCAGTAAAGTCTTCTCGGCAGACGGCCAACACCTCAAGAACTTCCTCGAGGAAGACCGGGAAATTCTCTTCTACGAAGAGATCCCCCAGGCGATGAAGGATGCGCTGATCTCCATCGAGGACCGGCGCTTCTACGACCATTGGGGCATCGACCTGCGCCGCATCTTCGGTTCGGTGTGGGCCAATGTGCTCTCCGTCAATCTGACGGCGCAGGGGGCCAGCACCCTCACCCAGCAGCTGGCCCGCAACCTCTTCGTCAAGGTGGGCCGTTACCGCAGCACCGCCACGGTGGGAGACGTCAAAGCAACCTTTGCGCGCAAGATCCGCGAGCAGATTACTGCGGTCAATATCGAGCGCTTGTACACCAAGCAGGAAATCCTCACCATGTACTTGAACACCGTCTCCTTTGGCCATAATCGCTACGGCCTCAAGTCGGCGGCGGGGTTCTACTTTGGCAAGGAGGTCAACCAGCTCAGCGTGGAGGAATGCGCCCTGCTGGCCGGCCTGCTCAAGGCGCCCACCACCTACAGTCCGCTGCGCAGCCGCGAGCGGGCCCGCGAGCGCCGCAATATCGTGCTCGACTCCATGGTGAAGACCGGCCGGTTGAGCCGCGCTGCGTACAACACCCTCAAGCGCACCCCGGTAGCCATCAGCCAGAACCGGCGGGCCGAGACGTATGGCATGGCCCCCTACTTCATTGAGGAATACCTGCGGCAGCAGCTGGAAAAGGAGTTCGGCCAGGGGCTCTACCAGGACGGCCTCAACATCTACACAACCATCGATTCGCGCCTGCAGCGCATCGCTGAGAAGGTGCTGGTCAGCGAACTGGCCGAGGTGCAGAAAAGGGTGGACGACTACCTGGCCGGCCAGCGCGGCCCACGCCCGGATTCGGCCATCGTCCAGGGGGCCATGGTGGTTATGGACCCGCACGACGGCCACATCCTTGCCATGGTGGGGGGCCGCGATTTCGACGAGAGCAAGTTCAACCGCGCCACCCAGGCCCTTAGGCAGCCCGGCTCGGCCTTCAAGCCTTTTATCTATACGGCGGCCATCGACAACGGCCTCTTTCCCGTCGATGTGCGCGACGACAACGCCATTACCCCCATCACCGAGCCGGACGGCAAGATCTGGAAACCGGAGAACTACGACCGGGAGTTCAAAGGGCCCATGACCCTGCGCCAGGGGCTGAAGGAGTCGCGCAATATGATCGCCATCCGCCTGGCCATGGAGATCGGCCCGGATCGGGTGCAGCGCTACGCGCAGCAGATGGGGATCACCACCCCCATCGCCGCGGTTCCCTCCATCGGGCTGGGCACCAGCGCCGTGCATTTGCTGGATCTGGTGGCCGCCTACTGCGTCTTTGCCAACCGGGGCATCTACCACGAGCCGATGGGCATCAAGAAGGTGCTCGGCGAGGAGGGTAACGCGCTGCTGGAGCCCCCGGGCAGCAGCCGAGAGGCACTTCCCCAGGCGGTGGCGGTGATCATGACCGACATGTTACACTCGGTGGTGGCGGAGCCGGGCGGCACCGCCTACCAGAAGGCCCAGGAGCTGGGCTTCAAGGTCGCGGCAGCGGGCAAAACTGGGACGACCGACAGTTACGCGGACGCCTGGTTCGTGGGCTTCACCCCGCACCTGGTGGCAGGGGTGTGGGTGGGCATGGACGACCAGGCGCTGAGTCTGTGGCCGCGCCAATCAGGGGCGGTGGCGGCGTTGCCAATGTGGTTGAAGTTTATGCAGGAGGTCTATCACACGGTGGACCTGTACCGCCGGGAGGCGGACGAGGGCTTTGAGTATCCCGATGATTTGGTGGTCAGGATGCCGGTCTGCCAGGACAGCCACAAGCTGGCTACCCGCTACTGCCCGCGCCAGCAGGACGAGTTATTCATCAAGGGGGGCGCCCTGCCCGAGATTTGCCCGCAGCACAGCCGGGGCGGCACCCCGGGGCGCCGGCAGCGCTTCTAACCCTTCACTCTTCCAGCTTGAACTTGGTGGGTTTGCGCCGCCGCTCTCGTTCCTTGAACTCTTCCCCCTTCTTCTCCAGTTCCTTGAGATCCTTCTCCAGCGTTTTTATTCGGTCCTGCACCTCCTGGGTGCTGCCCTGAGCCGAGGCCGCACCGGTCTGTTCCCCGGCAATACGCGCCTCGTCCTCCTTGAGTTCCTTGCGGGCCATCTCCGCTCGAGGCCTCATGGTGGCGGAGTTCTTGAGAAATTCGAGGAGGATGAGAACCAGGAAGCCAACGCCGCCAACGGAAATAAAAAGGGCTCTACTATCTTTTCTATGTGTCAAAAAGGGCTGTTTCCCCTCGGAGAAGAGGGGTTGAAAACTTGACACGATTACCTTGAGGTCTGTAGGGTCTTGGTATGAAGACCAAGACCTGCTTTCGTGCGCTGTATAGTTTCCCCGGTTTCCAAGCCCGTGCCCGCTTCAAAAGCGGGGTG
>SICG01000170.1 GCA_009691525.1 Candidatus Latescibacterota bacterium | reverse complement strand
TCCCCGACACCCTCCGGTAGCTCGCCGCCTCTCTGGAGACTCGTTATGCCTGCAGTCGTGCTCAGCGCCGCAACCCTGGGAATCGACGCGTACCTGGTCCACGTAGAAGTAGACACCGACCGGCAACTGCCCTCCTTCACCGTGGTCGGCCTGCCCGACAGCGCCGTGCGCGAGAGCAAGGAGCGGGTCATGGCCGCCCTGCGCAACGCCGGATACGAGTGGCCCCGCCGCCGCGTCACCGTCAACCTGGCCCCTGCCGACATCCGCAAGGAGGGCTCGGCCTTCGATCTGCCCATCGCCGTGGGCATCCTGGCCGCCTCCGGGCAGTTGCGCGCCACTCGCCTGGCCGACTTCGCCCTATTGGGCGAGCTGTCCCTCGATGGAGCCCTGCGCCCGGTCCACGGCGCCCTCTCCGCCGCCCTGGGCCTGCGGACGCGCGGCACCCACGGCATGATCCTCCCCCAGGCCAATGCCCCCGAGGCCGCCCTGGCCGCCGGCCCCCTGATCTACGGAGTCTGCACCCTGGCCCAGGCCGTTGACCTCCTCGAAGGGGATTGCCGGCTGGCCCCTTTTACCGCCGATCTGGACGCCCTCTTTAATCCCGCCATCCAGCACGAGGCCGACTTTGCCGAGGTCTGCGGCCAGGAGCACCAAACGCGCCCTGGAAGTGGCCGCTGCCGGGGGCCACAGCATATTGCTCAGTGGCCCCCTGGTTCGGGCAAAACCCCGCTGGCCCGCCGCCTGCCCTCCATCCTGCCGGCCCTCTCCATGGAAGAAGCCCTCAGCGCCACCCAGATCTATTCGGCCGCTGGCCTGCTGCCCGCCGACCAGCCCCTGGTGGTGACCCGCCCCTTCCGCGCCCCGCACCACACTATCTCCGATGCCGGCCTGATCGGCGGAGGGGCCTGCCCCCGGCCCGGCGAGGTTTCCCTGGCCCACCACGGGGTGCTCTTCCTCGACGAGTTGCCCGAGTTCAAAAGGCCGGTACTCGAAGCCCTGCGCCAACCCCTCGAAGACCACACGGTCACCATCGCCCGCGCCGCTTTTTCCCTTACCTACCCGGCCCACTTTATGCTGGTGGCTGCCATGAACCCCTGCCCCTGCGGTTTTCTGGGGGACACCCACCACGCCTGCACCTGCTCCCCTGCCCTCATCCGCCGCTACCGGGCCCGCCTCTCCGGGCCCCTGCTCGACCGGTTGGACCTGCACGTGGAAGTGCCAGCCCTCTCCTATCCCGAGATTTCCGCCAAACAAGGCGGCGAGCCCTCGGTCCAGATCCGCCAGCGGGTCGAAGCCGCCCGCCTGCGTCAGCGCGCCCGCTTTGCCCAGCAGCCCGGCTTCTTTTGCAACGCCCAGCTGCGCCCCCGCCAGTTGCGCGTCTGCTGCGCCCTGACTGGCAAGGGTGAGGAATTGCTGCACGCCGCCAGCACCCGCCTGGGCCTGTCGGCCCGCGCCCACGACCGCATCCTCAAGGTGGCCCGCACCATCGCCGACCTCGAAGGGGTGGACCATATTCAGACCCAACACCTGGCCGAGGCCAACCAGTACCGCTCCCTGGACCGCAACAGTATCAGGCTGCTTGGGTGAGTCTCAATGCGCATGTCACGCCCTTTTGAGCCCATAATTGCGGATGGCCTGCAGGCAGCGGCTGAACTCGCCGAGGATGGCTGGCGAGTAAGGGGCGAGTTGCTGGCAGGTCAATTCCACTTCGCGGGCCACATGCTGCCCGGCAAGGCGACCCAACCCACCGACGCCTCCGCGCTGTCCTTCCACCAATCCCAAAAACGCCTCCAGTTCCACCTCGACAAACCCCCCGGCCTCGTCGCTGAAACAGGTCTCCTCCAGCAGGATGGGCCTGGTGCACAGGTAGAAGTGTTCGATTACCCGCTGACACTCGCCTGTGGGGTTTTCCAGCTTTCCCTCTCCCAGGTAGACCAGGTCCTCTTCGGCCAGCGCGATCCCCACCTCTTCGGCAAACTCTCGCTGCGCCCCCTGCACCGGGCTCTCGGCGGCCAGCACATGGCCCCCGGCCGGAGCGTCCACACTACCCCAAAAGGGATCACCGGGCCGGCTGCGTACCTGCAACAGTACCTGGACACTGCCCGCCGCATCCAAGCGCGCGGCCCAGACAAAGACCAGCCAGTGCCAGTCCCCGTCGCGGTGGACCTCGGCGCGGGATTTGGTCCCTAGACGTTGCCCTGTCGCATCAAAGAAGGCGAGGACTTCGCGGTCCTTCATCCCTGGTAGAAGCTGAACATCGTCCAGGCCTGCAGGACAAAAGCACCCACGGTGAGCAGCGCACAGATGCCCGCGCCCAGATAGGCGCCAAGACCCTCGCGGCTGTCCAGGCGCCGACTGAAGAGGTAGGCAGTGGCGTACCCGCCGATAAAGCCGCCCAGGTGCGCCCAGTTGTCGACGTTGGGGAAGATGAGGCCGAAGACAAAGAGGATCACCGCCCATTGCAGGAACTGGCGGGTGAAGAGGGCGCTGCCCTGACGGCGGCCGTAGACAATGGCTGAGGCCAGGAGCCCAAAGATGGAACCAGAGGCGCCCAGAGTAAAGGCGGTGCCGCTGAAGGAGGAGAGCAGAAAGCCGGTGACCCCGGCAACGGTAAAAATGATGAAGAGCCGGTACGGGCCGAAGAGATCCTCGACCAGGGGACCCAGCTGGCGCACCCACATCATATTGAAAAAGATGTGCAACAGATTTCCGTGCAGGTAGATGGCGGTGATCAGGGTCCACCAGTGGCCGTAGTCAAAGACCAGCACACCGCCCGTCATCCCGAACCAGAAGCCGGCCTGTCTTCCGGGTGCCAGAAAATTCATCATGCCCTGGACGCGGAAGATATTGGCCGGTTCACTGAGCAGGGACAGCACGTACAGGACCACGCAAACGATGACGATCAGCTTGGAGAAATCGAGTTCGACCCCCATGCGTCGCAGTTTGGAGGTGAAACCCCACATCCCTGGGCGCAGTTGGCCGCAGAAGGGGCAGCGCTTTTCGGTGCTGTCGATCAGTTTGCGGCAACTGGGGCAGAGAATGGCAGGCATGTAATCAAAGTCCTAGCGAGGCGTTGATTTCGGCCTGGTACCCGTTGAGGCGGTCCTCCAGCACCTCTTCCACCGACACGGCCCGACCCACCACCTGGGATTCGAGCAGGGCATAGGAGAGGGCCACGGCACGGGCGCCCATTTCGGCGCCCACCTCGGGGGCCTGCTGGTTGTGGATGACCTCCCCGAATTCGGCGTATTCGACCGCGATCAGCTTGCGGTCGATCTCGGGGAAGGGGAAGTGGTACTCGTAGAGACGATCGCCGCCGAAGAGGGCGGCAGTGGTGGGATCTAGGCGGAAGCCGGGCACCAGGTCGAGCAGGCGCTGGTCGTCGATAGACTCTTTGCCGGCCAGGGTGAGTTGCAGGCGCTGGCCACTGCGGTCGCCGGGCAGGTTCATCGAGCCTTTGCTGCCGTACAGGGTGCGCTGCCACAAGCCCTGGCCGTGGGCAGCGTGATCCTCGATGTATTGGGCCACGGCCCCGTTGGCAAAGAGGATGGTGGCGTAGGCCGCGTCCTCGGCAGTGGCCTCGAACTGGGCGGGCATCTGTTTCTGCCAGCGTTCGTACACCCCGGCGGGCGAACGTTTCTCGGCATCGTCGCGGCCGGCGATGGGGTTGTGGCGGATGGGCTCGTGCAGGCGGGTCTGGGCGTAGGCAGTGAGCGCCGGCCCCAGGAAATACTCCATGATGTCGGCGAAGTGTACACCCACGTCTAACAAGATACCGCTGGCATTCTTCTGGTGGCGCCATACCGAGATCATCATCTGGTTGCCCCCGCCCAGGGTGTTGTGGATGAGCAGGCGGGGCTGGCCCAGCACTCCGGCGTCGATGAGGGCGTGGGCCAAGCGGTTGATGGGATCGCGGCGGTAGTTCTCGGCCACGGACAACACCCGCCCGGCCTGGCGGGCAGCGCGGATCATGGCCTGGCAGGCGCGCAGGGTGAGGCCCATGGGTTTTTCGCACATCACGTGCCAGCCCCGTTCCAGGGCCGCGATGGAGGCGGTGTGGTGGAAGGCGGGCAGGGTGCAGACGTCCACGGCCTGCACTTCGGCGGGCAGGCCCTCCAGATCTTTGGCCACCGAGGGGCGCCGGCCCAGGAGATCGGCGGCCTGGTCGGCCAGGGAGTTGGCATTGTCTAGGTTGGGGTCGGAGGCGCCCACCAGCACAAAGGGCGAGCGGCCGGTCCGGTGCAATTCGGCCAAACCATAGAGGTGGCGATGGCCCATGCCGCCACAACCGACCATGGCCAGGGGAAGAGGTTCAGACATGAGGTGGGACTCCTATTATGATGGTCTGCCAGGGGAGCGTCGCGGCATAGCCCGCTCCAGCCTTTCTCAAGGCGCGTCCCGCTGCACCCCAACGTATGGGGTGCAGCGTAGTATTTGCTTCCCTTCCCCAAGACCCTTCCCCCGCAGCACCATCTATATGGTGCTGCGCCACGCGGACTTCCCTACCCCGCCGCTCCCCGAGAAAGGCTTCCAGGGCTATTGCCTCGCCGCTCAGAGATCAGAGGGGGTTGGTTTCTTGCGCGAATGCTTCTCGATGCCCTCCGGGTTCCAGCGCACGCCCAAGCCGGGGGCGTCGGGGATGCTCAGGAGACCCTCGGCGTCCAGGTTGAAGGGGTCGAGCACCAGATCTTCGATGTACGGGGCCGGGGTGATGTACTCCACCCAGCGGGCGGTGGGCACGGCGGCCACCAGTTGTAAGTCGGCGGCCAGGCCCACCGCGGTGTTCCAGCCATGGGGCACGAAGAGGATGGAGTGGTCGTAGGCGTGCATGGCGATGCGGTACTCCTCGGTGAGGCCGCCCACCTTGGTGACGTCGGGCTGGATATAGTCCACCGCCCGGCTCTCGATCCAGGGCATAAAGGCCTGCCGGCGGGTGAGCACCTCGCAACTGGTGATGGGCAGGGGGGCATTTTCGGTGAGTTTGATATAACCCTGCAAATCGTCGGGCCGCAGCGCCTCCTCGAACCAGGTCACGTTGTAGTCGCGCAGCATCTTGGCCGTCTCGATAGCCCATTTGTACCCGTGCGGCCAGTAGCGGTCCGAGCCGCCGGCGTCCACCATCAGTTCCACCTCTGTGCCCACGGTCTGGCGGGCAATGCGGACAATGGCCTCGTCCAACTCGGCCGAAACCCTACCGAAGGGACCCCAGCCCATCTTGATGGCCCTGAAACCGCGCGCGACCGCGTCTTCGAGGCGGGGCGGGAGATTTTCTGGCTCGGTCATCAGCAGGGAGCCGTAGGGTTTGATCTTCTCGCGGTAGCGGCCACCCAAAAGCCGGCTGATGGGCTGGCGGGTGACCTTGCCGAAGATATCCCACAGGGCGATGTCGATGCCGGAAATGGCGTGGGTGACGGCCCCACCGCGGCCCTGCCAGAAGGTGGACTGGTGCAGCTTTTCGGCCACCCGGGCCGGCTCGATGGCGCTCTCGCCGATGAGCATGGGCCGCAAGATGCCCAGGGCCCCTTCGATGAGTTTGGCTGAGGTGTAGGCGCTGCCCAGACCCACCACGCCCTGATCGGTGATCACCTCCACCAGGGTATGCAGGTTGTCGTCTTCTTCAAAGCCCTGGGCCCAGCCGCCGTCGCCGGTGGCGCCGGCGAGAGGCAGCAGGCGGATTTCTTTGATTTTCATGGGATGCTCCTGAGGTGGGAAAGAATGAGAGAATCTATGGGAAGGGAGGGGGGGGCTGTCAACCGGGAGGGGTACTGTGGGTCATTGACTAGGTATTATAACTTCAATATATAAGGGTAGATCGAAACCCAAGGCTTGCGAGGTGCGCCATGACTGCGACTGTTGAGAGAATGACCGCGGAGGAATTGCTGCAGTTGCCGGACGACGCTTTTCGCTACGAGTTGGTGAGAGGAGAGTTGAGAAAGATGGTGCCTGCGGGGAACGATCACGGAAGAATTGCCATGAGCGTTGGCATGTATCTCGCCCACTATGTGAAGACGAATAACCTAGGGGCGACCTATGCTGCAGAAACCGGCTTCATCCTGGCCCTCGATCCCGATACCGTGCGCGCCCCGGATGTGGCCTTTGTCCGGCAGGAGCGCCTGGACGAAGTCGGCAAAATCGCGGGTTTCTGGCCAGGGGCCCCAGATCTAGTTGTCGAAGTGATCTCACCCAGCGATCAGTACAGTGAGGTTGAGAGCAAGGTAGCCGACTGGTTGGAGGCGGGCACGCGCATGGTGGTGGTGGTGGACCCGCGCCGACGCAAAGTGGCCGTGCATTGCTCTCCCAGCGATATCCGCGTGCTCGGGATGGGCGAGGTATTGGAGGGGGGCGAGGTGGTGCCGGGGTGGAAGTTGCCCCTCGAAGAGTTGTTCGCCTGAGGCGGTACCAACAGCCGCCCGAGCCGAACTATGGGTGGTGAGGTGCGCCATCGCCCAGGCTGGGGGCAATATCTCCGAAGCCGCGCGCCTGCTAAACACCAACCGCAACCCCATCTACCGCATCCTCGACCAGGAACCTCCCCCTCCGCAACCCTGAGTTGCGCCATCCAATCCCCCCCCTTTATACTGTAGCCCAAAAGGAGGACGGGTGCGGCCGATCATTCTGGGTGCGGGCCGGGGCAGCCGGCTCAAGGCCCTCACCGACGAACAGCCCAAGTGTTATGCCCCGGTGGCAGGGCGGCGCCTGCTCGACTGGGTGCTGGAGGCCCTGACCCAGGCCGGCCTGGAGCGGCCGGTCTTCGTCGGCGGGTACCGCCTCGAGCAGGTGCGCGCCGACTATCCCCAGCTCGAATTCTGCCACAATCCCCGCTGGCAGTCCACCAACATCCTCGAATCGCTGCTCTGCGCCGAGGCGCAGATGGGCGAGGGGTTTGTCTGTTCCTACGCCGATATCCTCTACCGCCCCGGAGTGGTGCGCCGGGCATTGGAGCATCCGGGGGACCGGGTACTGTGTGTGGACACCGAGTGGCGCAGCCGGTACGCCGACCGCAGCCAGCATCCCGAGCACGACGCGGAGAAGGTGCAGGCCCAGGGGGACCGGGTAGCGCAGATCGACCGGGGCCTGGCAGCGGAAACCGCTGCCGGTGAATACATCGGGGTGGCCAAGTTTTCGGCCACGGCAGCGGCCCAACTGCGGGCGCACTACCATCGGGTCAGGCAGGACCGGGCCGGGCAGGTGTGGAAGGATGGGAAGCCTTTTGAGCAGGCGTACCTGATCCACCTCTTCGCCGAGATGCTGGCGCACGGACTGCCCTTTCATCTGGTGACGACGGAGGGGGAATACATGGAGATCGATACCGAAGAAGATTACGCCCTGGCCCAGGCACGTTGGGGAGGTGCCGGCCAGTGACTTGCTGGTGGGGTTGGCTCCTGCTGGGGCTTTCCCTGGAGGCCGGGGCGGAGGAATTGCGTTTCGATACGGCTCGGGAATGGCAACGCTGGAACCTGCCCAGGGGGATCACCCTGCTGAGTCCGGAGGGGAAAGTGAGCCTGGTGCCGGTTCACAAAGGCAGCAATGCCGCCCTCGACGCCAGTGCTTTTGGCGGCGGGATACGCGGGGCAGGCGCCAATAGGAGCCAGGCAGGCCTGGCCATCGACGGCGACCTGGGCACTGGCTGGAGTCCGGGGTTGGGAAAGGCTGGCTGGCTGGAGGTCGATTTGGGCCGGGTGGTTTCTGTCCGCCGGATCCGCCTGCATTTTTCCCCGGCAACCCACCCTTCGAGACCTTCGACCTGCTGCTCTCCACTGGCGAACCGGCCCTCGACAACGCCCTGGTGCCCATTCCCGGCACCGTGGTCTATCACCTCAAAAAGCGCTTCAAGGAGACTCACCTCCACCTCGTCGAGTTTGTTCCCCGGACACCCGAAGAAACCCTGGTGCAGGTGGTGCGTATCCAGGCGCTCGAGGCCCCGCCCGAGGCCAAGTTGGTCGAAATCGAGGTAGAAGCCTTCGGGGACAATCTGGCCCTGGAATTGGCGAAAAAAGGCGGCCGCATCGACATCGACGTGGGACCGGAGACCGCCGAACGCCCCGAGATCACCACCGGCAAAAACCAGAGCCTGGCCGATGGCCTGCTGTACACCTTGTGGTGGCCCACGGCGCCTTCGGCGCGAGCGAACGAGGATATCAACGCCCACATCACGCTGGACCTAGGCGCCACGTACTGGGTGGATTCGCTGCGCCTGATCAGCAGTCTGATCCGGGGGGCGGCTTTTCATTTCAAGTACTACGAACTGCTGGTTTCGGACGGCGGCCTCGCCCCAGACGGCACC
>SICG01000169.1 GCA_009691525.1 Candidatus Latescibacterota bacterium | reverse complement strand
TCCAGTATCATCGCCAAGAAGAGAAAAGTCCGCAGCAACTTGATTTGTTTGGGGCAGTGCCCTAAGAAATCGCGGTGGCGAAGCCATGAATCGGGCGTAAAGCCCTGGCCTTTGGCCGGGGATAGTCCGATTCAAGCGATTTCTTTACTCTCCACTTCTCGCAGTCTGTCTAGCTCGGCCAAGCGAGTATCTCCTTCTCTGGTCTCCTGTCAGCTAGGGAGAGCAGGATGTCATCCTATGAAGCCTCAAGATTGCGGCGGGGTAGCCCGCCGGGTCTCACTTTGAGACCGCCCTGGATCATCGTGATGATAACTAGTGCGTGAACCGAAGAAATTCGGGTGAGTTGGCCACTGAGAGCAGGTCGCCGTTTTTCAGGATGCTCCAACCACGCTCAAAGCCAGCGTATCTAGACCAAGGGCTTTCCCGCTGCCGTCTCCCGCACCTCCCCATACACCCCATCTGACCAGGTGAAAAAGAGGGAGCTTCAGTCGAGGCAGCACAAACGGCCGGAAACCGGCACTTCGGTGTCGCCCACCCGCGCCACCCCGGCAAAGGTGCCGTTGGTCACGTTCAGGGTGAGGTCCAGAAAGAGGGTGCCTTGCTGGGCCCCGCTCAGGGACAGCTCCCCCCAGACCCGCAGCCGGGCCGGGTGGGACTCGGTCTGGAGCTGGCCCTCGGCAAAGAGGTTCCCATCTGGCGAATAGCCGGCAAAATCCCAGGTGGTTCCCGCTACTTCCAATGTGCCCTGCATCCCCAGGACCTGACCGCCGCCGGCCTGGGTGGCCACCAGCCCATCGCGCAGGGTGGGGAGCAGGCTGTCGGCGATGCCCCCGACCTCTTCCTGGGAGAGCGGCGCTACCGCAGGGTCCTTGCCGCATCCTCCCAGCAGCAAAAGAAAAAGGGCCAGGCGGAGAAGATTCCCTGCGCCCAGCCCCTGATTTTTTGGCAAGGATCAGCCCTTCAAAAAGCCTTTTACCCGCGGATGGCCCAGCACTTCCTGGTTGAGCACGTGGGCCGGGGTCTTGCCCTGGATGGCGTCGGCCACCTGGCCGATGGTGCGGCGGTCCAGGCGGATGGTGGACTGCACGGTGATGCCGGCGTTGTGGTTGGTGCAGATGATGCGCGGGTGGTCCTTGTGGATGGCGCGCGGGCCGTTCACCGGATCATCGACCACGTAGTAGTAGAGTTTCTCCTCGCGGATGGCCCGGTTGACGGCCTGGTCGTCCACCAAATTTCCGCGCGAGGGGTTGATCAGCGAGGCGTGGGGCTGCATAGCGCAGAGCAGGTCGTAGGTGACCACGGTCTCGTCCCCCGAAACATGCAGGGTGACGGTGTCGCACTGCTCAAAGAGGTCGCCGGGGTGGTCCACGGCCTCGGCGCCGAGGCTGGCGGCCAGTTCTTTGATGTCGGGCCGCACATCGTAGACCAGCAGCCGGCCTTCTTCGCCCAGCAGGGGTTTAGCGCGCCGGGCTACGGCCTGGCCGATGCGGCCCAGCCCGTAGATGCCCAGGGTGGAGGCTTGGGCCTCGTAGGTGCGGATGATGGAGAAGTCGCCGGCGTGGGAGAGGTGGTTGAGGGTATAGACCCGCTTGAGAGTGGCCAGCCATTGGGTGATGGCGTATTCGGCCACGGTCTCAATGTGTTCTGGGGACACGGTGATCAGCACCCCGCTTTTGGTCGCCCCCGCCACGTTTACCTTGTCGTAGCCCACGCCCCACCGGGCGATGATGCGCAGGTCCTGGCCCTCGGTGTAGAAGCCGTCGTGGACCAGGGCCGAGTCGGCGATCACCCCGATCACTCCCTTTGATTTCTCCGGGGTCAGGTCGCCGGTGTAGTACTCCAGGTCGGCCAGCGCCGCGAATTCTTTGAGCATCACCTTGCGCTGGGGGGTGTCAAACTGAGGGTTGGTGAAGATGGGCGAGAGCAGGACCTTGTAGCGCATAAGCGAGACTACTCCTCGATGGCTGTCCACATGAGACCCTGGAGCAGCATCTTGCGGAAGATGAGGTTGCCGCAGGCCCGGGGGTCGTGGCCCAGGGCCAGGTAGAAGACGCGTCCCTTGCCGTGGGGCTTGGTCCAGGCCACCGGCATGGCCTCGCCCCTCCACAGGGCGGTGGCCAGCACGTGCATCCGCGGGTCGTAGGAGAGGATGTACTGCTCGTCGGTGACCCAGAACTCCTCCTCGATGCCCTGCATGATGAGGTGCTCGGGGTCCTTGACACTCACCTGGTACTGGCGGTAGCGCGGGTGGGTGATGAAGTGGCCGCCGATCAGATTTCGGTAATCGGGGTCGTCGCGGAAGGAATCGGCAGCGCTGTGGATGCCGACAAAGCCCTTGCCCGAGGCCAGCCACTTGGAAAGATGATCCCGTTGGGTGTCGGTGATGGTGCCCACGGTGTAGTGGAAGACCAACACATCGTACCCGTCGAGGTGTTCGAGGGCGGACAGGTCATTCTGGACGGTGTGGATATCGATGATTTCGGCAGCGCTCAGGGCTTCTACCAGTTCGGGCTGGATGCCCTTCCAGTCGTGGATTTCGCCGCCGCCAAATACCATGGTCTTGATCTTTTTCATCGCGCTGCTCGCTTTCTCCAAAGGAGTATAGGACAAGGGTCCGGCCGCATCAACCTGCCGGGCGTGGTACAAACACCTCCTAGTCCTAAATAATCTCAAGCGGCGACAACCCCGCCAGCTTATCCCAATTCGAGGGGCAACACCCACATGGGGGCTTTGCCCACTTCGTAGGTTTCGATTGGGGCTAGCCGGCCACTGGCGGGGTCGATGCGGTAGACAGCCAGCCGGCCGCTGGCCTGGCCGGCGGCGTACAGGTAGCGGCCCCGAGGGTCGAGGTTGAAGTCCCGGGGGGTCTGTTCGGTGGGCTGCTGGCCCAGCGAAGTGAGCTGTCCCGAGTGGGTGTCGATGGCATAACAGGCGATGCTGTGGTGGCCGCGGTTGGCGGCGTAGAGGAACTTCCCCTCCGGGTGGATGCGGATCTGGGCGCAGGTGTTCTCGCCGGAAAAATCGGCCGGCAGGGTGGGGAGGGTCTGGAAGGCCGAGAGGGTGCCCTGGGCAGTGTCGAGGTGGTAGGCAGTGACGCTGGATGCCTGCTCGTTGTCGAAGTAGACTACCGGGAGGGTTGGATGATAGACGTAGTGGCGCGGTCCGGTGTCGGGTGGAGGCGCCACTTTGAAGAGGGGGTTGGGGGTTAGGTAGCCGGTCTCTTCGTCGAAGAGGAACTGATAGATGGCGTTGGTCTGGGCCACATGCGGCAGGAAGGCATAGCGGTTGGAGGGGTCGGTGAAGATGGAATGGGCACAGGGGGCGGTGCTCAGCCACATGACCGGCTGCTCCACGGCTGCGCCCTGGGTATCGAGGCGGTGTACGGAGGTGGCGCCGGCACTATAGTAGGCCGAGAGCAGAAAGCGACCCCGGTGGTCCACGCTCAGACAGCAGGGGTCGGAGAGCAGGGGCACACTGCCCAGGTGCTTCAGCCGGCCGCCGGACTGGTCGATGGCAAAGCTGGCCAGCTGGCGGGTGGAGCGCAGGCCGGCGTACAGAAAGCGGCCGGTGGGGTCAGCGGCCAAAGGCCCCGGTGCGCCGGTGAGCTGTACGTCCTCGTGGTGAGCGAGTTTGCCGGTGTCGGGATTCAGGGTATAGCTGGCGAGTTTGCTCTCGCCGTTCAGGGCTAGGTAGAGGTAGGTGGCCATGGCAGTCCTCAGGCTTTCCTGGGGCTGACCGGCAGCACCCAGTAGGGGTTGGCACCCACGGTATAGGCCTCCAGAGGCGAGAGCTGGCCGTTTTCGGGATCGACGCGGTAGGAGGCGAGCCGGTCGCCGCCCTGGCCGGCGGCGTAGAGGAAGCGCCCAGCGGCATCGAGGGCGAAATGGGTGGGGGTCTTTTCAGTGGCCTGCTGGCCCAGGGAGGTCGTTTTTCCCTGAGCGTCCAGGGCGAAACAGGCGAGACTGTCGTGGCCGCGGTTGGCCGCGTAGAGAAAGCGGCCGCTGGGGTGGATGGCGATATGGGCGCAGGAGTTCTCGCGGGAGAAGCCCTCCGGCAGGGTGGAGAGGGTCTGGAAGGGACTGAGGCTACCCTGCCCGTCCAGGTGGTAGGCAGTGACGCTGGAGCCCTGCTCGTTGTCGAAGTAGACCACCGGCAGAGTGGGGTGGAAGACATAGTGGCGCGGCCCCGCCCCTGGCAGGGGTTTGATCTTGGACACCCGGTTGGGCTCCAGCCGGCCGGTCTTTTCGTCGAAGAGAAACTGAAAGATGACGTTGTTGCTGGAAACGTGCGGCACAAAGGCGAAGCGGTTGGAGGGATCGGTGAGCATGGCGTGGGCACAGCGGGCCGTGCTCAGCCACACGGCGGGCACCTCGCCTACCGAGCCGTCGGGGTTGAGGGGATGTACGGCCGCCGCCCCGCCGGTGTAATAGGCAGAGAGCAGGAAGCGGCCGGTCTGGTCTAGGCTGAGAAAGCAGGGCACGGCGCTGAGGGAGAGCAGACCCAGAGACTTGAGCTCGCCGCTGTCCGGCGCGATGGCGAAACTGGCGATCTGAGAGCTGCCCAGGGCCGCGTACAGGCAGCGCTGAGGACGATCGACCGCCAGGGGGGCCGCCCCGGCGGGCAGGGCGGTGTCGTGCAGGAAGGAGAGTTTGCCCGTATCCGGGTCCTGCGTGTAGCAGGCGATCTTGGCGGCGCTGGGGAGGCTGATATAGACGTAGTTGTTACTCATGGCGCTGACCTCACTTTCTGGACATGCCTCGGGTGTAGACCTTGCCCTGGATGATCTTGTGGGCGGGCCGGCCTTCGACGAGGGCGTGGCGGGCAAATTCCTGGTGGCACTGCGGGCACTTCAGGTCACCGGCGGTGAAGTCCTCGGCGATGCGCTCGGGCCGGCACTTGACCAGACCGCCCCGGCCGCCTTTGTAGTAGCGGTAGAGCAGGGTCCGGCAGCGGGCACAGTGGATGGAGATGGTGCGAATATCCTTGCGGGTCATGCGGACTTCTCGGGGGACCCTGGGCGCCGCGACTGCTGCTGAAACATGGGCCGGGAAGGGCGGGCTGTCAATATGGGGTGTGCCAGATTGACAACAGGAGCCGGCGGGTCATATTTATATCCGGTATGGTCACTAAATTAGCAAAGATAGGGTTGCGCGGTCTGTTGCACACCCTGGGACGTGCGGCCGAAGCCGTGGGGCATCATACTGGAGGCATGGCGGTGCTCCTCTGGCGGATTGGAGAGGCCACGCTGCGGGGCCGGGTGCCGATGCGGGAGGTGGTGTCCCAGAGCTACTCTATAGGGGTGAAAAGCATTCCCCTGGTCTGCGTGACCGGGCTGCTGTCCGGGCTGGTCACTTCGCAGCAGGGTGGCTACCAGTTCACCGGCTCGGTCCCCCTCTACGTGCTGGGCAGTGTGGTGACCGCCAGTGTCATCCTGGAGCTGGGCCCGGTGATGACCGCCTTTGTGCTCATCGGTAGGGTAGGGGCGCGGATCACCGCCGAACTGGGCACCATGAAGGTCTCCGAGCAGATCGACGCCCTCTACTCCCTGGGCCGCGATCCGGTGCCGGCGCTGGCTGCCCCCCGACTGATCGCCGGCATCCTCTCGACCCCCCTGCTAGTGGGGCTGGCCAACACGGTGGGGCTCTTCTCCGGCCTGTTGGCTTCCCGGGCCACCATGGGACTGGGTCCGGAAACCTTTCTCTACGGGGCCCGGCTCTTCTGGCATAACTGGGACCTGCTCTACTCGCTGAGCAAGGGGCTGGCCTTTGGCTTCATCATCCCCCTCATCTCCTGCCACATGGGTTTTCGCACCCGGGGGGGCGCCGAAGGGGTGGGCCGTGCCACCACTTCCTCGGTGGTGATGATGATCATCTCGGTGCTGATTCTGGACGCGCTCTTCCCCCCTCTCTTCCTGAATTGAAGCGCGCATGATCGAGTATCGGGACATTTATAAAGCCTACGATGCGCCGGTGCTTTCCGGAGTGAGCCTCAGGGTAGAGCCAGGAGAGTGCATCTCGATCGTGGGCCCCTCGGGGACCGGCAAGAGTGTGCTGCTCAAGACCACCAACGGCCTGCTCCGGCCGGACCGGGGCGATGTCTTCGTCGAAGGGGAGTCGGTGGGCAACGCCGGGCGGAAGGGCTTGGAGAAGATCCGCCGCAAGATCGGTTATGTCTTCCAGTACGCGGCGCTTTTCGATTCGATGACCGTCTTCGAAAACGTCTGCCAGGGCCTGCCTGAGGAGGAGGCCCAGCACCAGCGCTCGCCCGAGGTGCTGCGCCGGGTGTGCGAGGCGCTCGAAGACGTCAACCTCGATCCGGCCCATATCCTCAACGATTTGCCGGCCGAACTCTCGGGTGGGATGCGCAAGCGCGTCGGCCTGGCGCGGGCTATTGTGGGCCGCCCCCGGATCGTGCTTTACGACGAGCCGGTCACCGGTCTCGATCCAGTCAACAGCGCCGTCGTCGGCCTGCTCATCACCGACATCCAGGCACGGCTGAAGGTCACCTCGGTGGTGGTGACCCACGACATCGAACAGGCGCTGGGGATCTCCCAGCGCATCGCCCTGCTCGACCGCGGCAAGCTGCGCTTTGTGGGGACGCCAGGGGAGTTCAAAGAGAGCCAGGACCCCATAGTGCAGGCCTTTGCCAACCGCCAGGCCGCCACCGCCGTCGCTCTTAAGATCATGGAGGAACAGTGAACCAGGAAAAACCCCTTCCGGTGTTGCCGCCCTCGCGGGCCCGGGATCGCGAGTTGTGGGTGGGCGCTTTTGTCATTCTAGGGGTGGCGGCCATCATCATCGCGCTTTTCACCCTCACCGATGCGGCCCTCTTCCGGGGGCGCTACAAGATTCAGACCGTGGTCAAGGACGCCGGCGGCATCCGGCGGGGCGATCCAGTCCAGATGCGGGGGGTGAACATCGGGCGGGTGACGTCCTTCAAAATTGTGCCCGAGGGAGTGGCCGTGACCCTGGAAGTCGAGGGCGAGTACGCCGTCCCCACCGACTCGCAGGTGGAACTGCGCTCCTCTGGCCTGCTGGGGGGCATGGTGGCCAACGTGGTCCCCGGCATTTCGGAGCATGAGACCAGCTGGGGCGACATCCTGCCCGGCACCATCGGCAAAGGGGTCTTCAACCAGATCGACGAGTTGCAGACCCAGGCCGACCAGGCCCTGATCCGGGTGCAGAAGCTCCTCGACGAGCAGACCATCCAGAATGTGCACGAAGGGGGGGATGATCTGAGAAAGGTGCTGCGGCAGCTCAACGAGGTCACCACCCAGCAGCGAGGCGAGTTGGTGGCGATCACCGGCAGCCTGCGCCGTTCGGTGGAAGGCCTGGAGAAAGCCACCACCGGGCCCCAGTTCAACCGGGTGGTGCAGCGCATCGACGCCCTCACCAAAAAGCTGGACAGCACGGCCGCAGCCCTCGAGCGCTCCTCTCACTCGGCCGAGAGCATCCTGGCGCGCATCGACCGGGGCGAGGGCACGCTGGGCAAACTCTCCAAGGACGACGCCCTCTACGACCGCGCTGCGGAAGCGGCAGCCGGCATGAAGAAAGCCGGCGATGAACTGGCCGGCCTGGCCGCCGCCATCCGCGCTGAACCGGGAAAGTACATCCACCTGAGCATCTTCTGACCCCAGGAGGCCCCATGTCCTGCTGCCTGTCCTTGCTCTTGCTGCTGGCCGCCGTGCCAGCCTTTTCTGCTGAGTGGATCGTCATCCCTGCTGGCGAGCGCCAGGTCCAGGCGTACCTGGCCCGGCCGCAGGCCGGGGAAGGCAAGGTGGCCGTGGTGCTCATCCACGAGATCTTTGGACTGAGCGATTGGGTGATCAGTGTGGCCGACCGCCTGGCTGCGGCCGGATATACCGCCCTGGCCCCGGACCTGCTTTCGGGCATGGGCCCGGAGGGAGGGCGCACCCCCGACTTTGCCGACCAGAGCGCCCTTACCCGCGCCGTCTCCGGCCTGCCGCCCGCGCAGGTCAGTGCCGACCTGCGCGCTGTCGCCGCCTACGCCGCCGCCCTGGCCCGCATCAGCTGCCCGGTTTACGGCTTCTACGGGGGCAACGACGGGCGCATCAACGCCACGCTGCCGGCCACCACCGAAAAGATGCAGGCGGCCGGCAAGGTCTACGAGCCGGTGACTTACGAAAAGGCGGGCCACGGTTTCCTGCGCGCCGGTGCCGAGTCCGGCGCCACCGAGGCCAACCGCCTGGCCCACGACCAGGCCTGGACCCGCTGGCTCGATCTACTGGGCCGGTTGACCAGTTCGCTGCCCTCGGCGGTGGAGGAGGCGAGCTGGGGGCAGACCAAATCCCGCTGACCCTTTCTTTTAAAGGAGGGCAACATGCGCCAGACACTCTGCGCTGTTTTTGTGTTGCTGGGAGCCCTTGCCGTCGGCGCTCAGGAAAGCTTGCAGGTACGGCTGAACCAATCGCCGCGCCACCAGGAATGGGTGAAGATCCAGAGCGGCCCTCGCCAGGTC
>SICG01000019.1 GCA_009691525.1 Candidatus Latescibacterota bacterium | reverse complement strand
CGCTGTCCAGATCGCGGACGCGGTAGGTCCGGCGGTCGTAGAACGAAGAATATCGCCGCCCACACCCAGCGCAGACCCTTTTTTTGCCGCCGCACCAAGGCCACTACCCGGGCATGGGGGTCGCCTTGCACCCCGCTTTTGAAGTGGGCACGGGCTCGGAAACCGGGGAAACTATACAGCGCACGAAAGCAGGTCTTGGTCTTCATACCAAGACCCTACAGACCTCAAGGTAATCGGGTCAAGTTTTCAACCCCTCTTCTCCGAGGGAAAACAGCCCTTTTTGACCCATAGAAAAGCTAGTAGAGCCAGAGATAGTAACCCAGACCCAGCACCCCAAGTCCGCCTACTGCGCTCAGGAACCAGGTGGCGGTGTAGAAGGGCGGCTCTTCGACCGCCGGAGTTTCCTCTTCGTGGTGCTCCTCCTCGGCGGGTTCTGGCTCGTGGTGCTCCGCCTCGTGGTGCTCCGGCTCAGCGTGTACCTCTGGCTCGGAGTGGTGCTCCTCCACGGCTGGCGCCGCCTGAACCACGGTGGTCTCCGGGGGGATCTCGGCCCGCAGCTTGCGGATCTCCTCCTGGATGACTTGGCGCAGGTGGTCCAGTTGTTCGCTGCTGAGGGAGTCGGGTTTTTCGCCTCTCATTTTCCCGACCGTGGGCGACACCAGCGCACTGACTTGCTCGCGGATCTGGCTCATCTCCCGCCTGAGGCCGTTGATGTCGCCGCTGATGCCCTTCAGTTGGGCCCGGAACCGCTCATCCACCTTCTCCAGCCGCGCCACCATATTTTCTAGGGTGTGGATGGTCCCCTGGATGCTTTTGACATCGCGGGTAAGGCCGGAGACGTCGGATTTGAGTTGCTGCCGCTCCTCCGCTTCCTCCTTCTTCGCTACCTCGGTGTGCGTCTGTTGCTCCATCACCTGGCTCGGGGACCCAGTGGCCACGAAGCGGATCACGTCGCCGGCGCGCACGGCCATCAGCGGCAGCCCCTTGAGGCGGACCACCCCCGAACCAGCGCTCACCTTGGCCACCTGACCGGCGGCCAGGCGGATTTCGGGGGAGCCCAGGTTTTCGCCGGTGATCGGGTGGATGACCGCTTCGCCCGGGGGCCGCACCACCATCACCTCCATGCCCACCACCAGGCCCTGGTCGGCGCCCTTGTCGACGTTGAGCGAGAGACCTCGCACCTTGGTGACCATGGCCTCGCCCGCGCCAGCCGCCTGGGCCAGTGCGCAGAGGAGCAGGGCTGTCCAGCAGTATCTGTTCATGGTTTTCCCTCGTTAAAACCGCGCTTCAGCAGGCGGCGCGCATCAGGGTATCGCGCTGCCAGTGTTCGTCGTCGCGCTGCGGGTAGTCGCTGTTGAAATGCCCCCCGCGGCTCTCCTGCCGCATCCGGGCCCCGTGGGCCATCAACTGGGCGACGGTGGCCAGATTGCGCAGTTCGACCAGCCCTGGCTCCAGGGCATGCCGGTGGTAGAGCGCTTCACTTTCCTCGGCCAGGCCGTCGAGGGTCTGACAGGCCCGCTCCAGGCCGGCGACGGTGCGCAGGATGCCGACTTCCTCCCACATGCAGCGGCGCAGTTGCTGTCTGAGCGCGGCGAGCTGTCCCGGGGCCGGCAGCGGGCCTTGGCCCGGCCCCTGCCAGTGGGGCAGGCCGGCGGGCAGGGCCGGCAGCGCCTGCTCCCGGGCGTGGTGCCAGGCCCGGCGGGCAAAAACCAGGGCCTCCAGGAGCGAGTTGCTGGCCAGGCGGTTGGCCCCGTGCAGGCCGGTCAGGGCTACCTCGCCGGCTGCATAGAGGCCGGAAATTTCGGTCTGTGCCCAGGTATCGGTCTTGACCCCGCCCATCAGGTAGTGGGCCGCCGGCATCACCGGGATCAGGTCAGCGGTGATATCGATGCCCCGCTGGGCGCAGTGTTGGCTGATGCCGGGGAAACGCTGCCTGGTCTCGGCCGGGTCCACGCCCCTCACATCGAGAAAGACACACTCGTCGCCATTCTGTTTCAGCTCGCCGACAATGGCCCGGGCCACGATGTCGCGGGTGGCCAGCGAGCCGCTGGGGTGATAGTGCTCGGCGAAGGGGCGGCCCTGCCGGTCCACCAGCACCCCGCCATGACCGCGCAGCGCCTCGCTGATGAGGAAAGAGGGGCCGCCAGGCTGGTAGAACATGGTCGGGTGGAACTGCATGAATTCTAGGTTGCCCACCGCCGTCCCGGCCCGGTAGGCCATGGCCAGCCCGTCGCCGCAGGCCACCACTGGATTGGTGGTGTGCAGGTACGCCTGGCCCGCGCCACCGGTGGCCAGCAGCGTAAAGGGGGCGGCGAAGCGCCGGACCTGGCCACTGTCCAGTTCCAGCACCTGGGCGCCCCAGCAGCGCCCTTCGACCAAGAGTTCCAGCGCCAGATGGCGCTCATATATTTTCAGTTTGCCGCGGGCCACCGCCTCCAGCAGCGCCCGGACGATCTCCCTGCCGGTGGAGTCGGCGGCGCGGACCACCCGCGCCTGGGAGTGCCCACCCTCGCGTCCCAAGGACAGTTCACCGGAGGTTTCGCGGGAAAAATGCGCCCCCAGTTGCATCAACTCGCCCACCACCTCGGGGCCCTCGCGCACCACCAGTTCCACCACCGCCTGGTCGCACAGGCCGGCACCAGACTCGAGGGTATCGCGCACATGCAGGGCGAAGGAATCCCGGCCCTGGTCCATCACCGCGGCGATGCCACCCTGGGCATAGGCGGTGTTCGACTCCAGGGCGGTGGCTTTGGTCACCAGGGCCACCGAATGGTGCTCGGCTGCCTTGAGGGCAAAAAAGAGACCAGCCAGGCCACTGCCGACGATCAGATAATCGGTCTGTATGTCCATACTCTTTAAGAAAATATACAAGCAGCGCCCAGCTGGTGCTCGGCGAGGGAAACTTTTTCCATACTTAGAATTGATATCCCTTCAGCACAGCACCAGCATCTTCCGGGCCACCCGCACCGGATTGACCATTAGCTGGCAGCAGTAGACCCCGCTGGCCACTGGCCGTCCCTTTTCGTCGCACCCGTCCCAGATCACCGAGTAGAGCCCGGGGGCGGCGGGCTGGCGCACTAGCTGACGCACCAGGCCGCCGGCGAGGGAGCGCACCTCCACCACGATTTCGCTTTCGAGGGCGAGGGCGGCCTTGTTGATGCCCACGGTGTACCCGATAACCGTGGAATCGTCGAAGGGGTTGGGGCCGCCCTGCTCGTTCCAGCCCAGGGCCCCGTGGCCCATCAGGCACCAGTGCCCACCCCGGCCGAATCTTTTTCGGGGTCGGGGAATCCGCTCTGCTGGCTGTAGTCGAGGTCGTAGAGATCGGGTAGGCCCAGGGCATGGCCAAATTCGTGAGCCATGCTGCCCACCGCCACCGCAAAGGTGTGGGCCCGCTGCAGGGTGCCTCCCTGGCCGCGGGGGTGGCTGTCGGCACGGACGCGGACGAAGCCGCCGGTGGGCCGGCTGTCCTTGGAGACATAGTCCTCGCCCAAGCCCAGCTTGGCCACCCCGGTGGCGTCGGCGACGATGAAGTTTCGGGGGATGCTGAGGGTGTTGAGAAAGAGGAAGTCCACGTACCCGTCGTCGCCCGAATTGGGGATCCCGTCGGGTCCGTCATTGTCGTACTGCCCCAGGTCGGTGTCGGCATCCACCACCGCCAGGATCTCGCGGGAGAAAAGGCCGAAGTCGCCGGTCAGGCCGGTGCTGTCCGCGTTGGCGGCGCCCGGTCGGCGCGAACCGTACCAATGCGGGGTCACCTCCCCGTCAAGGCGGAACTGGCCCCGCGACATCTCCAGATAGAAATGGGTCAGGCTGCCGGGGCGTTGGGGATCGAAGATGGAGGCGGCAAAGTCGGGAAGGGTGCGGTTGTCCTGGTCCTCATCCTGGAAGCGGGCGAAGACGACCAGCGCGTGCAGAGAACCCTTGGAGGAGAGGCGCGCCTGGGACGGGCGGGCTGCCTGCCCGCTGCAGATCAGGGTCCAGTCACACCGGGTGCCGGCCAGCACCAGGAAGAGCACGACACCGAGGAAACCGCCGGGCCTCATACATCCTGGGGGTTGCGGGCGGCGGTGGCCTCGGCCATACGCGCCTTGATCTCATCGAGCTTGAGATAGAGTTCTTTGCGCATGAACAACTCGAAGACGTCCCGATCCAGGTACCCGCGCTCCACCTCCTCCTTGAGGATGCGCAGCACCACCTCTCTGGGCATGGGTTTGGACCGGTAGGGGCGGTCGTCGGCGCTGAGCGATTCGAAGATGTCCACCAGGGCCAGGATACGCGCCTGCAGGCTGATCTCTCCGCCCTTGAGGCCCAGCGGGTACCCGCTGCCGTCAAGTTTTTCGTGGTGGGCGCCGGCGATCTGAGGCACCTGGTCCAGCTTGCGGGTGAAGGGGATCTGTGCCAGCATCTTGATGCTCATCGAGGCGTGGTCGTTGATCTTCTGGCGCTCGCCCTGGGTCAGGCTGCCCTTGCGGATACACAGGTTATTCAGCTCGTTCTCGCTCAGGTAGGGGCGCTGCTGGCCGCCTTCCACATAGGCCTGGCTGGCAATCTGGTTTAATCTAACCAGATCTGCATCCTGCATGAACTCGCCCGGCGTGTTGGCCCGCTCCAGAAAAGCCAGATCCTCAGCGAGGGCCTGCAGGCGGCGGGTGTATTCCTCGGCGAAACCGGCGGGCAGGGGTTGGCCGGCCTCCTGCAAGGCGACCTGCTTTTCGAGGCGCTCCAGTTCGATGGTTTTCTCGATCAGCGCGAAGCGGGTGCGCACCAGTTCGATGCGGTCGAAGAGGGTGTGCAATTTAGTGGGCTTGTCCACCACCCACTCGGGGGTGGTGATCTTGCCAATGTCGTGCATCCAGGCGGCAATGCGCAGTTCGTTGAGTTCATCCTCGTCGAACTGCCGCGATCCCAGGGGCCCCTCCTGGCAGGTGTTGATGCTGTGGGCCACGGCCATGGTCATTTCGGCCACCCGGCGGATGTGGCCCCCGGTGTAGGGAGAGCGTTCGTCGATGGCGGTGGCCATCACCTGGACAAAGGAGTCGAAGAGGGCTTCGGTCTCGGCGATCAGGCGGACGTTGTTGATGGCCACCGCCGCCTGTGAGGCCAGTGACTGGATGAGGGATTGGTCCTGGGCCGAGAAGGGCACCACTTCCCCGGTGAGCGGGTGGAGGGGATTGATCAGCTGGACCACCCCGATGATCTGGTCCTCGTGGTCCTTCATCGGCACCCCGAGGATGGAACGGGTGCGGTATCCGGTCATGCGGTCGTAATTCTTGGGGCCCTCGAAGCGGTAGACGGGTTCGCTGTACACGTCCTCGATGTTGAGGGCCTGCCCGGTGACCGCCACGTATCCGGAGACGCTCTCCTGGTTGAGGGGCACCGGGGGCATATCCATTTTGCCGCGGGTGCCGCCGGCAAAACTCTTGAGGGTGTCGTTCTGGGCGATTTCGAAGGTGAGGTGGTCCCCTTTGAGCAGGAAGAGGGTGCCGGCGTCGGCGCGGGTGAAGCTGCGGGCCTCCAGCAGGATGCGCTCGAGCAGCACGGTGAGGTTGTGCTCCACGGAGAGGGCCACGCCGATTTCGTTGAGCCGGCGAAGGCGGTCCTCCAAGTCGAAGGCGGATGGGCTCTGATCAACCATGGGCGATGGGCGGAAAATTCGGCGGTGGAAAATTCAGATAATTCAAGTTATCCACCGAGTTCCCGCGTGTCAACTTCAAGGAGGCCACTCCAAGTCCAATTGTAGACCGGCATCGCGCCGGCTCTGCTGCTGGCGGTAGCGGCCGGTTAGGCGCAGGGGGCCCCAGGTGCGGGCGGCCAGCAGGTATCAGCGCCAGCCCTTGCCGTAAAGCGGCCGGATGCTCAGGGCGCCGGGCAGGTCGTATTCGTAGAGGCGACTGGCATAGGCGGAAGTGTGGAAGCGGCTCAGGTGGCAGGTCCATTCCAGCTGACGCCACTGGCCGGCGGCGCGCCAGGAAAAGAGATGGCCCCGTGCGGTGATCGCGCCCGTGCCGCGCAGCCGGTGCCCCTCGATACGGGTGGCCAGCTCCAGGTGGCGCTGCGGGGTCCAGCGCAGGTCCAGCCGGTCCCGCCGGTCTTGGCCGGGGTGCTGTTGCCCGGAGAAGTCCAGACGCAGGGAGGGGGGCAGCGGGGCGCTCAGGCTCCAGCCGAGTACCTGGCTGTGGGGCTGGTCGGTCTGGGCGGGGCGCCAGTTGTCGGTCCAGAACCGCCCCTGCCAGCGGTGCCAGCGGAGTTCGGCGTTCAGCAAGAGGCCGGTTTCGCCGCACTCGCTGCGGCCGAATGCCCCGCCGAAGAAAGCGGGGAAGTCGGGATCGTAACGCCGCCAGGTGGCGCCCAGCCGCTGTCGTCCCAGCCGCAGGGTGGCCACTGTTAGCGCGCCACTCCGGCCCTGGGCGTCCACCCCGGCTTCGCCCGCAGCGCTCAGGCCCCGCCACTGGAGGCGGAAGTCGGCCCCGGACAGCCGCACGGTCTGCCCGTGGAAGGCGCGGTCGTCCTTGCGTCGCAGATCCACCCGCCGGTCAAAGCGCAAGGCCTGGAAGGTGGCACCCCACTGATAGCTGGACCTCGCCCAGCGCAGTCGGGCCCCGCCCATTCAGAGGCCTAGTAAATCCTGCCCGGTTTTTTCGGTGCGGGTGCGGTGCAGGCCGCTGGTGGGCAGGGAGATCACCTGGCCCTCTTTGCCCATCCTGGCATCGCGCCCGGCCCGGCCAGCCAGCACCACCACCTCCCAGGAACCGGCCCGGCCGTCCAGGGCCAGGCCGCGCAGCGCGTCGTTTTCGCCGCTGGCCCGGTACCCGGGGTTCTGGCGGTCCTGGCGCAGGGCGGGGAAAGGCGCGCCCCGCCCGCCACTGCGGCCAAAGACCAGGCCCTGGCCAAAGCCGGGGCGCAGGTCGCCGGCGGTGAAGGCCAAAGGACGGGTGGGGTGGCACCAGTGGTAATAGCCGGCGGCAAAATCGGCCCAATGTCTTTCGCCCGGATCGCGTTCGACCAACAAATGGGCCTCCTGACGCCGGCCCTTCCAGGTGAGGCGTTGGTACTGCCGGGTCCGCCCCGGCGCGCCCTGGCCGCGCAGGCGCAGGGAGAATACACCTGGGCCTTCCTGTTCGGCCAATTCGTTTTCGCGGGCCGCGGCATTTTCTTCGCCGGCAAAGGGGTCCAGGTCTTGAGGGTGTGCCGGCACCCGCAAGAGCAGGAGGAGACAGAGCAGGAGCATGAGTCGGGCATACTGCAAGGAGCGTGCCGGCTGTCTCTCTCTGGAGGCGCGGGCCAGGGTGGCTCAGAAAGCACCCAACTGGCGTGGGGGAGGTGACATGGTTAATTTCGATCCGGCTGTTTTGCGACGGAGGGAAGACGATGAAATTCGCCACCTGCAACGAATACTTTGAGCACTGGCCCATCGAGGAGGTCTTTGCCTATGCCGCCGAAGTGGGCTATCAGGGCGTGGAGATCGCCCCCTTTACCCTAGCCCCCTCGGTGGAGGAGATCTCCACGGCGCGCCGTGGCGAGATCCGCCGGGCTGCCGAGGCCGCCGGGGTGGAGATCGTCGGGTTACACTGGCTGTTGGTCAGCCCCACCGGGCTGTACATCAACCACCCAGACGAAGGCATCCGCAAGAAGACGCGCGATTATTTTGAAGCGCTGATCCGCTGCTGTGGGGACCTGGGGGGGCAGGTGATGATCATCGGCTCGCCCAAGCAGCGCAACGTGCAGGAGGGCTGGGACTTTCAGCAGGCCTGGGAGCGGACTCGGGTGGTATTCGAGTCCTGCCTGAAGACGGCAGAGGGGTGCGGGGTGTACCTGTGTTTCGAACCCCTGAGCCCGGACCAGACCAACTTCATCACCACCGTGGCCCAGGCCCGCCAGTTGGTGGCCCAGATCGGTCACCCCCACTTTCAGACCATGGTGGACGTGTGCAGCGGTTCCAGCGAAGCGGTGCCAGTGCCCCAGCTCTTGCGCGATGCGGGGCCGCACCTATATCACGTCCACGTCAACGACGCCAACAAGCGGGGTCCCGGTTTCGGGCAGAGTGATTTTGTCGGGGTGCTGCAAACCTTGCAGGAGTTGAAATACGAGCGCTATGTCTCGGTGGAGGTCTTCGACTTCAAGCCCGATCCGCGCACCATCGCTGCGGCGAGTCTGGCGTATTTGCGCGGTATCCAGGCGGCGCTAGGCTGAAGGCGGGGGATCTTGTTCTTCTTGCTGCTGCTGGCGGGCGAGGATGTCCCGGATCAGTTTCTGGAAGTTCTCGTCGGCCTGGTCTTTTTTGGCTTTCTCGGTATTGAGCATGTTGCCCAGGATAGTGGCCAGCCGGGCCGGGTTGTTCTGGCCGATGCGGACCATGGTTTTAATCTCGGAGATGGAGCGGTCCAGGGGGGTGGGGCGCGGCGGTTTGGGTGGGGCAGCTTTTTCGGGGGCTGCCTTTTCCCGGGTTTCGGCGGATTTTTTGGCAGCCGGCTTGGCCTTGCCCTTGGCGCCGAAGAGGCGGGCCAGCAGCGAAGGTTTGGCTTTTTTCTTTTTTGGGCTCATCTGGCGGTCATCCCTTCCTCGTCCTGCAGGAAGTCGTAGCCCAGCTCCACGAGGGTCTGGTAGTCTTTGGTCAGGGTCTGGCCCATCTGTTCGGCCAGGTTGAGGAGGATCTTGCAGCCCAGGCCGGGGTTGGTGACCATGAGGTCCATCAGATCGGGCTTGAAGAAGCCGATCAGCTCGCTGGGTTCGGCCGCCACCACGGTGGAGGTGCGGGGAGAACCATCGACCAGGGCGAATTCGCCCAGCAGTTCGCCCGGCCCCAGGGCGCCCACCACCTGAGGCGCACCGTTGGTGTTGAGGCGCAGGATCTGCACGCTGCCCGAGCGGACCAGGTAGAAGCCCGACTGCTCGGCGCCGCGGCGGATGATGGTTTCGCCGGTCACAAAACGGCGCGGGTGTACGATGCGCGCCAGGGTCCATAGCTCCCTGGGCGTGAGGGTGCTGAAGACCGGGACGCCGGCCAGGATCGCTTCGAGGGGGAGTTGGGCCTGGGCTTCCTGGCGGAACAGGTTGGCCCATTCGGGATCTTCCCACTCCTCGGCGCTTGCTTCCATGAAAGATCTCCAGGGCAGTGGCGGCGGCTATTTTAAGCAGCACTTCCTCCCAAGGCAAATATCGGCGCATTCGTCTATTGACAGAACACTTTTTTTTGGAATTTTCAGCCAGGTCTAGACGCGGAGGTGGAACTGTGGCAGCCAAACTAAGGGTGGGTATCGTCGGCCTGGGGCAGCGGGGTCTGCAACATCTGGATGCGCTGTGGCACATCCCCCAGGCCCAGGTGGTGGCCCTTTGCGATCCCTTTCCCGAGAATCTGACCGAGGAAAAACTGCGGCGCTTCGCCGCCGGCTTTTCGCTGTCCGGGGTGCAGATTTGTCATCGTTTTGAGCAGTTGCTGGCGGTCGGCCTGGACGCGGTGTACTTCTGCATCCCCCCTGGCCGGCACCAGGGCGAACTGATCCGTGCCGCCGAGCAGGGCCTACACATCTTTGCCGAAAAGCCGGTGAGCCTTTTCCTCGACGAGGCGCTAGAAATGGACCGGGCCATCCGCCGGACCGGGGTGGTGGGCACGGTGGGCTTCCAGCAGCGCCACGATGGCTGGCATCTGGCCGTCCGCGATTTTCTCCGAGATAAGCGGTTGGTGATGCTCACCCAGGTGACCAACGGCACCCTCGAATCCCACTCGGTCAAACACACCCGCACCGAGGAACTGGGCGGGCCGGCCAACCGGGTGTGGGCCGCCAATTTTGCCTGGTCCGGTTCCACGGTGGTCGAGGCCGGCATCCATCCCCTCGATCTGATGCGCTTCTGGGCCGGAGAGGTGGTGTGGGTGCGGGCCAGCTATATCCTGCGTGCCCCCGAGGATATCGTCGACGGGGGTGACAATCCCTGCGGGTACGCGGTGACCTTTGGCTTTGAATCGGGCGCAGTGGCCACGCTCAATCTGACCCGGCTGCGCCGGACCTTCTGGGGGGACGGTTACCAGGACATTGCCTGGGACTACGGCCACCTCAAGATCGAGGCCGAGGGCCCGGTGGCCTATTACTACGATGGGCCCTATCCGCCCCCCGGCAAGGTGGATGCCGCTGCCCTGCGCCACCCGCTGCCGGCGGGTCCGCGCGGCGACACCACCCTGGCCATCGGCCAGGCCTTTGTCGAAGCGGCGCTGGCCGGCGATTCCTCGGCGCTGCTCAACACCTTTGCCTCCAGCATGAACAGCCACAGCGCGGTGCTGGGGGCCAATGTCTCCGACCAACTGGGCGGGGAAAAGGTCGAACTGGGCGAACTGCTCAGCCATCCCAAGTACGCTGCGTACCGCAAAAAACCCGGGTAGGGGCGCATCGCGATGCGCCCCTACCTTCACCTGAGGAGAGTATAATGCCCAACTATCAGCTCAACCATCTCCACCACGAAACCCGCGACGTGGACGCCAGTGTTGCTTTCTACCAGAAGATCTTCGGCGCCACCAGCGAGCCGCCCTTCGAGCGGGGCGGGGCCACCTGGGTCAAGGTGCACGTGGGAGATGTGGCGATCATGGTCACCAACCGCCCCTGCACCGACAACGCTTTGGGCCGCTACCAGGGTCTGGACCATGTCGGGTTGATGACCGACAACTTCGACGATACCATCGCCACCATTCAGAAAGAAGGGGCCAATATCTGGTTCGGCCCCACCAAACTGGACACCGGCATGCGCATCGCCTTTGTCAGCGGCCCCGACAATATCAAGATCGAGCTGATGGAGAAGATATGAAGGTCGGAGTGATTGGCCTGGGCATGGGGCGGGCCCACCTGCAGGCGTACCGCGCCTTCGACCAGGCGGAAATTGTTGGAATCGCCGACCTGGACGAGGCCCGACTCAAGTCCAGCGCCGCCGAATACGGGATCGGCCGCATCTTCACCGATTACCACGACCTGCTGGCCCTGCCCGAGCTGGAGGCGGTGAGCGTGTGTCTGCCCAACCATCTGCACGCCCCGGTGGTCATCGAGGCTTTGCAGGCCGGCAAAAACGTGCTGGTGGAAAAACCCATGGCCCGCACCCCGGCCGAAGCGCGCTCGATGAAGGAGGCCGCCGAGGCCACTGGCCGCACCCTGGGTGTTTCTATGAACTACCGCTGGATTGTCGGCCCGGATTCGTGGTACCTCAAACATCTGATCGACGCGGGCCGGCTGGGCGAGATCTACTATGTGCGGGCCTACACCCTGCGGCGCCGCACCTTTCCGCGTGGGCATAAGACCTGGTTCACCCAGAAGGCCGTTTCGGGTGGTGCGGCGCTGATGGACATGGGGCCGCACCTGCTCGATCTGGCCATGTGGCTGGCCGGCGACTACGTCCCGCGACAGGTGAGCGGCGTGACCCGCACCGCGCTGATGACCGACACCGACGTCGATGATTTTGGCGTGGTGCTGGTGCGTATGCAGGGCGGGGCAACCATCTACCTAGAGTCCACCTGGGCTTCCTTTACCAAGCCGGGCGTCGGGCTGGTGGTGATGGGCACCCAGGGCGGGGCCATGCTCGACCTGAATGCTGCCCAGGGCAAACGTCTGACCCTGTTGGGCGCCGATGGTGACACCCTCACCGAGGTCACGCCGGTGGACATCCAACTACCCTACACGCCCGAGGCCTCGATCCAGGAGCACTTCATCCGGCGGGTGAGTGCCGGCCAGCAACCCGAAACCACCCCGGCCCGGGGCCTGGCCGTGGTCCAGGTGATCGACGGGGCGTACCGCTCCAGTGAGAGCGGGCGGGACGTGGTGATCGAGTGAGCGCGGTGGCCGGCGGGTACGAGACCGTCATCGGCATGGAAGTACATGTGGAGCTGCAAACCGCCTCCAAGATGTTCTGCCGCTGCCCGGCCCACCACTTTCAGGTGGAGGCCAACCGCCACATCTGCCCGGTATGTACGGCCCAGCCCGGGGCCCTGCCGGTGATCAACGGGCGGGCCGTGGAGTTGACGGCGATGACCGGCATCGCGCTCAACTGCGCCGTGCAACACCGCAGTGTCTTTGCCCGCAAGAACTACACCTATCCCGATCTGCCCAAGGGCTACCAGATCTCCCAGTACGAGTTGCCTCTGTGTACGGCTGGCTGGGTGGAGGTGGAGGGCAAGCGCATCGGCATCGAGCGGGTACATCTGGAGGAGGACACCGGCAAGCTGGTCCATCAGGGCGCTGCTAGCCTGGTGGATTACAACCGCGCCGGGGTGCCGCTGATGGAGATCGTCTCCGACTCCTCCCTGCGTTCGGCAGAAGAGGCCTATGCGTACCTCCTGGCCATCCGCCAGGTGGTGCGGTACCTGGGGGCCTCCTCCGGGGATATGGAGAAGGGGGCCATGCGCTGCGAGGCCAATATCTCGGTGCGGCTCGCCGGGGCGAGCGCATACGGTACCAAGGTGGAGGTCAAAAACCTCAACTCCTTCCGCGCCGTGCGCAACGCCATTACCTACGAGACCGAGCGGCAGGTGAAGTTGCTCGAAGAGGGCGGCCAGGTGCGCCAGGTGACCATGGGCTGGGACGAGGCGGCGGGTCTCACCCGCGAGCAGCGCAGCAAGGAGACCTCCGAGGATTACCGCTATTTCCCCGAGCCAGATCTGCTGCCGGTGGTGGTGGACGAGACTTGGACAGATCGGGTGCGCGGCCTCTTGCCCGAACTACCCCAGGCCAAGGCCGCCCGTTTCGCCGCCCGCTACGGACTGAGCGCCCAGGACATTGGAGTGCTGGTGGATGACCAGGAGGTGGCGGGCTATTTTGAGGCCGCCGCTGCCCAGGCCGACCCGAAACTGGTGAGCAATTGGGTGACGGTGGAACTCTTCCGCCGGCTCAAGGAGGACGGGGTCCAGATGAGCGCGGTCAAGGTGCAGCCGCAGGCCCTGGCCGAGTTGATCGGGCTGGTCAGATCTGGGGCCATCAACCAGCCGGCGGCCAAGGAGGTCTTTGGCTTGTTGTGGGCCGAGGGCGGTTCGCCGGCCCAGATCGTCGCCGCCCGGGGGTTGGGCCAGATCTCCGACATCGGGGCCTTGGAGCAGGCGGTGGCCGAGGTGCTGGCGGCCAGCCCGGACGCGGTGGAGAAGATCCGGGCCGGCAACGACAAGGCCATCAAATTTCTCATCGGCCAGGTGATGAAGGCCACCCGCGGCAAGGCCAATCCGGCCCTGGTCGAGGAGTTGTTGCGCCGGCAACTGGCCGGCTGAAGAGGAGGAAAGCCATGGTACTGGCGGGTAAGAAGGCCCTGGCCGAGGCCGGCTGCGACGTGGGCATCAACGATCTGAGAGGACGAGGACGCCCAGGAGACACTGCGGCTCATCGAAGCACAGGGCCGTCAGAGCGCTTTCTTTGCGGCGGACATCACCTCCAGCGTGCAGGTGAGGGGGATGTTTGCCGGCTTTGTCGAGCATTTTGGCGGCATCGACATCCTGGTGAACAACCCCTTCTACGCCCGCCACCAATCTTTCCTGGGCATCGACGAAGAGGAATTCGACCGCACTCTGGGGGTTTGTCTGAAGGGGTACTTCCTGTGCAGCCAGGAGGCCGCCCGGCGCATGGTCGACCAGCAGCGGGGCGGCAGCATTGTCAGCATCTCTTCGGTCCACGCCCAGGTGGTCTGGGCCACCGACACCTGCTACGGCGTCGCCAAGGCAGCCATCCTGCGTCTGAACCAGAGCATGGCGGTGGAGTTGGGCAAACACCAGATCCGCTGCAACGTCATCCTGCCCGGTTTTATGGACACGGACCACGTTTTCGGCGAGCTATCGCCTCCCTTCGATCCCACCCTGGGCCCACGGCCGGGCTCATCACAGTCCCACGCTGCGCTGCTCCACACCCGAGGAGATCGGGCGGGCGGCAGTTTTCCTCAGCTCTGTAGCGGCCGGCAATATCACCGGAGTGGCCTTGCCGGTGGATGGGGGGTTGCTGGCGGGTTGAGCGGAAAACCCCTCGCCCCTTTCCCGCCCTCGCCAAAGGTTTCCCATGCCCCTTCCCCCGCAACTGCAGCGCGCCATTGAGCAGGAGACGGGTCGGCACCCATCCAAGGCCCTGAGCCAGGCGGCTGCGGAACTTTCCGAGGCGTACCGCACCGGGCACTTGGGCAGTGGGGCTTTCCTCACCACTGAACTTCATCGGCTCGCGTACGCGGCCGTGCGCCTGCCGGCCACCTTTGCAGCGGTGCGTGCGGTGTTGGCGGCCGTGCGCCGCCTGTTGCCTGAGAGGCCGCTGACCAGCCTGCTGGATCTGGGCGCTGGCCCGGGCACGGTCGGCTGGGCCGCCACGGAGATCTTTGCCGGGTTGGAGGCGGCCACCCTGATCGAAGCGGACACTGGGTTGATCGCGCTGGGCAAAGCGCTGGCACAGACTGGGGAACACGCGTTGCTGGAACAGGCCCGCTGGGTGCAGGGGGATCTGCGCGGGCTGACCGCATTTACACCTTGCGATCTAGTGGTCAGCTCTTATGCGCTGGGGGAGTTGGGGGAGGAGGCCGCCAGCGCCGTGCTGCGGGCGGCCTGGGCAGCGACCTCGCAGGTGCTGCTGGTGGTGGAGCCGGGCACGGTGCGGGGGTTTGCGCTGATCCGCCGGCTGCGCGATGAGCTGATCGCCGTTGGGGCTCACCTGATCGCCCCCTGTCCGCACCACGAGGACTGTCCCTTGCCGGCGGGGGACTGGTGCCATTTCTCGCAGCGCCTGGAGCGCTCGCGGCTGCACCAGCGCCTCAAGGAGGTCGCCCTCGGCTATGAGGACGAGAAGTTCTCGTATGTGGCGGTGGCCAGACATCCGCTGCAGCCCGCTCCGGCCCGCATCCTGCGCCACCCGCTGCGCCATGCCGGCCACACTGAATTGCAACTGTGTACCCCGACGGGTCTACAGACCGTGACGGTGACGCGCAGCAACAAGGCCGGGTGGAAGGAAGCGAGAAAGGCGGAGTGGGGGGATGAGTGGCGGGGTGGGGGCTAACGCAGCATGGGGAGTTGTCAGGGATGATCCCCAGCATAGCTTTCACTGCGCGAGGGTGCAGTTGGGTAGGTTCTCGAAAACTCAAGAGCTGAGGTGATGGCAGAAGAAAATCTCCGCGCAATTGAGGACCGGGTTGAGGGCCGGCTGGAGGATATCTAAAACCGTCTCTCGCGCCTTGAGGGGTTGTTCGAGCAGATGAACCAGCGCGTCGCTAGCATCGAGCAGACCTTGCGCCAGGTGCAGGGCAGCGTCGATCAAAACCACCGCCAGCTCATCCTGCTTGTGATCGGCACTTGGATCACTACCATGCTGACGATTCTGTTCAAAGGCTAAACGCGGCCTACGCAGTTCGGCGCCCCTCATTGCTGCTTGGGCATTACCGCACCAGTGCCAACCGCTCCACCGCTCTGAAGCCGCCGGCCTGCAGCCGGCAGAAGTACACCCCCGAAGCCACCTCCCGTCCCTGGTCGTCGCGGCCGTCCCAGCCGTAGGTGTAAGTCCCCGCTGGCAGCGAGGTGTCCAACAAGCGGCGCAGCGGGCGGCCCAGGGGGTCGTAGAGGGTCAGGGCGGCGCGCCCCTGGCGGGGCAGCTCGAAGCGGAAGGTGGTTTGGGCGTTGAAGGGGTTGGGGAAGCCGGGATGGAGGACCAGGTGTTCCGGCAGGGCGGTGCCCTCTTCCTCGACAGGGGTCGGTTCGGGTGCCGCATCGAGGAAGGGCTGCCAGTCCACGTGGCCCTTGAAGAGGGCGGCGATGGTGATGCTGTCGGTGGTGCCCCAGTAGTTGCCCTGGGCCGGCAGGGTCTGGCCCGAGAGGTTTTCGACCGCGGTGCGGTTGTCGAGGAAGGTGTTGCGGGTCAGGGTGGGCACCGGGGTGCCGCTGACCTTGAGGGCGGTGAGGTTGTGTTGGAAGGTGTTGCCTTCAACCTGGGGGGCGGAGGTCTGGGACTCGAAGCCCACCCCGGCGTTGCTAAAGGTGCTGGTGCGCACGAAGAATTTGGGGATGCCTTCGAGGCGCAGGCCGGCGTTGTTGAGGAAGTGGCTCATCTCGATGGCCCCGGAAGCGCCTTCGCGCAGCACCAGTCCGGTGCCGATATTGTCGGCGAAATTGGTGGTCCACACCTCCACCAGGGGCACGGCGGCCACCACCGCGCCGTCGCCCAGGTTGCGCTCCACCTGCACCTGCTCAAAGGTGAGCCGCTCCAGGCCACGGGCCCGCAGGCCCTCGTGCTGGTTGGCGCTGAATTCACTGTCGTGCAGCTCTACCACCCCCTCCCAAGCCTCCAGGTCCAGGCCGTGCTGGGTGTTGCGCGTCGAACTGCTGTTCCACAGCTCGATCTTCTGGCCGCGCCCACCCACTGCTTTCAGGCCCGAGCGGGGGTCCTTGGGGTCGAGGATACCGTTCTGCTCCAGGCGGAGGTTTACCGCCTCCAGAGAGGCGTTGCCCAGCGAGATGCCCTCCTGGCCGCATTGCTGCACCATCACGTCGCGCAGCGAGAGCAGACCGCCCCCCTGCACATAGATGGCCGGGGTGGTGAGATGGAAAAAAGTGGTCCCGGTCACCTGGGCCGGCCCGTTGAGGGTCAGCGACAACCCGCCTAGGCCCTGCTGGATACGGCCGCCTTCGAGGCTGAAGCGCCCGGTGGCGGAGACCTCACCGCTGAACCCGTACCCGCAGCGTTCTATGGTAGCGTCGTGGACTTCCACCTGGGCGCCGGGGGCCAGGCGCACCCCGAACCACAGGTCCTGATTGCTGGCCTGGGCCACGGTGAAGGTGCCGCCTTGGGCGCTGAGCCGGCCTTCGACCACCAGCTCGGAGAGGGCTGGGCTCAGACCGCTGGTGCCCAGATCGGTGGGGGCGAAACGCAGCTGGGCATCGGCATCCACTACCATTTCGGCGCCGGCGGGGACGACCAAATCCTGAAAGAAGGTCTGGGTGCCGGAAAAACGGGTGATGCCCGCCGGCAGCCGGCTGCGCACCAGCCCGTACCGGGCATTGGCCAATTGGAGCTGGGCGGTATCTAGGGATTGGCCGTCCATCAGCAGGAGGCCAGCCCAATCGTCGGCGCGTGGGGCAGCGGCCCCCGACTCGCAGCGAGCCTGGCCCTCCAGCCGGAGGCCGCCGTAGACGATCAACTCGCAGCGGGTGGGGTCGAAGCCGGTGCGCCGGCTGTCGGCAGCGGCAAAAGACAAGCGGGTGCCCTCGGCCAGGGTGAGCTTGACCCCGGGCTCGACCACCACATCCCCGTCCAGCTGCACCGTGCCCGACCAGGTGGTGTCGGCGGTGACGTGGCCGGGCAGGGGTTGGCGCAGGCGCACCGCGCAGCGCATGTGAGTGCCCTCGCGGCGGATGTTTTCGATGGCCATGCCCAGGGGCAGATTGCGGCTGAAGCCGGTATGGGCGCTGAGGGAGGGGTTGGTGTCCCAGGCCAGGCGGGTGAAGCGCTGCCCGTCAAAGGGATCGGTGGCGTCGCCCTCGTTGCCGTGGTGGGCAGTCGAATAGGTCCCATCCTTGGCCCAGAAGTCGAGGTTGTCTCTCCCGTTGACCGGATCGGGTTGCCCGTCTGGGTAGCCCTTGTCCGCGTAGAGCCCGTCGGCGCAGACCAGGTCCACCTGCGGGTGGCGTTCCTCGTCGTTGTCGGCCCGCTCGTCCACGTGCCAGACCAACAGGCCCTCGCCGGCAATGCTGCGGTTGTAGTAGCTGCTGGCGCGGCGGCGGTTTTCGAGGAGGAAACACTCGTCGGCACTGAGGCGGATCTTGTAGATTTTATTTCCTTTGGCCACGTCCTCGATGGCCAGGTCGGGTTGGTCCTGGGTGAGTTCGACGACCTCCACCCAGCCCAGTTTGGCCAGGGCCCAGGCGCAGAAAGCGTTGGGGCCATCCTCCACTCCCCAGCCCTGGGTGCCGGCCGAGGTCATCAGGCACCACTTGCCCACCCCCGCACTTTCCTCCGTCGGGTCGAGCTGGCCGGAGGCAGTCACTGAGGACTGGTCGAAGAGGTCGGGCAGGCCCAGCACGTGGCCGAACTCGTGGCACATGGAGGCGGCGGTGACGCTAAAGGTGTGGCCCCGCTGGGTGGTGCCGCCAAAACCAGAAAAGCGACTACGGATGTGAATAGTCTCGCCTTTGGCCGCCGGGTCGTTGCTGATGAAGTCGGTGTCCAGCCCCAGGGAGGCGTAACCAGTGGCCCCGCTGATGAAGAAGTTGCGGGGCACGCTGAGCAGGTTGATGAAGACCACGTCCACGTACCCGTCGTCGTCTCCGGAATTTGGAACCCCGTCGGGACCATCATTGTCGAAGCGGCCGAAGTCAGCGTCCCCATCGGCCTGCTCCAGGATCTGGCGGTTGAAGAGGCCAAAGTTGCCCTGGACCCCGGCGCTGGCTGCCACGTAGGCCGCAGCTGGCTGCAGGGAGGAGTAGCGCCGGGGCAGCACCTGGCCGGAGACGGAGATCTTGCCCCGCGACATCTCGCGGTAGAAGTGGGCGAAGCTGCCTGGCACGCCGAGGTTGAACAGATCCGCAGCCCAGGGCGGGGCCTGGGTCTCGCCCTGGGCCTCGCCCTGGAACTTGGCGAAGATCACCAGGGCGTTGAGGGTACCGCTGGTCTTGAGCGCAGAGGCCGGTTGCGAGGTCTGGGCGCCGGCTGCGAGGGCGGCCAGCAGGGCGCCCAGCAGCAGGGTTTTCATGCCAGGAGGTCGAAACTGGTGGCGGAGAACTGCAGCGCAAAACCGCCCTGGGTGCGGCGGGGATTGGCACTGGCCTGCAACAGGCGGCTCTGGTTGTCCGATTGCAGCAGATGGTGCCGCAGATTGATCTGCCCGGCCTGGAGCAGGTGCAGGGCTGGGGGGTCCTGGTTGTTGCCGGTCAGGCCGGCGGTGAGTGGGCTGACCGTGTTGGTCTGGGCGGCCAGACTGGAGAGCAGGCCCTCGCCGCTGGTCGGCAGGTCGAAGAGTCCGGGGCTGGGATCGGCCTGAATTGTCGAAGAGGTCCCGCTCACCCCCGGTGGGCCGCCGGTGGCCCGCAGCGAAGCGATGCCCAGCCCATCCTTGACCCGGGCGGTCCCCGCCTGGTGGTTGAGCCGCTTGATGAAGCGGGGGAAGGACTCGTCTTGTTGGAGCGGGGTCACCATGGGCGATCAGTCAGGGGAAGGGCGCTGAAATTCGCGGACGAATTCCTCTATCTCAAGATCGTAGGTCTGGAAAGGATCGTCCAGATTGAGATATTTCTCGTCCTCGACGTAGATCGAATCCCACTCGATCACGTAGCGGGCCTTGTGGTTGGTCAGCGAACGCATGACCGAGGAGCGGGCCCGGGCGCGGGTGTCCTGAGGGGGGGTGACCATCGCCAGATTCACCCGTTCGTCGTCCACCACCTTCTTGGTCATGCCGCGGCTGCGCAGGTCGAAGTAGAGCCCCTTGGCGGGGTTGAGATTGTGATATTCCAGGTCCAGGCTTTGCACCCAGGGATCCTGCCAGTCGAGGCCCTCGGCCTCGATGAAGGACTGCAGCAGCCACTTCTTGGCCACCCAGTCGAGGCGGTCGATCAGGCTCATGGGATCAACCGCCAGGGCCTCCAGCACAAAGCGCCATTCGCGCAGCACCCAGTCGATCTCTGGCTCCCGGCCGCGCAGGTGGCGTTCGGCCAGTTCCAGGTAAGTCAGCTGCAGGTCGATGGCGGTGGTGTGGCGCCCGTCCTCCAACTGCACCACCCACTGGTAGGTTGGATCGCGGGAGATGTCGCGGATGGCATCCACCGCGTTGTCCAGGCGGATATCGGGCCAGATCTCCTGCTCGAGCAGTTCGATGAGCACTGCGGTGGTGCCCACTTTGAGGGCAGTGACGTATTCGGACATGTTGGAGTCGCCCACCAGCAGGTGCAGCCGGCGGTACAGGCCCCAGTCGGCCAGCGGCTCGTCGCGGGTGTTGATGATGGCCCGGCTGAACTGGATCCACTGGTAGATCTCGGTGACGATATGGTCGGCCCGCTGGGAGAGCTGAAAGTCGATACACGGGGTTTCGGGGCTGCCCGAATCGAAGACATCGTTGTGGCAGCCCACCCGGCCGGCCCCGGCAAAGATCTGGCGGGTGACAAAGAAAGGCAGCAGGGCCGGCAGCAGTCGCTGAGAGAAGGGGACTTCGCGGCGCACCAGATAGTTCTCGTGGCAGCCGAAGGTGGCCCCGGTGTAGTGGTCGATGTTGTTCTTGAAGAAGGAGGCGGTCTCGGCCAGGCTGACGCCGCTGTTATTCTTGATCTGGGAAAGGGCGCGCTGCACGATCAACTCACCGGCCCGATCGGAGGCCACCAGGTCGAAGAGGCCGCGGCACTCGGGGGTGGCGAATTCGATGTGGCCCATGTCGAGGTAAAGTCGCCCGCCGTTAAAGAGAAAGCCGCCATTGCCCGGCGGTTCGTCGCGGCCCCGGTAATGGGTGTCGACAAAACCCAGCCCCTCGCGGCCGAAGACCTGGTCCTTGGCCCGCACCGAGATCAGGTCGGGGCTGTGGGAAGGGTCGCCCTCGGGGGGCATACAACCGTATTCGATCTCGAGCCCGAAGATGCGGTTGCGCATGGCCAGCCCTCGCTTCAGGAGGTGAAGGGCGCCAAGGTCTCCTCCAGGGAGGCCGCAGGCAGAAAGCGGAATTTGGTGCGGGTGGGCAGGGTGCGGTCGAGCACCGCGGCGTCGAAGCGGCGTGTGCGCACGGCCTTGCCGAGAAAGGCGCGCAACTCCTCTTCGTCCGGCTCGCCTTCTGCCTCGCGCTCGGCCAGCAGAGCGCCCAGGCCCCAGGCCTCCAGGGCTCGGCGCAGCGCCTCCTTGAGGGAGAGGGAGGCGGGTTCCAGGTCGGCCAGGCGGGTGGTGATGGCCTCTTCACTCTTCCGGGTGCCAGCCACAGCCGCCGCCCGACCGGCACTGGCAAAAGACCCGTCGGGCTCGAGGGTGTAGAAACGCTCCTCGGCGTGGATCGGGTCCAGTTCGGCGACCATGACCCGGGCAATATAGGGAGAGCGGAGGATCTCGTCGAAGGCGGTTTTCATCAAAGGCCCCAGGCCCAGGTGTACCAGGCGCTGCAGGGAGACATCGCTGGCCGACAGGTTGAAGGCCTCCAGGTGGGCGATGTCGATGACCACCTTGCGCAGCTTTTCCAGGTCCGCCGGATGGCCGATGGCGGCAAAGGCAATGTTGTTGTAGACCTCAAAGATTTTGCGCGGCCCCGGCGTGGTGGTCAAGAGCAGCACCCCGTCGGCGTACCCCAGGCCCACCACCGGACTGGCGCCGCGCAGCTGGTCTTCTAGGTACTCGCGGCGGTTGCGGATGGCTTCTACCCAGCGGTAGGGGTCTTCGAGCATGGGGCGCCTTTCAGCCGGAATTCTTGCCGAGGGCCTGGTAATGGGCTTCCAGGTCGGCTTCGGGGATAGAGGTGATGCCCTTCTGGTCCAGGCGCATTACCTGGGGGAAGATCCGGGCGCGGGAGCGGTATCCGCCGGTGGCGGTGTCGTATTCGGCGGCGGTCTCCAGCAATTTGAGGGCGAGCGCGACGGCGGCCGGCTCGTCGAGGCTGGCCAGGGGTTCCGGCCCCCAGCGGTCCTGAAAATAGACGGCCCCGCGGATGGTGGGCGAGCCAGAACCGGTGGCGCAGAAATCCACCGACTCAAATTGGGCCCCCAGCAGGTCGTAGAAGAAGATCCGGCCCCCTTCCCGGGGGTCGAAGGCGGCGAGGATGGGCACCACCGCGCCGATGCCCTGCATGGCCAGGCCCAGGTTTTCCCGCAGCAAGCGGGACAGGGTGCGCAGCTTGCCGTCGAGGCTCAACTCTTGTAACTGAGAGCGGCGGTAATGTTGGAAGGATATTTCGAGCAGGCGGGCGATCTCGTAGCCGATGGCCGGCGAGCCCGAAATGGCCAATACCGCGCTGTCGTCGATGGTCAGCACCTTGTCGGCCCGGTCATAGACCACGGTGTTGCCCATGGTGGCGCGTCGGTCGCCGGCCACCAGCACTCCATCCCGGTAGCGCAGGGCCAGGATGGTGGTGCCCTCGATGGTTTCCAGGTGTTCCGGGTGCTTGAGGGATGCGAAAGGAGTGGGCAAGAGCTGGCCGCGTTCCCGCAGGAGAGTGAAAAAATCCTCCATGCCCTACTGGCCCGTGCGCTGGCGGTACCGCCGGGCCTGGTCCGGGTCGACCTTGCGCATGCGGCGCATCAACTCGTCGGTGCTGGGGCGCTCGACCTTGGGGCGGCGCGGACCTTCGTCATCGCCGCCGCCCTCGCCCGGTTCGGCAGGGCGGGTGGGACGGGGGGCGCGGTCGCGCAGTTGGAAGAAGTGATCGTCAGACATGGGGTGCCTCCTTAGGCAGAGGTCGGCAGTTTTTCGAGCAGGGCCTCGACGCTGGGAGCGCTGTCCAGCACCTGATTATAATACGCCGCAGCTTCCGCGTCCACACACGCTTTGAGGTCTACCACGCGGGTGCGGCCCTGGACAGAAAATTCGATGCTGTCCCAGTTGAGCGAACGCACCGCCGCGCCGAATCTCTCCAGGCAGCGGCCGCGAAAATAGGCCCGGGTGTCGGCCGGCGGCTGGGTCATGCCGCGCAGTATTTCCTCCTCGCCCACCAGCCGCGTCATCTGCCCTTGGGCTTCGAGCAGCAGATACAGGCCCTCCTCGGGATCGATGTTGCTGTATTCTAGATCCTGGCTCTGCAGCCAGATGCGGTGGTCCGGGTTCTCCCAATCCAGCCCCTCGGCCTGGGCAAAGGTGTCCAGCAGCCACTTCTTGGTGACCCAGTCGCAGCGGCCCAGCAGGTCAAGGGGGTCGTTCCCCAACTTTCCGAGGGCTTCCTGCCACTGGGCCAGCACCCAGTCGGTCTCCGGGTCGCGGCCCCGGGCCAGGTGCCCGGCCGCTTCCAGATAAGAACGCTGGATCTCGAGGGCAGAGACGGTCTTGCCCCCAACCAGGGGCACCGCCCACTGCCGGGAGAGGTCGCGGGAGAGGGCTTTGAGGGCGGCCACCGGGTCGGCCAATTCCCAGCGGGGCAGGGTTCCGGCCTCCAAAAGGTCTAGCACCAGGGCGAGGGCGCCCACTTTGATGGCGGTGGCCCACTCTGACATGTTGGCGTCGCCGATGATCAGGTGCAGACGGCGGTACTGGTCGGCATTGGCGTGCGGTTCGTCGCGGGTGTTGACCAGGGGCCGGCGGGTCATGGTGTCGATGCTGGCCAGGGTCTCGAAGAAATCGGCGCGCTGGGAAAGTTGGTAGGTGGAGGCCTGGGCCTGGGGGTCGCACTCCACCCCTACCTTGCCGGCCCCGGCATAGAGTTGGCGGGTGACCAGGAAGGGCACCAGGCCCTCGATCACCTGCTGGAAGGGCAGTTGGCGGGGCAGCAGGAAGTTTTCGTGGCAGCCGTAGCTGTGTTCGGCGAAGTCGGTGTTGTTCTTGTAGAGGCGCACCAAGCCACCGCCCTTCCGGGTGGCGCTGCGTCGGGCGGCGCAGTGCAGCAGGATGCGCTCGCCGGCCCGGTCAAGGGCCACCAGGTCGAAGAGGCTGTGGCACTCCGGGGTGGAGTACTCGGGGTGGGTGTGGTCGTTGTAGAGCCGGGCCCCGTTGCTGATGATCAGGTCGCTCTTGAGGTCCTTTAAGGGGATTTTGCGCTGCCGGTCGCGCTGCAGGTGGACGGTCTCGTCCTGGTCGTTGAGCAGTTCGTCCACCTCAAAGCCGCGCATGTCGCGGCGGGGATTCTCCAACTGGTAGTCCCAGCGGGCGACAAAGTCTTCCACAAGGTAGCAGCGGATCAGTTCCATGGACTCGACCACCACGTCCATGTCCTCGACCCCGTCCACCTGGATGCCGTATTCGGTCTCCAAGCCAAAAAGCCGCCGCATGGGGATCAGACGATCCTGCCGGATTGTTTTTCCGGGCGCTGTTCCTCGGGGCGCACTGGGGTGACCCGCACCACGTTTTCGGGGTCGTAGTCGATGAGCTTGAGCCAATCCTCCATCGCGTCGGTGGGCGGGAAGATCTCGTTCTCGCGGTACTCGGCGCGCACCGCCTCCTCCAAGTCCTGGAGGCGCAGGCCGGCCTGGGTATCGCCCGTAGCGATGGCCCGTTTGATGGCCGCCTCCTTGGCCCGCTGCACGATGGAGGAGATCAGGGCCCCACTGATCAGGTCGCCCCAGTAGAGCACCTCGTGGCGGCCGCTGCGCAGGGTCACTTCGAGGAAGCGGCGATCCTGGCTGCGGGCAAAAAGGGCCTTAAGTGCCCCGTCCACCAGCGCCTGGCGGGCCGGTTCTGCCCCACCGGCGCGGGTTACTTCCTCGGCGTCGACGGGTAATTCGGGCGTCAGGTAGATCTCGAGGATGGCGCGCGAGGCAGCCTGGTCGGGCCGGCGCACCTTGATCTTGCGGTCGATGCGGCCGGGGCGCAGGATGGCCGGGTCGATCAGATCGTGGCGGTTGGAGGCCAGGATGATGACCACGTCCTGCAGCGACTCGATGCCGTCCATCTCGGTGCAGAACATCGGCACCACGGTGTTGGAGATGTTGTGGGTGCGCATGGAGCGGCGGGTGCCGAGGATGGACTCGGCCTCGTCGATGAAAATGAAGGGCAGGTAGCCTTCCTTGCGCTTCTGGCGGGCCTGGGAGAAGATCTCCCGCACCATACGCTCGGTCTCGCCCAGCCACATGTTGAGGATCTCCGGCCCCTTGATGTGCATGAAGTACTCTTTGAGTTCCAGCCCTTCCTGTTGGCGCAGGTGCTGTACCAGGTTGTAGGCGGTGGCCTTGCCGATGAGGGTTTTGCCGCAGCCGGGGGGCCCGTGGAGCAGGAAACCCTTGGGGGTGGAGTACTGGAACTTGGCGAAGAGTTCGGGGTGGAGGGCCGGCAGTTCGATGGTGTCGCGGATAGCCTGGATGGCTTCCTCCTGGCCGCCGATCTTCGACCAGGGCATGGGCGGGATCTCCTCGAGGAAGTGCTCCCTGCTCTCGCGGGGCTGCAACCTTTCGAGGGCCACCTTGAAGGTGGGGTCCACCCGCACCTCGTCGCCCACCTTGAGGTCTACCTCTTGCAGATCCGCCGAGCGCACCAGGACCAGGTCTTGGGTGCCATGGGCCTGGCCGATGCGCAGCCGGCCTCCGTCTAGCAAATCGGCGATCTTGGCCACCGGGCCGGAGGGGTTGTAGTCGAGCGAGCCCACCACGGCATAGGCCTCGTTGATTAGCACCCGGCTGCCTACCTTGAGCTGGGCCAGGTCCACATGCGGGTCTACGTTGGCAAAGTACTCAGTGCCGCCCACAAAGAGGTCGGCGATGCCCTCCCTGGGCGACCCCAGGAAGATGCCGATGCGGTTGGCCGGGGCGGTGACCTTTTCGAGAGCGGCCTCCAGTTCGATCAGGGCGTGGCGGGCTTCCTGGAAGGTCAGTTCGCGTTCCAAGAGCAGACGCCGCAGCTGGTAGAGCAGCGGCCGCACCGGGTCGCGGTCGGGCAGCAGCAGCAGGGCCTGGTCCACCAGTTCCAGGGGGCGGTCGTCTGGTTGGTATTCGACGGCCTCATCTTCGGGCTCGAAATCATCTTCCTCGCCGCGGTCGCGGTAATGGCGGTCCTTTTTGCTCATAGGATAGAGGCTCTCTTCAGATGATGACCTGACCCAGGCGGCTGTAGCGCACCCGGGCGGGCAGCCGCCAGAGGAAGGTGCCGGCCAGCGCGGGGATGGAGGCTAGGCCGGTATAGTAAGGGGGACGGGTGTCCGATTCCCACGACCAGTAGATGAGCATGGCCTTGCCCTTGACCAGTTCCCTGGACACGGCCCCGAAATAGCGGCTGTCGGCGCTGTTGTCCCGGTTGTCGCCCATCATAAAGAAATGGCCGGGCGGCACGGTGAAGGGGCCGAAGTTGTCGCGTGGTTGAACGGTGGCCGGGTAGGTCTCGGAGTCGGTGTGTTTGGATTGGGGCGGGTTGGGAGAGGGCTTGCCGTCGACGTAGAGCACCTTGTCGATAACCTGGAGCTTTTGGCCGCCCACAGCCACGCAGCGTTTGATCAGGTCGCGGTCCGGATCGGTGGGGGAACGGAAGATGACGATATCCCCCGGCTGGGGATCGTGCAGTCCAGGCAGGCGGAAAAGGGTGTAGTCGGCCATGGGGATGTCGACGGGGGCCCCGTAGACGAATTTGTTGGCCAGCAGATAGTCGCCCACCAGCAGGGTGTCCTCCATGGAACCCGAAGGGATGTAGAAGGCCTGTACCACGGTGGTGCGGATGAAAAGGGCCAGGCCCACGGCGATCAACAGGGAGGAGGTGTACTCCTTGGCGGTGGACTTGGGCGTAGGTTGACCGGGCATAGATAATTCTCTGGGGTTTGGAGAGGTGATGGCAATGATGGTAGGAGTATAATAAACGGGCAGGGGGTTGTAAATACAGCCGATGCGGGCCGGGAATCGCTTGTGGAAGCCGGGGGACGGTTATATAATTGTATTAACCGCGAGAGGATGGATTTTGGCAGCGATGCAGATCGTCTTTTGGGGAGTGAGAGGTTCCTCCCGGTGTGCCGCGCGCAGAGCCTGCGCTACGGGGGCAATACCCCCTGCCTGGAGATCGATGCTGGTGAGGCGGTGATTCTCATCGACGCCGGCACCGGCATCCGGGCTGCCGGCCAGGCCCTGGTGGAGCGGGGGGTGAAGGAGATCCACCTGCTCCTGAGCCACGCCCACTGGGACCACATCCAGGGTTTCCCCTATTTTGCCCCCCTGCACCAACCCGGGACCTGTATCCGCGTCTATTCCCTCCGCCGCCCGGGCACGGCCCTGGACACCATCTTCGCCGACCAGCAGCGCCACTCCTTTTTCCCGGTGGCCCTCGACCAACAGGCCGCCCGGCTGGAGTTCGTGGAGCTGGATGAGGGGCAGGTGGTGGAGATCGGGGACACCCGCGTGTACAGCCGGCGCCTCAATCACCCCAGTGTTACCGGAGGGTTTCGCCTCGAAAGGCAGGGCCGGACCTTCGCCTACCTGTCCGACGTGGACCTCTACACCAAGCTGTTGCTGGGCGAGGGACTGCAGACCCCCAGCGCTGCGGAGCGCCAGCAGCGGCTCGAAGGGCTATTGGCAGGCGTCTGTGAGCTGGCACACGGCGCGGACCTGGCAGTCTGCGATACCTTTTTCCGGCCGGAGGACTACGAGCCCAGTTGGGGTCACAGCCGGCCCGAGGATGCCTTGCGCCTGGCCAGGGACACCGGCATCGGGCAGGTGGTGCTCTTCCACCACGAACCGCACCGCAGCGACGGGGAAATCGACGAGTTGCTGGCCCATTATCGCCGGCAGGCCGGGCCCGGACTCGAAGTGTTTGCCGCTGCCGAAGGTCTGGCGCTGAGCCTGTGAGAAAGGGTCGCCGTTGCAGGTGAGGATCTGGGGAGCCAGAGGATCGGTGCCGGCCCCGGCCAATGCCAGGTACGGGGGGGACACTTGTTGCATCGAGGTGTGCACCCCTGGCGGGACGGTGCTCATCCTCGACGCCGGCATGGGGTTGCACTGCTGGGCCGGGCGCTGATGGCCGAGGCCTTCGGCGGGGGCCAGGGCGAGGCCCATCTGCTCCTGAGCCACACCCACTGGGGGCATATCCAGGGCATCCCTTTCTTCACCCCGCTGCTGATCGCCGGCAACCCCTTCTCGCTCTACGGGCCGGGCAAGGGGGAGCCGCTCCAGGACGCGATGCGCCAGCAGCTGCACTCCACGTACTGCCCAGTACCCAACTTCTTCAACGATCAGGTGGGCGCTACCATCCAGATTCACGAGGCGGAGGAGGGGGCTTTTGTTATCGGGGATGCGCGAGTGGCGGTCCGGCGGGTCAACCATAGCCGCGGCATTACCTGTTTTGCCTACCGGATCGAAGCGGGGGGCCGCGCCCTGGCCTATATCCCAGATGTCGAGTACCTGGAACCGGCCCAGCGCCGGCCCGCATTGGAACTGGCCCACCGCGCTGACCTGCTCTTCCACGACGCCCACTGCCGCGCCGGGGATTACCGCCCGGGCTGGGGTCATGCCAGGGATCGGGATGCCGTGGCGCTGGCCGGCGAGGCTGGGGTGCGCCGGCTGGCCCTCTTTCACCATCCCCCCGAACGCAGCGACCAGGAGATCGACGCGGCGGTGGCCGCTTATCAAGGACAGGAGGTGGTGGTGGAAGGGGCGCAGCAGGGGCAGAGCTACCAGCTGGGGAAAAAGCCATGAGGGTGTGGGTGTTGGTCGCGGTGCTGGCGTTGGTTGCGTGCGGCCAGCGCGGCAAGTCTCAGGCAGCGGGTAAAGACTATCTGCAGGAAGTGCAACAGGTATTACAAGAATTGCGGGTCCTCGATCAACAGGTCGCCGTCCAGGTCACCGCTGATACCCTCGACAGCAGCAGCATCGTGCCGCTGATCCGCCAGCGGTACCAGCCAGCCCTGGCCGAGCTGCGCCAGCGGGTCAGCGGACTGAAACCGGATTCGGCCTTCGCCGCAGTCAACCAGCAACTGCTGCGCTACCTCGACCTGCGCCTGCACGCCTACGACCTGGCCATCCAGGGAGAGCGGGAGCAGCGCCAGGAACTCTTCGAGGAATTCTCCGCCCTCCAGGTGCAGGCCGACGCCGTGGGCCGGCGCCTGGAAGAGGAGCTGCGCCAGGCTCGGCACAAGTAGCTAGCGCCCCTCGCCCTCGCGCAAGGGTTCGAGGGCCTTTTCCCCTGCCAGTTCCCGCACCAACTGGGCGGCCCTCCCGACCGCCGGGCCGCTCTCCCATGGTCTTTGTCTGTGTGATCAGCAAGGGGTTTATTGACCACCGGCTGGAAGAACACCAGCAGCGCCTGAACGACGCCCTAAGCGAAATGCAGCGAAGGGCTGAAGAGCGCCGGCAGAACGAGGGTTTGCTCGCCCATGAAGAAGACAAGGAGCGCCGGCTGCCGGGGAAGCGCTTGGCCAGATCGTGGGCAAAGGCCCGGCGGTGGCTCCAGGTCTTGGTGACCACCATACCCGTGGTGCGCCCTTGCCCTGGCTGGGGATTCATGGTGGGGATCCAGATGGGGGCGTGACACCCCTGCGCTACCACAAACCCCACCTCCACCAGGCCGAGGGGGTTATAGCCGGTCTTCGCGGTCCCCATGGTTTTCCTGTTCTTTTGCTGGCCTGCTGGATCCCTAACCGTGCCGCTCCTCGGTCCAGGGGTCGCCGTGGTTGTGGTAGCCGCGCACCTCCCAGAAGCCGGGCTGGTCCTGGGCGGTGAAGACCAGTTTGCGCAGAAACTTGGCGGATTTCCAGGCGTAGAGTTTGGGCACGATCAGGCGCATGGGGCCGCCGTGCTCCAGGGGCAGGGGCTGGCCAGACAGTTCGTAGGCCAGGATCACGTCCTCATCCATACAATCGGCCAGGGGCATGTTGGTGGTGTAGCCGTCGGCGCTGTGGGCGATGAGGAAACGGGCCGTTTCGGTGGGGCGGACCAGGGCGGCCAGGTCGAGGAAGTTGAGGCCGCCCCAGGTCACGTCGTACTTGGACCAGGTGGTGACGCAGTGGAAGTCGGCCACCTGGTCTTTTTTGGGCAGCAGCTGCACGAAGCCGTCCCAGTCCACGTCGATGGGTTGTTCGACCTCACCCTCCACCTGGAAACGCCAGCGCTTGGGGTGGAATTGGGGATGTACGCCCAGGTCGAGGATGGGGAAGCCGGTGGTCAGGTGCTGGCCCGGGGGCAGGCGGTCGTGGGTGGGGGCAGGGGCGCTGGGACCCTTGTTGCGGAAGCGCTCCAGCAGCTTGCGCTTGGCCTCCAGCATCTTCTCGTCGTATTCCATATCAGCCCTTCACCTGATCCACGTACACTACCTTCTCCTCCTCGATGGACTCGATGGCCGCGGCCAGCACCCGCTGGGCAGCCAGGCCGTCAGCGCCGGAGCCGTCGATCTCCTCCGGGCGGGCCCCTTCGTCCAACTGCTCAACAAAACGCCCCAGGCGGTTGCGGAAGGTGTCCTCGAAACCGCTCATGCCGCCGAAAAGCGGATTGGTGTACACCGTCTTTTCTAGGTCGTCGGCCGGGTAAAGCGTCACCTCGCGGAACATGTCCTCAATCACGAAACGCCCCTTGAGGCCGGCCACCTCGCAACGCTCCATGGGATGCCCCCGCTCGATGTCATAGCTGCCGGTCAGGTGGCCCAGAGCCCCGCTCTTGAAGCGCATATTGAACTGGGCAGTGGAGTAGATGGTCCGGCCAGGGGCTTTGAGGGCGAAACACTGCACCGCCTCGATGTCGCCGCAGAAGTAGCGCATGATGTCCACGGTGTGGGGGTGCAGGGCCTTGATCTGGAACCAGGGCGAACTCTCGCGGGGATTCTTGATCCACATGCTCATGTTCATAAAGAGCTGGTGGCCGATGCGCCCCTCCTCCACCCACCCTTTGGCCAAGAGCGCCGCGGGGGTGAAGCGGTGGTTGAGGTTCACACCGAAGCAGCGCTTGAGGCGGCGGGCAGTGGCGACCATCTCTTCAGCTTTGGCGATCTCGTTGGAGATGGGTTTCTCGCACAAGACGTGCGCCCCGGCTTCCAGCGCCTCGATGGTGGGCTGGTGGTGGTCGCTGCCGTACTCGTGGCCGCCGGTGGCGATGCTGACCATGTCGGGGGCCAGGGCCTTCATGAGTTCGGTCACACTGGAGAAGGCCGGCACGCCCAGGCGCTCGCTGGCCCGGCGGGCGCGTTCCTGGTCGATGTCGCATACGCCCACCAGTTGGGCGCGGGGCATCGCTTTGTAGATATCGGCGTGCAGGTTGCCAATAGCCCCCAGGCCGACGACGGCTACTCTGACGGTCATGACTTACCTAGAGGGTGATGATCTTGCCGGTGTCCCAGGATTTGATCGCGGCCTCGATGACGAGTTGCACCTTGAGGGCGTCCTCAGCCTTGCCGTCGATTTTTTCGGGCAGGGTCTTTTTGCGCAGGTCCTCGATCCAGGCGCCGATGCGCGAGGGGAAGGTGTCGGGGAAACTCTTCATGCCGCCCAGGTGCTCGTAGCTTTCGACCTGGTTGGAGAAACGCGGATGAAAACTCAGCTTCTCACAGGCCTCATTGATGATCACCCGGGCCTGGGAGCCGACTAACTCACAGGTTTCCAGGCCATAGCTGCCGCCGGCGTCGTAGCTGCCGGTCAGGTGCCCGATGGTCCCGTTGGCGAAGAGCAGGTTGACCTGGACGTTGGACCAGATCTTGCGGCCAGGACCCTTCTTGAAGAAGGCCTGCACCTTGGCCACGTCCCCGGCAAAGTAGCGCATGACATCCAGGGAATGGGGATGCAGGGCGCGCATGTGGAAGTGGGGGCTGGACTCGTTGGGGTTGTTGATCCACATGGTCATGTTAATGATGTTGAGTTCGCCCAGGCGGCCCTTGTCCAGCCACTCCTTGGCGCGCACGGCCGAAGGGGTGAAGCGGTGGTTGAGGTTGATGCCGTAGGGGACCTTTTTCTGTTTGGCCAGCGCAACCATGCGGCGGGCTTTGGCGATTTCGTTGGAGATGGGTTTCTCGCCCAGCACCGGGATGCCGGCGCCCAGGAGTTCCATGGTGGGTTTGTAGTGGTCGCCGCCGTTCTCCACGCCGGCGCTGGTCACGCTGCACGCATCCAGCTTGATGCCGCTTTTGAGCATCTCGCGCACACTGTAGAAGGCGTGGGCCTTGTACTTCTCGGCCGCGGCGTCGGCCTTTTCCTTGATGAGGTCGCAGACGGCTACGATCTGGGTGTGCTTATTTTCGGTGTAGCAGCGGGCATGCAGGTTGCCGATACCGCCCAGTCCAACGATGCCGATACGCAACATGATCTCTCTCCTTGGCTGATGAGCCTCTGGTATAATCTACGAAATTCAGTCCCGGCGTTTGCCCAGGGTGATGTCTTGTTCCAAAAGCGGGTCCTGGGTGCGGCCCAGTTTTTCCAGGCGGTGACGGATCAGGCCCTCCAACTCTTCTTCGAGTTGGCGGCACAGATCGGGCTGTTCGGCGGCCAGGTTGTGGGTCTCCCCTGGATCGGCGTGCAGGTCGTAGAGTTCGCGGGGGGGATTGCCGTAGGGGTCCGGCCGGCGAGCGAGGATGAGTTTGTGCGCGGCGGTGCGCAGGCTCCACTTGGACTGCCAGGTGTTTTCGGCGCTGAGGACCTGGGTGGGCGGCTGGCGGTCGGGGCCCAGGAGGTTGCGCCCTTCCATGCCGGCGGGGATCTCGACTCCGGCGGCGGCCAGCAGAGTAGGGGCTAGGTCGAAGTGCTGGGCCAGCCCCCCATGTTTCTGCCCTGCCTGCACCCGCCCCGGCCAGCGCAGGAGGAGCGGCACGTGCAGGCAGGTGTCGTAGAGCCCGTGGTGGTCGTAGTAGATGCCGTGTTCGGTGAGGCTTTCGCCGTGGTCGGCCAGCAGTAATACCAGGGTGCGTTCTTCCAGGCCCAGCTGCTCCAACTCGCCTAGGAGATCGGCCAGCTTCTCATCTAAATAATTCAGCGCCCCGGCGTAGAGGGCGTCGACAAAGGCCGCATCGGTAACCTCGCCCACCCACTTGAACCAGGTGTCCTGCCAGGTTTTGCCCAGGGGGTGCTGCCAGAGGGAATCGAGGGAGTGGTTGCCGGGGTCGGCCTGGTTCTCGCCTTGGTAGAAGCGCCGGCGGTACGGCTCGGGGGGCAGGTAAGGGGTGTGCACATCCCAGTAGTGCACGAAGAGGAAGAAGGGCTCCTCGGCATGGGTGCGCAGGAACTGGGTGGCTCTCTGGTTGAGATCCTCGGCGGGGACCATCAAGGGCATCGCCTGACGGCGCGAGGGGTCCATGTAGTACTCGTAACCGCGGTTGAACCAGGCGTATTTGCCCCAGCCCAAATTGTCGATGGCCGCCGTGGTGTACCCGGCCTGGAGCAGCAGTTCGGGCAGGGTGGGGGTGAGCGCCTCGAGCTGGGCCTGGCCGCCGTGGCAGACAATGTTGTGGGTCAGGGGGTGCTGGCCGGTGTAGAAGGTGGTGAAGGAGGGATGGGTGGGAATGGCCGGGGCGAAACACTGTTCCCACAGGGCCCCCTGGGCTGCCAGGCGGTCGATGGCCGGGGTGAGGGGGCGGGATTCGCCGTAACAACCCAGATGATCGGCGCGCAGGGAATCGATGGCCAGGACAACAATATTGATCTTCTCGGACATGGCTCAGAGAGTCAGAGGGGTCGGTAGGTCCACACCCAACTCGGCGGCCAGGGCGCTGATCTGGCCCCAGGCGTGCTCGTCCACGGCGATGCCCTGCCGCAGGCGCTGCTGGGAGATGCGCCAGGCCTGCTCGCCGGGCAGGAGTACCTCCTCGAAGCCGGCGGCTGGCGGGCTGGACTTGATCCAGTCGATGAATTGCTCGCTCTCCTGGAAGAAACGCGCCAAAGGCGTGAAGGCGGCGATATCGATCAGGGCGATGAAGAGGGCGTTGCCGCTGCGCTCGGGGGTGGCCTGGCTGCAGCCGGCACCCGAAAGAGCCCCGGCGAGGATGTCGACCATCACCGCCAGACCGAAGCCCTTATGGCCGGCGCCGGGGAAACCCAGGGGCAACATGGCCCCGGGTGGGGGGCCGTAATAGTCTTTGGTATCAGTGGTGGACCGCCCTTGGGCGTCGATGAGGCGGTCGGGCGGAGTGGCGGTGCCCAGGTTCTGGTGCAGGCGCAGGGCCCCGCCCGAGATGGCGCTGGTGGTCATGTCCAGGACCAGGGGCCAGGGCCGCTGCGTGGGTAGGGCCAGGCAGAGCGGATTGGTGGGCAGACGCCGCTGGGCCCCGCCAAAGGGCGCTACGGCCAGGTCGCCTCCGTGGCCATTGGCGGCGATGAGGGCGATGCGGTTGTCGCGGGCGGCCAGGGCGGCAAAGCGGCCCAACCGGGCCACGTGGTTGCAATCTTTGAGGGTTACCACACAGAGGGGCGCCTGGCCGGCCATCTCCAGGGCCATACGCATGGCGGCCTCAGCGCTGACCGGGCCAAAATTCCAGTTGCCGTTCAATTGGGCCACACAGCGGGTGGCGCGCAGCACCTGGATGGGGGCACCCGGGGTGACCGTGCCCTGACGCACCATTTCCACGTACTGGGGAAAACGCAGGGGGCCGTGGCTGTCGTGGCCCAAAAGGCTAGCCTCGACCAGGTGGTCGGCCACCAATTCGGCCTCGGCAGGGCCTACCCCGACGGCGGCGAAGAGGGCGATGCCCAGGTCTTTCAGCTCTTCGGCGCGGAAACAGGGCATGGGATTCAGAGGGTGGCGGTGGTGTCCACCACCAGCAGGGCATTGGCCACCGGCCGTTCGCCGGTTTCGTCCGAGGGTCGGTTGACCACCTGCTGATGCACCACCATGGTGGTGGAGCCGCCCCCATCCAGGTTGAGGGCCTGGTAGGCATTGGCACCGACATTGGTGTATTCGGCCATTTTGCTGCCCATAAAATCGGCCAATTCCTGGAGGGTCATGCCTTCGGTGTACCCGGGCTGCCGGCCGTCCACGGTGATCAGAAAGAGGGTCTCCTGGTCTTTGGTATAGCCGATGGCGGTGCGGGGGTGGCGTTCAAAGACAAATTTGGGGGCGTTGCGATCCAATCCTTCCTGCTCGTATTCGATGGAGACCTCGCCGTCGCGCAGTAGGCGCGGGCCGCCGCCCAGGCCCTCCTGCAGCGGGTGTAATGCCGGTGGCAGCAGGCAGAAGATGCGCACCGTGTCGCCTGGGGCCAGAGGGGTGTTGTTCAGGTAGTTGACCCCGGCGCTGACCAGCCATTGGCCTTCGGCCAAGGCGAGGTCGGCGTTGACCGGCAGCACCTGGACCACGCGCGCGGTGACCGTATCGTTGGCCAAGGGGGTCGGTGTCAGGGGCTGGAGCTGGTAGCCGATCTGGGCGCGGCTGGAGTCCAGGTAGCTGGGGCCGAACTGGGTGTAGAGGCTCAGACCGTTGGCAGCGGGTCGGCGGTTGAGGGCGGTGATGGGCAGGATCTGGTCGGGGGACTGGATCAGGCCGGCTTCAAAGTGAAAGACCTCGATCAGCGGCTGGCCCTCGGTGTCGAGGGCGAAGACCGAGCGTTTTTGGGGGAACTGCAGCAGTTGTCCCTGGCGCACCTGCAGGCCGGCCGTGCGCAGTACCGGCTCGTCTTTATAGAAGTAGTCGCCGTTGATGGCGGCAATGGCCTTGCCGGCCAGCGCGCTGGTTTTTTCGAGCACCCCGTGCGCCAGGTCGGCCCTGGCCGTGCGCAGGCTGAGGCCCCCTTCTCGGGCTTCGGGAAGGTCCACCTCTATAACATTGATGACCCATGGCCCCTGAGGGAGATTGAGCTGGTGGTGATAGACCCCAGGGGCAATGGCCGGTGCCGTGGCCGATCTACAGGCTGCCAGGCCCAGCAGAAAGAGCCAGACCAACCCGTTGCCAGGCCACCGCACAATCAGGGATCGCCTATTGCACACCATCCACTCCTCATTTTAATAAAGAGGCGGGGAGAATGTAGGACAGCCCCGGGACAGTGTCAAGCAAGTCAATGGAGAATCAGGAGTTGCTTAGAAAGCTGCCCGCCAGCCTTCCCTGCTGGTCGCGGCCATCCCACACCAGGTGGTAGGCGCCCGCCTCCTGGAACCCCGAGAACAAGGTCCGCACCTGCTGCCCGGCCGCGTTGTAGATGACCAGGGAGAGGAGCTGGGTCTGGGGGAGTTCGTAGCTGAGCATCACCTCGGCGTTGAAGGGGTTGGGATAGGGAGGATGCAGGGCCAGGGCCACGGGCACCAGCGCGGGTTTGGCCGCGATCCCAGTACCTAGGTCCAGCGGCGCGCGGGCAGAGACAGGGTGTCGGCCGCCCCGGAGGCGGAGCGGACCACGACACGGCTGAGGGCCAGCACCAGCGGGGAGGGGCTGGTGCTGCGCAGCCGCAGGCGCAGCAGTCTCAGCAGGCCCTTGCCATTCACCGGGGGGTCGAAGGACAGGCCCAGAGCCGGGCGGCCATCCTCCCCGGGATTGGCCAGGATCAGGGGATGATCCACCAGGCTGCCTACGGGGAACTCCATGCCCGCGTATTCCAATGGTTCGGGCAGCTTCAACTCCAGGCTCAGCCCGTTCAGTTCCCTGGCCTGACGTACCTGCAGGGGGATGGTGAATACCCCGTCCCGCAGGAGGGGCGTCTCCAGGGAGAGGGTAGTGGGTGCCTGAGCGCGGCCTTGGAGGGCGATTTCCAGCGATTCTTTTAGGTCAGTGCTGAGCACCAGCCGGCCCCGACTGGTGCCGGCGCGGGTGGGTCGGTACTCCAACTGGATCACCCCCTGCTCTCCGGGCGCTAGTTTGGCCGGGGCCTGGAGTATCCGGAAGGGGCCTTCGGCGAGGGCCTGCAGCGCCAGGGCGGTGCGCGTATGGAGATTGCGGACCTCCAACTCCCAGACGCGGCCCTTGTCCACCACGGTGGGGGCAAAGAGATGCTGGGTCGCGGCGGTGTACAGGAAGGTGCGGTTGCCCCGGCCGGCAAAGGGGATACTCACGCGAGGGTGGGCCGGGTCGTCGGTGATAAAGGTAAGAGCCCCCTGCACCAGGCTGGTGTCTTTGGGGGTGAAAACCACCTCCACCACACCGGTTTGGCCAGGCGGGATATTCAGGCGTCTGGCGGCAGGCAATACGAGCCGGGAGCCGGTGAGCATCCGGTCCAGGTGCAGCTCCACCTCCCCGACATTGCGCAGTTCGAGGTGATAGCGGCGGGCCTGGCCGATGCGGGTCAGGCCCAGGTCCAGACGGGTCGGCAGGGCAGCCAGTTCGGGCTGGCCCCCCCGGCCGCTGAGCAGTACCCCGCGTACCGGGGTTTCGGGCACGTCGTTGTAGATGAAGAGGGTGTCGGCATAGGCGCGCCGCTGGGCCGGCACCAAGCTGAGGGGCAGTTGGATCGCAGCGCCCGGTGCCAGTTGGCCGGTACCAGCGAGGCCCACGCGATAGGCCCCTGCCAATTCGAGGCGGTACTGAAGGGGAGCGGTGCCCGGGTTGCCCAGGGTCAGCACCTGGTGGGCTTCTCCGCCCACGACCACGGTGCCAAAGTCCAAGGCAGCGGCGCTGAGGCGAAGCTCCGGGGCCAGGCCCAGGCTGGCCAGGGGCACTTGCAGCAGGGCAGTGCCGCCGGGGGCGCGCCAGAACAGGGTGTCGGCCCAGTTGCCCCGCGCGGCCGGGGTGTAGGAAAGGTCCAGTGTGCGGGTTTCACCAGGGTTCAGACGCAGCGAGGGGCCCTGGGCGATGCGCAGGGCCGAATCCTGGGTTGCGACCAGCTCGATGGGTAAGGTCCCCCGGTTGCGCAACATGAGCTGCCGGCTGGAAAAGAGGCCCACCCGCTGGGGGCCAAAGTCCAGGCGCGGCGGCCAGGCTTCGACCTGGGGGGCAGGTGGGGAGAGGCGGAGGATACGACCGCTGTACGCGTCGCCCTCGAGGGCGTAGATTGCCCCGTCCGGGCCGGCAGCCAGGTCGAGCAGGGCCGGGGCAAAACCTGAGGCCAATTCCTGGAGCTGCTCATCTGGGCCAAGGCGGTAGAGGTGTCCCCCGGCCAGGGCCAGATAGAGCTCGGCGCCGAAACTGAGGGCCACTGGCCGCTCGGGCAGCAGGGCCACGCGGCGCAATTCGCCAGCAGAGGTGAACTGCCCGTCCTGGTCGAGATCTGTGGCCTTGAAGAGTTCGCGGCTCTGGACCAGGGCGACGAAGAGGGCACCGGCGGGGGTGCCTCGAGCAGGGCCGGGCCGGCCGACAGGGTGGCGCAGGTCTCCAGACCGCGGTCGTTCAGGCGCAGGAGCCGGCCTCGGTCCTGCTGGTAGAGGTAGAGCCGCCCCCCGGCACTGGCCAGGGCGTCGGCCGCCTCGCTGATCTGGGCCAGGGGCAGGTACAGGGCTTTGCCCTCGCTGTCGGCGGCGATCAGGGTCAGGGGCTGGGACCGGTCCAGGGCCGGCGGGGTCAACACCATAAGACCCGCGCCCAGGGCAGCGGGCGCTAGGGCGGTGCGATAGGAGCTGGCCTGAAAGTGGGCAAAGAAATGGCGGGCGGGCAGGAGCTGCTCCACACCCTCGCGGTGGGTAAAATAAAGAGCCCTGCCGTCGGGATGGTAGACCAGCTCCAGCAAGTCGGGGGTGCTCAGGGCCGCTTTGCTCTCCAATTGATAGGAGAGAGAAGTGTGGATGCGGACCCCGGCGTCGACCAGTTGGCGTGCCACCGGCAGACGGGCCACGCGGTGCTGATCGATATCGGCCAGCATCAGGCCGCCTCTGGGGTCGAGGGTGAGGCGGGCGGGGCGGCCAGCGTCGGTCTCTAGTACCCTCAACACCCCGTCGCCATCCACATGCAAGAGCCGGCCGTTGCCGGTGTCGGCGAGGTACACCCCGCCGCTGCCATCGGCCACCAGGCCCAGGGGTTGGTTGAGGGCGGCGCGGGCCGCCAAGGCGCCATCGTACCCCTGGCCGGGACTGCCGGTGCCGGCCAGGGAGCGCAGCAGACCCTCCGGGCTCAGAGTGTAGACCCGGTGGCTGCCGGCGTCGGCGATGAAGAGCAGGCCCTCGGCGCTAAAACTCAGATCGACGGGAAAGGATAAAGCACTTTCCAGGGCCGGCCCGCCCTCGCCGGGCAGCAGGTCGCGGCTGGTGCCGGCGACCGTTTGCATATTGCCCTTGGTGTCGAGTTTGCGGACGCGGTGATTGGCGCTGTCGGCGATGTAGAGGTTTCCCTGACTGTCGAAGGCCAGGCCAGTGGGCTGATTACACGGGGCCAGGCGCGCGGGTCCCCCGTCGCCGCCAAAGCCGGGCAGGCCAGTGCCGGCCACCCGCTCGATAATGCCGTCGGTGCGCACCCGGCGCACCAGATGATTGCGGCGGTCGGCGATATAGAGGATGCCCTGGTTGTCGTAGGCCAGGCCAAAGGGCTGGTACAGAGAGGCGTTGAGGGCCGGCCCGCCCTCGCCGCTGGCGCGCAGTAGGCCGTTGCCGGCCAGCGGCAGTGGGTTGCCCTGGTCCTGGAGGAGCACCACGCGGCGCTGGGCATAGTCGGCCACAAGGATGCGGCCCTGGCGGTCGACGCTGAGGGCCTTGGGCTGCGAGCCGGGGTCGAACTGGGCCAGCACCGCCAGGGTGGAATCGGCTTCGAGGCGCAGCAGGCGCGGTCCCAGTTCGTCCAGGATCAGGAGCCGGCCCTGCAGGTCGAGGGTTAGATCTATGGGTTTGAGGCTGGCCTGGCGGGCTGGCCGGCGGCCGCTCCAGGGTTGTTCCCCGCCGTCCCCGGCCAGGGGGAGATGCGGCCCTGGGCATCCACCCGGCGCACGCGGCGGTTGCCGGTGTCGGCGATATAGATGGCGGCATCGGGGCCCACCTCTACGGCGCGCGGGTCGGCCAGGCGCGCCAGGGCCGAGGGGTTGCCGTCGCCGCTGAAACCGCGAAGGCCATTGCCGGCCACGGGCCGGCCGGTGCCGTCGGGGTCCAGCTGCCAGACGCGGTGATTGGCGCGGTCGGCCACCAGCACATGGCCCTGGGCATCGGTGGCCACGGCGTACGGGGCAAAGCCGTTGGCAGAGGCGGCCACCAGAGGGTGGTCAGGGCCCATAAGCGTGCGCAGGGTCCCGTCCGGATCGAGCACACCGATCCGGCGGTTGCCCAAGTCAACTAGGTAGAGCTGCCCCTGAGGGCCCAGGGCCAGACCGGCGGGCACGGATAGGGCGTTCTGTCGGGCAGGGAGGACCTGGAGGTCCAGGCCGTAGCGGCCATCGCCGGCCACGGTGCGCAGGCGGCCCTCGGTATCCATCACCCAGACCCGGTTGTACTGTTCGTCGGCGATGTACACGGAGCCGTCCGGGGCGGCCAGCACATCCTGGGGCAGCAGGCTGGCCTCCAGGGCCGGGCCATCTTCTCCCAGGCCGCCGCCGGCCAGGTACTCCAGGTCGCCGGTGGTGAACAGGTCGGATGCGCACAATTGCAGGGGGAACAGTGCCAGGCAAGAAACCAATAAGCGCAGTGCAGGCATCACATACCTCAATAGGGTTTACCTCTATGATCTACACACGCCGCGCCTGGAGGCAACCCTGCGGATCATCTTATCAGAAGGCAGAGGCGCTGCATATCCTGCTTACTCCTCGGTGCGCTGGCGCGGCAGCCAGTTGCGATCAAAGCGCCCTTCGCGCACCGCGCTGCCATCCGGCCGCAGGAGCACATAATCCGGCATCCCCCCGAAATCCCCGGAGAGCCCCTCATAGGCCCTGGGACCCAGCGGCGCGACCAGTCCCACGTACCGGTCCGGCTGCAGGGGGTTGGGATGGATCATCAACAGTAATAGATCCTCAGCCGCGAAGGTCTCGCCGGCGAGCACTAGTTGCTGGTCGCCGAACTCCACCCGCAACGCTGTTGCTAGGCGCGCCAGCACCGCATTGGTCCGGGGGGTGCCGAAGAGGATCAGATTGGCCCGCGCCAGATCCTCCCCGGTGAGGGCGGTATCCGCTTTGACCGGGAAGGTGATGTCCACCTTTTCATTATCGCCGGGGATGCCAATATTGACTGCGGCCAATCGCTCGGCCGCCTGTTCCGCGGTGGTGGTTTCCTCCGGGCTGCCCTGGGTGCCGTACACACATATATGCCAGCCAGAGCGCAGTTCTGCCGAGCCGCCGCAGGGGACCAGGGCCGGCTGCCACGCCTCCTGGGTGAGGGCGAAGCGATCACCAGATTTGGCAAAGGAGAGCGAGCCACCTGCCGGGGGTACGGCCGCAAAACAGGAGACCCCATCGACCGCGACCTCAACCGGCTGGTCCATGGCCACCAGCGCCGAACTGAGGGCCAGCGAGAAACGGCTCAGGTTCTTGGTCTTCACCGCGATGTGATTGCCCTCCTCCACCCGCGCTTCGAGCCGTCCGAAGACATGGGACTCGTCCAGTACCTCCATGTGCGTCCAGTAGCTCTGTCAATAGCGGGTGGGGTTGGCCGTGGTGTGGAGTACGCGGCGCGGGTATGGATCGCGGACGAATTGGGAGAACCAAGAGAAGATGCAGCCCTCCCGGTACGCCTGGTCGCCGGCGTTATGGCCCACGCCCTGGTATTCCTCGTACTCCACTCGGTACCCCAGTTCCCTCAACCGCTTGAAGAAAGCCCGGGGTAATTCTACACTGAATAGCGGGTCCGCTGCCCCGTGGCAGAGTTTGACCGGCAGGTTGAGGGCATTCTCTGCGTGGCTGAGGTCGCTCCAGGTACTCACGGCAGCGATGGCGGCAAAGCGGTCCGTGTGTAAGAGTCCCAGGTGCAGGGTGCCCCCTCCACCCATGGAGTGGCCGGTCAGATAGAGGCGATTGGCGTCGATGTGGCAGGTCTGCTGGACATCCTGGATGACCCGCCAAACATCCTCCTCGCCGAGTTGGGTGGCGTAGCCGATATTGTTCCGGTTGTA
>SICG01000168.1 GCA_009691525.1 Candidatus Latescibacterota bacterium | reverse complement strand
GCGCTTTTCACCTCGTCCAGGCGGAATGGTTTGATGAAGGCTTCGATCTTTTTCATGGAGTTTTCCTGCGGCCGGGGCGGGATGGCTGACCCCCTATAAAACAGCAGCCGGGTCCACTGCTGTCAAGCGGCGTCGCCCAGTTCGCGGGCGGCCTGGCGCTCCAGCTCGGCCAGCTTGGCCACCCGCCGGCGGAAGTGTTCCTCGGTACTGAAGCGGGCGTCCAGAAAGGCGCGTAGCACCTCCTCGGCCAGCTTGAGGCCAATGATCTGGGCCCCCAGGCAAAGCAAGTTCACATCGTCGTGCTCGACACACTGATGGGCAGAATAGACATCGTGGCAGAGGGCGGCGCGAATGCCGGGGATCTTGTTGCCGGCGATGCAGGCCCCCACGCCGGTGCCGCAAACCAACACCCCCCGCTCGGCCCGCCCTTCTTTGATGGCGGCGCATACGGCCTGGGCGATGTCGGGGAAATCCACCGGCTCGATGGAATGTGTGCCCAGGTCTTCGACCAGGTGACCCCAGCTTTTCAGCAATTCGGCCACCGGGCCCTTCATCGGAAAACCGGCGTGATCACCGCCGATGACCAGTCTCATCGCGCTTCCTCCTCATAAAAAAACCTCCCGGCTCGGGGCCGAGAGGTCTGTTGCCGGAACCGAGTACAACTCAGAATCTCACCACCGCAAAGGGGGTGCCCACCCCGTTGTCCGGCATCTTGCTCAGCCGATCGTAGAGCCAGCGCACGTTTTTGCGATCCAGGGCCACACATCCTTCGGTCCAGTCGTAATCGGCCCCGCCCCCATGCACCCCCAATCCGCGCCAGACCGGCGCTCCGGGATGGGCGCGGTTGAAAACCTGCACCTCCGCATCGCTCTGGATGGTGCCACGGGCCCGCTCCCAGGCCTCCAACTGCCGCCGCCCTTCCGATCCGTAGACCTCGACGTAGTCCCGCTTGGCCGCCTCCACGGTGTGGATGCGCATCCACACACAATCCCACTTGGCGACCCGCCTGGACCAGGAGACCTCAGACAGATGGAAGAGTCCTTCCTTGAGATGGTAGTCGTTGGCCTGCCGGCGGTCTATTAGTTGCTCGGCATCGGTGCTGCCGATGGCCACCGGGAAGCGGGTAACACGTTCGCCGGCCAGGTACACATCCATGTAGCGCTCTTGTTTGTTGACCACCAGCGCGTACCCCCCCCGCCGCCTGGACAGGGCGACGGCCGAATCGCTCCAGGCGCTGAAACGCGCCTGCAATTCCGCCTCCACCTCCCGCGATCTGCTAGGAGCAGGTTTGAATTTTTTCTCCCTTTTCTTGACCGCTTTGGGCCGGAACTGCTGGAAGCTAATCGGGTAATTCTGCCCGGCCAGGGTTAGGGACTGGCCGATGGCGATCCGGTCGCCGTGCAGGTCGTTCCACTGCCGCAACTGGCGCACGCTGAGCTGGTAGCGGGCAGCGATGTTGATGAGGGTGTCGCCGCGCTTGACTACGTGGGTGGGCGAACTCTTGCCCAGGGTCGCAATCGCCGCGCAGCAGAGAAGGAATAAGGCGAGGGTCAGTCGTCGCATGGGATACAAATGACGGAAAAGGTGCTGTCAGGGGAGACAGCGGGGATGCAAATATAACACCGCCGGACAGCGCAACGCAATCATCCCCTCTCTCATAAGGGGGTGGTCGGCAATACCGAGGGTCTATATGCCCATTATCGGCAAGCACGGCGCCGGGGCCCAGGACTTTCTGCCCTTCCTCAGGTGCCTTTCTGGTTGTTGGCCTGCTGCTCGATGGCGGCGTACTGGCGTTCGACGAAAACCATGAAGAACCCCAGCAGCAGGAAGACGATCACCGACTGGGCCACCTGCAGCAGGGCGTTGAGCCCAGTGGCGTTCTTGAGCACCAGAGCCGACAGGCCCAACCAGGTGGTGACCGCGTAGATCACCAGCACCGCCCCAGCCCTGCCGATGCGCACGGCTTCGAGGCGATGGTGGATGTGGTCGCGGCCCGCGTAGGAAAGCCACTGCCCCACACTGCGCACCTGGCCGTGCCAGATCCGCATGAAGGTGGTGAAACTCATGTCGAAGATGGGCACCCCCAGGATCAGCACCGGCACGATCAGCTTGACCAGCTCGTCGCTGGCCCAGTCGCCGATGATCCCCAGCGAAGCCATCATAAAACCCAGGAAATTGCTGCCCGCAGCCCCCAGGAAGATCAGCGCCGGATGGCGGAAGCGGAAGTTATAAGGCAGGAAGCTCAGGCAACTGCCCAGCATCGGCAGGGCCAGATAGACCATTAAGTCGTGGTGGTTCTGGAGCGCCACCAGGCTGAAGAAGAAGGCGTTGATGGCGCAGCTGCCAGCGGCCAGGCCGTCCAGCCCGTCGAGATAATTGACCGCATTGGTGATGCCCACCACCCAGAGAGCGGTCAGCAGCCATTCCCCCAGGTCGCCCCACAGACCGTGGGGAAAGAAGCTGATGACCACCCCGTATTTGATCAGAATCCCCACCGCCACCAGCTGGCATCCCAGCTTCACCGGGGCGGTCAGTCCCCGCCAGTCGTCCACCAGACCTATCGTGAAAATGAGGGTGCCAGCCAGCGCCACCCCTTTGAGCTGGGAGCTGAAACTGAAGTCCCACAAGATGGTGATGGCGAAGGCCAGGTACACCACCACCACCACCCCAGCAGGGCGGTGGGGAGCTGGTGGGCCTTGCGGCCGTGGGGAATGTCCACCACGCCCAGCCGATGGGCCAGCCAGTACACCGCCGGGGTGAGCACATAACCGATGCCGAAGGCCAGCAAGAGCAGGTAGGCCCACTTTAGTCCCGACTTGGTCAGTAGGTCCCGGGCCTCCTCGCTGAAGAGAAAAGCCACGAAGAGCAGGATGATGACCTTGTCGAAGTTGAAGGAAAAGGGCGGCCCTTCCCTGGCGGCAGTCTCTGGCTGGTCGGTCACGCGTTCACCCTCGGTAGTAAAGACGGATGTGGTCAGCCACATAATCCACCTGCGCATCCGCCAATTCGGGGAACATCGGCAGGGAGAGGATCTGGGCACAGGCCTGCTCGCATTGGGGCAGGGAACCCTGGCGGTATCCCAGGGAGGCATAGCCGGCCGTCAGGTGCAGCGGGTGGGGATACTGCACTGCGGTGTCGATGCCCACCTGCTTGAGCGCCGCAGCCAGCCGATCGCGGTCCAGGGCGCGCACCACAAAGAGATGGTACACGTGATGGGCGTATTCGGCCTCGGCGGGCAGGATCAGCTCCTCCACTCCTTCCAGCGCCTGGCAATAGCGCTGGGCCACCTGCCGGCGCCGCTGGTTCCACTGGTCCAGATGGGGAAGTTTCACCCCCAGCACCGCACCCTGCAACCCGTCCATGCGGTGGTTGTAACCCGGCTCCTGGTAGAAAAACTTCCGTGCCGGGTCCTGGCCGTGATTGCGCAGCAAGCGCAATTTCTCGGCCAGGGCACCGTCGCTGGTGGTGATGCCCCCGGCGTCCCCGTAGGCCCCCAGATTTTTGCCGGGGTAGAAACTGAAGCAGCCGGCCAGTCCTATGGAGCCTGCCAGGCGGCCTTTATAGCGGGCTCCCTGGGCCTGGGCCGCGTCCTCGATCAAAGCCAGGTCGTGTTTGGTGGCCAGTTCCAGCAGCGGGTCCATGTCGGCCGGGTGGCCGTAGATATGCACCGGCAGCAGGGCTCGGGTGCGGGGGGTGATCAGTTCGGCAACTTGGGCCGGATCGATGGTGAAGTGGCGCGCCTCGATGTCGGCCAACACCGGCCGGGCGCCCAGTTCGCAGATCGCTTCGACGGTGGCCGCAAAGGTGTGGGGGGTGGTAATCACCTCATGCCCCGGTCCCACCCCGGCGACGCGCAGGACCAGCTTCAGCGCGTCCGTGCCATTACTCACCCCCACGCAGTGGTCCGCCCCGCAGTAGGCCGCAAAGGCCTGCTCGAAGGCCGAAACGGATGGTCCTAAGATGAAGGAACAGTCAGCCACCACCTGGGCCAGGGCCGCCTCCATCTGGGGCTGGAGGGCGGCGTGCTGCAGCCGCAGGTCGTTCATCGGCACTTTCATCTGAGGCTCGCCTTTCACATTTGGATGAAGTAGCGCAGGGCCACAAAACCCTCCGCGTAGGTGACCCGCCCTTGGATGCCGCGAAAATTGGCCATCGAGCGGGAGATATCTAAGATCGACATGTTCTGGATGTTGGTCTTATGCACCTGGGAGGAGTGAGCCTCCAGAGCGGCCATCTTCTGGTTGATGACCTTGCCGATATCCACGAAGATGGTGGGGATGAAATCCTGGGACGAGTGCCCCTCGAAGAAGAGCAGGTTGGGCACCGAGCGGGCGGCCGGCACCACCGCCTGGGCGATGGCCCGGTGGTCCTGGTGGGTGTCGGTGCCAAAGTGGGTGTACACCGTGTCGGCCTCCACCCGCTTGATGATCTCCTCGATGCGGATGATGGATTCGCGGTTGCACTCGAAGCGGGTATCGGGGAAACCGGCGAAAAAACCTCGCGGGCCCCGATGATCTTGGCCGCCTCCAGCTGTTCCCGGTGGCGCACTTCGGGATCCCCTCCCTTGTCGCCGTCGGTGATGATCATCAGATATACCGCGTCGCCGCGATGGGCATGCTGGATGAGGGTGCCGGCACAGCAGTACTCCAGGTCGTCCGGGTGGGCTCCGATGGCTAGGATATTCACGAATCACTCCTCCTTCCACTTCTCAAGATTTCTAGACTTTGTGGTCCGCAGTTGAGGACCAGGTCCAGGGCCGACAATTGCGCGGTGAACTCGCCGAAAAGTTGCGGGTACACCGGGTGCTCGTAGTGCTGAAAAATAACCTCGATGCCGGCTGCGGCAAATTGGCCCAGGTCCATGTATTTCGCCCCGTCCACCCCGGACAGGTAGGTCTCGGCCCCCACCGCCCTGCAGATATCCACCAGCCGGCCGGTAGGGTCTTCGCTCAAGCCCGCCAATTGCGAGGCCCAGCGCAACGGGGTGGTGATCCCCAGTTGTTCCCTGAGCCAGGTGATGGAGGCGCCGTTCACTTCACTCAGCATGCCCTGCGGCCAGGCGCAAAGAGCCTGCAGGGAGGTGGAGGCCCCTCCCCAGAAAGGCGCGCGCTGATAGGCGCGGCGCAGGGTCTCCCAGTGTTTGTGCCGCCAGCCTTCCCCCGGCTCCACGGTCACCGCGCTGATCAGGGCCAGGTAGTCGCCACTGACCGGCACGGTGAGCCACTGCGGCCCCTGCGGAGTCTTGATGCGGTTGCGGTTCTGCCACTCCCGGCCCTTGTACTGGACATTGTCGAGCAGCACAAAACAGCCGGCCCGGTCCATCTTGTCGAAGTAACCCAGCCAGGGCAGGAATTGGGGCTGATGGATGGCGGCGATCACGGCACTCCCTCGACCCCGGTGACAAAGATGGGGTTGGAGGTCAGCCTGGCGGTGCGGCTCTGGGCCATGAGGCGATAGTATACCTTCTCGCCGGGGTGGATACCGGTGTCCACCTGCTGGAACTCCAGCGGGGTCAGACCGCTGAATTCGGCAAGGACCTCGCCGGTCTTGATCAGCCGCAGCTTCACCTCCTCCTGCTTGCCGTTGAGCTTGTCGATGCGCATGGAAATGCGGGCCAGCCCCTGGCTCGGGATCTCCTCCCCTGCAATACCCCTGCGGATCTCGCTCTCCACCTCAAAGGTGTCGAGCACCAATTGTTCGTCCCCTCCCCGCACCGCGTACATGCGCCCCTGGCGCAGCGCGTCCATCACCGCCTCGCGCGTCCTATCCTTCACCAGGAAGACCGTCAGGATGTCGTGGATCCGGCCGCCCTTCTGGTCGTAGTGGTAATCGATCTCACCCTCGCCCCAGATCGGCTTGGCCCGCTGGCCCGCCAGATACTGCCCCAGGACGATGTCCCACTGATGCCCGGGCTCGGTGGCGGTGATGTTGTCGGCGTAGAGCGCGGCAAAACCAGCGTAGTCATAGGTATCCACCAGGTCCTCTGGATGGGGCTCAGTGATGCTAGCAAAATGGAAGAGCCCGCCCAGGAAATCCGTGGGCGGAATGGCGGACTTGGCCTCCAGGTGCGGCCAGAGCACCAGGCCGCCGTGGCGGTTCACGTAATCGATATAGTGCTGGTAGGGCCCCGACCCAGGGTCTCCGTTGTACTGATCCATGTAGGTGACCTTGAAAGGGAAGTTATTGATCAGACACAAGGTCGAAACGATCAGCACCCCCAGGCGCAGCCCGCGCGGATGGGAGGCACCCAGGAAGAGGCCGTAAGCCACGCCGATCAGCGGCCACAAAAGCAGCAGGCTGCTCCAATCCCAGCGCTCATTGCCCTTCCCGTGTATCACCGGAAGCTGGGCGTACTCCTCCACCTTGTCCATGCCTAAGGCAATGATATGTTTGTCGAAGGAATGCATGGTCCAGGTCAGCGCGGCCAGGTCCACCTCCCAGTAGTAGAAGGGATTGGATTCGATCCCGCCGAACATGATCAACTCGGGGTGTTTGGCGCCCACCCGCTGGATCTCCTCGAAGTATTCCCCCAAGGCGCCGTCGGTGATCGGGGCCGGCTCGGTGTAGGTGAAGCCCAACAGATCGCGCAGCAGGGGCAAGCCATAGCGAACCTGGAGGATGTCGTCTTCGGTAAAGATCAACACGTCCACCCCGTGCTCTTTGGCCTTCTGGGCGATCTCCGCGATGGTCTCCTTTTTGCCGGTGCTGTAATTGGTGTGCAGGTGCACCGCCCCGCGCAGTTCGAAGTATTCCTCCTGAGCGCCGGCCACCCCGATGGCCAGCCCCAGCCAACATGCCAGGCCAATCCAGACTGTCTCAAGCCGCCGCGCGACGCGCATCACTTGCTCTCCTCCAGCAGTACCCCATAAAGCGCTGCCAATTTTTCGATCATTTTTTCGACACTGTATTCGCCGGCATGCTGCGCCGCCGCCCTGCCCATCATCTGCCGCTGTGGCGCGTCCAGAGCCAGCCGCAGCAATGCCGCCGCCAACTCGGCCGGCTGGCTGGGGGAAACCAATAGCCCATCCAAGCCTTCACGTATCAACTCGGGTACGCCTCCTACCCTGGTGGCCACCACTGGCAATCCGGCGTACATGGCCTCCACCAGGGCCTTGCCCATGCCCTCGTTGAGCGAGGGAAAGGCAAAGATGTCCATGGCCCTCAGCACCGCGGGCACCTGCTCGCGCCAGCCGGCAAAGACCACCCGGTCCCTCACCCCCAGACGGTGCGCCAGGTCCTCCAGGGCCTCCCGCTCCTCGCCGTCTCCCACCAAGAGCAACCAGGCCGCCTCTACCTGCCGGCCCACCAGCGCAAAAGCCCGCACCAGATCCGCCTGGCCTTTGACGGCGGTCAAGCGGCCCAGGGTGCCGATCACCAGCCCCTCTGGGTCGATGCCCAACCCTGCCCGCACCTCCTGGCGCCCTGCCCCCTGCCGGTGAAAAGGCGCAAAATCCACGCCGCTGTGGATGACCGCAAATTTGGCCGCCGGGGCCACGCCAAAACGGAGCTGGTCCGCCTCCTCAGCGCTGGTCAGGGCAATGAGCCGGTCGGTGAAACCCGCAGCCCAGCGCTCCAGCCAGACGAAAAGCCGCGACCGGGCCGGGCCATAATACCCATAGAACACATGGCCGTGGGCAGGGTGCACCAGACGCGGCACCCCGGCCAGACGCGCCGCCGCCCGCCCCAGCAACCCGGCCTTGGAGGTGTGAGTGTGGACCAGATCGAAAGGGCGCTGTCGCATCAGCCGCCACAATTCCCACAGTGCCCGCAGATCCTGCAAGGGACGGATTGGCCGCACCAGATGGGGCACCGCGACAAACTCCACCCCCCGCTCCCGGGCCAGCGCCTCGGTGGGACTGTGCTCCCCTTGGGTCAGACCCACCGCCACCGTCGCCGCATAAGCCTCCATGCGAGCAGCGCTGAGCAGGGTGTTCTCTGCCGATCCCCCTCGGTCCAGGCGGGTGATCACATGTAACACCCGCGGCCGGTTCAAGGACTCAACCCCCACAATTCGGCCGCCCGGACCCTGCGGTCGAAACCGGCCCGGGCGTGTTCGGCGCCCCGGCTGGCCAGCTGGCCCCGCCATTCTCCGTCCTGCAACAACCGAATCAGCCCCTCGGCTACGGCCTGGGGATCTTCTGGATCGACCAGCAACCCGGTCTGCCCTTCCTCCACCGCATCGGCCAGCCCGGCGGCGTTGGCCTCGATAAAGACAATGCCGAAACCTTCCACATCGCCGGCCTCTAACAGTTCGCGGCTGGGCATGGCGAACAGATCCGCCGCCCCGTACAGGGCCGGCAGCTCGGCCTCGGGCACAAAACCTAAGAACTCGACCCGCTCCGCCATCCCCGTCTCCCCGGCCAACCTTGCCAACACTGCCCGGTAAGGCCCGGAACCGCCGATGATATAGCGCACCGGCGGCAACTGGGCGATCACCTGGCGGGCCCTTCCCAGAATGGCGCGCAGCAGGAGGCCCCACCAAGGCCGGTCGCGGTACTCCAAAAGATCAGCACCGTACACGTAAAGGAGATAAGGGACCCCCAGCCAGCGCTGGCACCAGTACCCGGCAAAACCAG
>SICG01000167.1 GCA_009691525.1 Candidatus Latescibacterota bacterium | reverse complement strand
CTCCACGAAGCGCGAGTAGTGATCGAAGACTGGCGATGCCAATACAACACCGAAAGACCCCATAGCCGACTGGGTTACCTCAGCCCAGAGGCCTTCATCAACACCCACCTACTCACATCCTGAGTGGGCCAATTTCCGGGGGGCGGTCAAGATGGAGGTGGACCAGCGCCTGTCCCTTTTCCAACTGTGACCTACCCCGAGGTATGGCGATGAATAGAGGCTCAGGGCGACCTTTGGGAGTCCCCCACCCTCCTCAACTGCGCGGATGGGATGACGGGAAGATCTATTTATTTCTGGACGGTACAGGAGAATGGTGTGTCTCGGACGAGCCGGAGTTGCTCCTCCAACTCACCGAGATCTGCGTCGAGTACTTTGCGAAGCGGCCTGCTTCGCCAGGCGGAAGGTCGAAAGATCCCTGACCGTTGCGTAATGGCGGGGAGCCGGCTTTCTCGGCGGCGACTCACGCCGCCGCCCCTCGGACTTCCTGCACTATCCTGTACCCGTGCCGGCCCCGCAGGCGGCTGATCTCTTTCACCTCCCGCCACACAGACTCCGCGTCCTCCAGCACCAGCTTGATCCTCCTGGGCCGCCTAGTGCCGATCCTGCCCCAGCGCCGGACCAGCACCTTGGGAAAGAAGAGGGACAGCTCCAGTTCCACCTCGTAGAACTTCCGGTGCGGGGGCGTGGTGTGCTCCCAGCGCAGGTAGATGGGGGTTCCGGGGGGGCGTCATCGGGACACCTCGCTCATGTCAGGGACTCCAGATAGGGCCGCATGACCCGGGTCATGCGGCAGGCCTGGGCGCACTGCCACAGCTCGTCCATGGTCGCCCGGCGCTGGTGCCAGGTCTCCCGCAGGGCCTCGAGGGCCACCTCCAAGCCGATCTTGTGGCGATACTTGAAGCAGTCGGCCACGGTTTTGGCCAGGGAGTAAATCCGCACCGACACCCCTTCTATCGTGTGCGTCTCGATGCCGGTGGTGAGGGCCGCGCCCGAAAACCACACTAGGCGCAGGGGCGGGTATTCGACCTTGGGCTGCCAGCTCTTGCTATCCAGCGCCAGCCAGACCTCAAAAGGAGGTTGGGTGGTCACTTCGTGAAACCTCAGGGCCGAGAGCAGGCAGACCACCCCTTGGGGAACGCGCTTGGCGACCAGGGCCAGGGCATGGTGGGGACCCAGGCCCGCCTCCACGGCCCGGTACAGCCCGCGCCCCGTGCGCTCCACCTTTCCTGCGGTGCACAGGAGGCGGAGGTACTGGCGAGGTAACTGGTGGGCCACCAGTTCGCGCGCACGCAGTAGGCCGGCCTGCCGGATCAGTTGGAGAACCTGTTCGCTCTTCGTGGGCATATTCCCGGTAGTGTTTACGAATACTCGGAAAATATACATAACTACCAAGTTTTAGTAAACAATAAACACGACTCGGGAAGGATGCTCCTGGGTGAAGCGGATAAATCCGGCGGGCAAAGGAATCAGTCTTGAAAGATCCGTATGTTTACCGTATATTCATCACATCACCCGACGGAGGACAAAAGATGAGCCGGCCCGCACTGACCGCTGGGGAAAAACGCATCTACCAGTTTATTTGTGCCTATGTCCTCCGCCACCGCCGCCCTCCCACTTACCAGGAGATCCGGGAGGAGTTCGGCTACCGCCACCCCTCCTCAATCCAGGACTTTCTCGTGCGATTGCGCGACAAGGGCTACATCCGCGTGCCCATCGGTGCCAACCGCAAACGGGCCATTGAGGTGGTCGAGACCGAAAGCAGCGAACTGGCCTCCATTCCCCTGGAGGGTGCCGTGGCGGCGGGTCGGCTGAGCGAAGCGATCAGTGTCCACGACTTCATCGATGTGCCGAGAAGCATGCTCAGGGCCGGAGCGGAATACTTCGCCTTGAAGATCCAGGGCGACTCGATGATCGGGGATTGCATCCTCAGTGGCGACATCGCCCTCATCCGCCGCCAGGAGCAGGCGGAGAACGGCCAGACGGTGGTGGCGTTGGTGGGTAGCGAGGCCACCATCAAGAGGTACTACCGGAGGGAGAGGCACATTGAGCTGCAGCCGGCCAACCCCGCCTATGAAACCATACGGGTGGACGAGGGCGCCGAGGTCAGGATTTTGGGCGTGCTGGTGAGCGTGATCCGGCATCTGGAGCAACCATGAACGCGGTGAAGTTCAAGGAACTCAAGGCGCAGATCCACGCCCACTACCAGAAAGAGACCCTTTCCTGCTCGCTGGTGGCCCAGGGAATACCCCGGGGTGCCATCACCGAAATCACTGGTATTGGCAAGACGGAGTTGGCCGTCCGGCTGATCGCCGAGCATCCCGCCTTCAGGGTGGCGTGGATCGAGGAGCAGATGTCCATCTTCCCCTTTGGGTTTCTCCAGCGGGGTATCGGGCTGGACCGGGTACTCTTCGTCGATGCCGGACCAGACCTGGCCTGGTCGGTGCTCCAGGTACTCAAGGCCCAGATTTTCCCCATCGTGGTGGTCTATGCCGAGAATCTGGATCTCAGCACCCTGCGGAGGGTGCAGCTGGCCTCGGAGACGGCCAATGCGGCGACCATCTGGCTGGCAGATGAGCCGAAAAACCTCTGGCCGGTTTCCCTGCAGCTGCAGTCTTCCAGGATGGAGGATGAGATCAGGGCCATGACCCTGAGGTCCGGTTAATGATGCGTGTCGCCTGTGTGTTCCTGTTGCAGGAGCGGGCGTTGGAGGGGCTGGCCGAGGCTTGCTACCGCTTCAGCCCGCAGTTGGCCCTAGGAGACCGGGCCTTCTTCATCGAGATCGGAGCCTGCCGACGGCTCTACTCAGAGGAAAATCTGCACCTTCGCCTTCAGGCGCTGCTCAAAAGATTTGATGCGCCGGCCCGTATCGCCTTTGCCGACGACTTGCCCACGGCCCTGGCCCTGGCCGTGTACAACCGGGCGACCAAGGAGCAGTTGCCCATCGAGGCCATCCAGTGCTACTCGACCCCCTTTGCTTGTCGTTCCGATTCCATGGTGAAGGCGGTGCAGGTGTTCAGGAAGCTGGGGGTGGTTTCCATCGCCGATTTCATGCAACTGCGGCCCCAGGGCCTGGTGCGGCGCTTCGGCAAGGAGGGTTTGCTGGTCCGGCACCTGTTGGAGAACGCCGCCCACCTCCCGTGGCCGCACTTCATTCCCCCACTGCAGCTGGTCGAAGCGGTGGAGGTAGACGAGTCCTCCGCCATCATGGACCTGGAGCAACTGCTCTTTTACCTGAAAACCATCGTAGACCGGGCCCTGCTGAGGGTGCGGGGCCAGGGGCGGCTGGCCTCGGTATTGGCGCTGCGCATCGAGCAGGAGAGGCACAGCCGGGTGACCCAGCCCAAGCGGGAGTGGAGTATCGACCTGGCTTTTCCCCAGGGCGCGGCCCTGGTGGTGCTCTCCATCATTCGGGAGCGCCTGGACCGCGATCTCCAGCGCAGCCCGCTGGAGGCCCCGGTCCGGAAGATCGAAATCGAGGTGACCAGGACGGTCCCTGGCCAGAGCCGGCAGCGGGATTTGTTCACCAATAAAGAAGAGGAGCTGGAGAGCTTTCAGTCCATCGTCGCCCGGCTGACGGACAAGCTGGGTTTCGACAGGGCCTTTCTGGCCGCCCCTCGCGAAAGCCACCTGCCCGAAAGGTGCTGGCGCAAGACCCTTGGAGAAGTAGCCGTATTCAAGGCCAAGACCCCCCCAAGGCCTTTGCGGGTATTGAAGAAACCGCAAGTCTTACGCCGGATTGATAATTACCTAGTACACGGGCGCCGCAAATGGAAAATCAGCGCCATACGGGGTCCGGAACGCCTTTCGGGGGACTGGTGGTTCGGGGACCGGGAGCGGGATTACTACCGAATTGAGGCCGAAACCGGCGAGGAATTGTGGGTGTTCACCCTCCCCGAGGGGGAGGAGTACTACCTGCACGGACTTTTCGACTGATGTATGCCGAACTCAAGTGCAAGACGAATTTTTCTTTTCTCATGGGTGCCTCCCACCCCGAGGAGTTGGTGGACCAGGCTGCCGAAATGGGTTTGGGTGGCCTAGGGATCGCCGATCGCAACGGAGTGTACGCCATTCCCAAGGCGTACTGGCAGACGAAGGAACATCCTGGGCTAAAGCTGATCGTCGGGGCCGAACTCACCCTGTCCGACCACCCCTTTATCACCCTGCTCGCCAGGGACCGGGCCGCGTACGGGGTATTGTGCCGGCTGCTGACCCTCAGTCACGCCGGCAAGGAGAAGGGCCAGGCCTCGCTGGAGTTTAGTCAGCTCATCGAGTTCATGAACACCCCTGGTTTTTCGGGCCTGATCTGCCTGCCCGATGCGGGTGCCAATTACGAGTATCTCCGGGAGATCTTTGCCGGGCGTCTCTATGTCCCGGTATCTCGCTTCAAAGACGGCTTTGACGAGGTGCGGGTGAAGCAGGCGCTGCGGACCGCCGGTGGTTTTGCGTTGCCCCTGGTGGCCACCAACGAGGTGCTCTATCACCTACCGGAGCGAAGGCCCCTGCAGGACGTGATCTCCTGCATTCGGGAAAAAACCACCCTGTTGGACGCGGGATACCGGTTGCTGCCGAACCGGGAGCGACACCTGAAATCTCAATGTGAGATGGCGCAGCTCTTTGCCGACCTGCCGGAGGCGCTGAGGAACACCGAGGCCATCGCCGAGTCCTGCACCTTCTGTCCCAGCGAATTGCGCTATCGCTACCCCAGCGAGTGGATTCCTGCTCGTCACACGGCCCAAAGCTACCTGGAGGAGCGGGTCTGGGCGGGGGCTCGGGAGCGCTATCCAGGAGAGACCCCTGCCGACGTGAACAAACAACTGCGGCACGAGCTGGAGCTGATCGGCCAGCTGGGGTACGCCGACTACTTCCTCACCATCTACGACATCGTGGACTTTGCCCGCCGTCGCGAGATTCTCTGCCAGGGCCGCGGCAGCGCCGCCAACAGTGCGGTCTGTTACTGCCTGGGCATCACCGCCATCGATCCGGTGCGCATGAACCTGCTCTTCGAGCGCTTCATGTCCGTCGAACGCAACGAGCCTCCGGACATCGACGTGGACTTTGAGCACGAGCGGCGCGAGGAGGTGCTCCAGTATGTGTACGAGAAGTACGGCCGGGACCGCGCGGCGATGGTGAGCGCGGTGATCACCTACCGGCACCGCTCCGCCCTGCGCGAGGTGGCCAAGGCCTTCGGGGTCGAGGTGGGAACCTTGTCGGCCAAGGAGGTGGCGCGCAACTTCGACGCCCTCTCCCAGTCGAGCCCCATCGCCGACTGCAAAGCGCAGACTGACACCCTGGCCGGGGAGCTGGAGGGGTTCCCCAGGCACCTGAGCATCCACAGCGGCGGCTTCACTCTCTCTGCGGACCCGATCATCGAGATCGTCCCGGTGGAACCGGCCCGCATGGAAGGCCGGACCATCATCCAGTGGGACAAATACGACCTGGATTACCTTGGACTGCTGAAGGTGGACCTGTTGGCTCTGGGTATGCTGTCGGCCCTGCGAAAGACCCTGGGCGCCGTGGGCCTCCAGTTGCAGAACCTTCCTGCAGAGGACAGTGAAACCTACAAGATGATCCGCCGGGCGGACACCGTGGGCACCTTCCAGATCGAGTCCCGCGCCCAGATGAACATGAGCGGCCGGCTGCAGCCCCGGAACTTCTACGATCTGGTAATCCAAGTGGCCATCGTGCGGCCCGGACCCATTGTCGGGAAGATGGTGCATCCCTACCTGAAGCGGCGGCACGGTCTGGAGGTGCCGGAGTACCCCCACCCCAAGCTGCGGGAGATTCTCGGCAGGACCCTGGGGGTACCCATCTTCCAGGAGCAGGTGATGAAGATCGCCATCGCCCTGGGCGGGTTTACCCCGGGCGAGGCGGACGCGCTCCGGCGGGCCATCGGCTCATGGAGATCGAGCGGTTCGATCCACAAGGTGGGGGAAAAACTGCATCAGGGATTGCTGCAGCACGGGGTGCCGTTGGCCTATGCGGACAACATCTTCGAGCAGCTCAAGGGTTTCGCCCACTACGGCTTTCCCGAGTCCCACGCCGCTAGTTTTGCCCTGCTGTCCTATGCTTCCTGCTATCTCAAGTGCCACTATCCGGCGGAGTTCGCCTGCGCCCTGATTAACTCCCAGCCCATGGGGTTCTACGCTACCCACACCATCGTCGATGATGTCAGGCGCCACGGGGTGAAGGTCCTGCCGGTGGATCCCAATCTTTCGCCGTACGACTGTGTGGTGGAAGGCGGGGCGCTGCGACTGGGCCTGCGCTCAATCAGAGGGCTGGCGAAGAAAGACGCCGAGGAACTCATCGGCCAGCGACCCTTCCTGAACCTGGCGGACTTTCTGGAGCGGACCGAGCTGCGCGAGGATGTGCTGCAGCGGCTGGCCCTGGGGGATGCCTTTGCAGGTTTTGGCCGGGACCAGCGCCAGACCCTGTGGCAGCTGCTGGCCGCCGCGTTGCGCCGCCACGCCGTCCAACTGGACTTCATCGCGGCGTTGACCCCCGAATGCGCGGGCCAGGAGTTCCGACCGCTGGGCGGGCTTGACGCCATCAGTCTTGAGTACCAGGCATACGGCCTGTCGGCGAAGGGGCACCCGATGGCGGAGTTGCGGAAGATCAGGAAGCTGCCGGAGGTGACGACCTTTTACGCGAAGCGAAAACCGCCCGGCACCACCCTCACTGTTTCCGGGTTATTGCTGGTGCGCCAGCGCCCGCCCACGGCGAAAGGGGTCTGCTTTGCCACCCTTGAAGACGAGCACGGGTTTCTGGATCTGGTCCTCTTTGCCAACAAGTTCGAAGAACTCAAGGAGGTCTTTCTCCACCACAGTTTTCTCATCGCCGAGGGGCGCATCGAGCGGGACGGCCATTCGGTGAGCCTGATCGTCGACCAAGTTGCGCCGATCTTTGCCGAAAGCGGGGACGAGCAGGCCCCCACCATCGACCCTAGGCAGTACTTCTGGTAGGTGTTCCTGGCGGGCAAAGGCCGGTTGCGGTAAAAGCCGTGCGAAAAAAGGGGGACTGAGTGCGCGCGCAACACACCCACGCCGGGCGTCATTTCCCAGCATCAACGTGTCCGCGTGTGCTCAAGCCGGAAAGGTGCGGGATTCAGGATAAGCGAGCGAGCGCGCAACACCCCACATAAGGCCTCGTTTTTCCCATACAGAGTGTCCGCGCGCGCTCACGACCAGAAAGGTGCGGGATTCAGGAGGAGGTTCGGCGGTGAACTAATTTTATAAATCCCTCACGATCCGGGGGGAGGAACGTGAGGGATTTTACCTGCGATCCAAGGGAGTGAATCGCGCCCCCAATATACGGCAAGATTTGAGAAAGCTGAAAGCTGAATATTTGGGCAGAAACAAAGTGTGCATCATAACACTCGCACGTAAAAAACGAGCGCGGATTTCACCCCCTCCAGGGTTGGCCAACATCTTTTTTGGAGAGGACAAAATCCGCGCTCGCTTCGCTCCTACGCAACACCACAACGAGGATTGCAAATATAGGAGTGTTGGTTCGAGAGATCAATCGAATTCTTTCAGGTCCGGAGCGCGAAGCCGCAGAGGGTGTGTATACGGTACACACGTCCCCCTCGGTCCGCCTCAGGGTGCCAGGGGTACCTGGAGCGATCTCCGATTTACATATGGTTGGCAGGGAACGTTGGGCCTGGGGGGTGGAGTCGAGAAGCAGCCACCCGAGCAGCCAGGATATACACACGAAATAAGATTTATATACACACCCTTGGGGATTTCCGTGGGGGTATATAGTGGGTATTGGTGTGTAGCCGGAAGAGCCTGTAGTGGGGCGTTTCCCGAGGAGGAGGTGAATCCCCCTCCGCGTCCCGGCCCGTCAGTACTCCACCTTGTAGGTTGGACTCTCCTCGGGCCGACTCCTCCGTTTGTCATACAACCGGGTGGTCGAGATGTTGGCGTGCCCCAGCCACTCCTGCACCCTGGCGATGTCGGCCCCGTGATCCAGGGCATTGGTGGCGGCCGTGGCCCGGAGCGCGTGCGGACTGAAGCCGGGGAAGTACAGTCCCAACTCCCGGGCATACTTGACCACGATGTTGCCGTACACCGAGGAGGGCTCCAGATGCTTGGCCAGGGTCCCTGAGCGGTTGTTCCTGACCGGCCAGAACAGGGGTGCCTCCGGATCCACCCCGTGGCCGGCGGCCTCAAGATAGTCCTGAATCCGCATCAGCGCCCGAGGGTGGACCGGTAGGAAGCGGATCTTACCCCCCTTCCCGTGGACCCTCAGATGCATCAGCCCCCGCCGCTGGCTGCAGTCCTTGACCTGGAGCCGGCACAGCTCCTCCCGCCGCAAGCCGTGATAGAGCAACGTGGCCAGGATGGCCCGGTCCCGCTTGCCTTTGAGGGTCTTCTCCGAAGGCGCCTGCTGCTGCTGCCGGGCCTGGTCGTCGGACAGGGCCGGCGTTTTGCCCTCGTTGCTTCCTTCTTTGGGCCGCTTCACCCCGTCGACCGGGTTGTGGGTGACGGTATGTGTCAAGGACTTTGAGACAACTCGGGTGTAGCATTTAGTGTAGCATCTGTTGCGCTGGGACGGTCGCGATCGGGTTTGTTGATCCAGACCGCGGTGGGCCCCTGCTGGACCCGGGGCCGCCCGCGGACAAAGCGTTCGGG
>SICG01000166.1 GCA_009691525.1 Candidatus Latescibacterota bacterium | reverse complement strand
GTAGGAGCGGTCCTCCTCGATAGTCAGACGCAGCACCCAAGCCGGCTCGCGGAACAGGCGCAGTTTGGCCACCGCTACCTTTTCCGGATGGGTCACGGTGATGGGCATGGGGGTGGGCTTGGGGTGGCCATTGGCCTTGGGGTCTGGCTCTGTGCTCGCAGTCATCGTCCTGTTCTTTCAGCTGGTTTCTTCTTTGCTGCCCCCCACGGCCACCACCGCCGTGGTCTCCTGCTGGGTTTTGACCAGATTGTAGAAGATCCCCTCCCGTTCCATCAGCTCCTGATGCGTACCCATCTCGGCCACCTTGCCCTCGTCGATCACCACCAAGCGATCGGCGCTGCGCAGGGTGGAGAGCCGGTGGGCGATGGCAAAGGTGGTGCGCCCTTTGGTCAGCCGGGTGATGGCCTCCTGGATCTTTTTCTCCGTAGCCGTGTCGAGGGAGGAGGTGGCCTCGTCGAGGATGAGGATACGCGGGTCGTGCAGAATGGCCCGGGCAATGGCAATGCGCTGCTTCTCGCCGCCGGAGAGCTTGTTGCCCTGCTCCCCCACCATGGTGTTGTAGCCGTCCGGTTTGATGATGATGAACTCGTGCGCATTGGCCGCCCTGGCCGCCCGCACCACGTCGACAAAGCTGGCATCCGGCTTGCCGTAGCGGATATTTTCGACGATGGTGTCGTCGAAGAGGAAAGATTGCTGATGTACCAGGCCGATCTGTCGGCGCAGATCCTCCAGTTTGATTTTGCGGATATCCACCCCGTCCACCTCCACCGAACCACGGTCGGCATCGTAGAAGCGGCAGACCAGGTTGATGAGGGTGCTCTTGCCCACCCCGGATTTGCCCACCAGGCCGATCATCTCCCCCTCTTTGACCTCCAGGTCCAAGCCCTTGAGCACCGGCTTGGCCCGGTCATAGCCAAAGTGCACCGCACGGAAATTCACGGCCCCGCTAAGCCGGGGCATGGGCAGGGCCTGGGGATCATCGGCCGGCTCGGTGGGACTGTCGATGACCTCGAAGACCCGCTCAGCACTGGCAAAGGCCCGGGTCATCCAATTGGTCAAATCGGCGAACCACTTGAGCGGCCCGTAGAGCATCCAGATATAGCCGACAAAGGCCATCAGGTCGCCCAGCTTGAGTTCCTGATGCAGGATCTGCAGGCCCCCGAAGTACCAGACGAAGAACACCCCGAAGCTCATCAGGAAATTCATCGAGGTAAAGAAGACGAAGACGTTGCGATCGGCCAATACGCTGACCTCTCGCAATTCGTCGTTGCGCCGGTCGAAGCGCTCTGCCTCGCGCTCCTCCTGGGCAAAAGCCTTGACCATACGAATACCGGTGATCGACTCGTTGAGATGGGAACTGAAACGAGACCACTTGACCGACCAGCGCGACCACAACTTCCGCATGCGCTCCCAGATCAACCAGCCGCCCAGGACGATGGCCGGCACCGGCACCAGCACGTACAGGGTCAGGCGCGGGCTCATTATCAAGAGCAGGGCGAGAATGCCAAAGGTCATCAGGACATTGGAGATGATGAAGGGCAAGCCATCGATCAGGAAGCCCTCTACCCGGCTGGTGTCGTTGGTCAGGCGCGACATCAGCGCCCCCACCCGCCGTTTGTCGTAGAAGCGCAGCGGCATATACTGCAGCCGCTGGTAGAGCTGACGGCGGATATTGGCCACCACCTGGCTGGCCAGCCACACCGCGGTCCACCCGCGCCCCACCTGGCAAAGCGAAGCGCCGATGCGCAATCCCAACAGGCCCAGCGCCAGCCACCCCAGCCATTCGGGATGGATGTTGGTGAGCACGTCATCGATGAGGCTGCGCACCACCAGGGGCGGCACCAGCTCGATCAGGGCGCCTGCGGCCGTGATCAGTACCAGGACCACGGCCCTGGCCTGGTAGGGCTTGAGGTACCCGGCGAGGCGCTTGAGGGTGTCCCACTTCTTCACGCAGGCCGGGCACAGTCCGTTTTTCTCGGGCAGCAGGCGCCCGCACTTGGCGCAGCGCGAACGCTCCACCTCGCTGGGCAGGGCCACGTCCTCGCCACGCGTGAGCCGGTTGATGCCTTCGGCCACCTCGGTGAACTTGGCGGCCATGGAGCTGGAATAGTGCAGATAGGCCGGCGTACCCTCCTTGGGCTTCACCTCGAACAGGCCCCCGCCGATGAGCGCCTCCACCCGCGCCCCGGCCACCTGGTCCATGGCCATCTGCCGGGTGCCATTCTCGTGCTGGCCATCGAGGAAAAAGACATGCTGCGAAGTCACCACCAGCCAGTGCTGGGCGAACTGCCCCCCCTCGCCCATGTCGGCGGCCACCTGGATGAGCACTTCCTCTTCCGGTTTTTTGGCCACCCCCAGTTTCTGGTCGATTGCCGGGGGCATTTTCTCTACAAAAGGCTTCATAAACTATCCATCATTCCTTGATGGCGATGACTTCGGCGACCTGCTGCTGCAGTTTCACCAGTTCGTAGAAATGCCCCTCGTTCGTCATCAATTCTTCGTGGGTCCCGGTCTCGATGATGCGTCCCCCCTCCATCACCACCAGGCGGTTGGCATTGCGCAGGGTGGAGAGCCGGTGAGCGATGGCAAAGGTGGTGCGGCCCTTCACCAGGTGAGCCAGGGCCTCCTGGATCTGTTTCTCGGTCTGCACATCGACCGAGGAAGTCGCCTCGTCGAGGATGAGGATGCGCGGATTGTGCAGCACCGCCCGCGCGATGGCCACCCGCTGACGCTCCCCTCCCGAAAGCCGGCTGCCCTTCTCCCCCACCGGGGTGTCGTAGCCATCGGGCTTGCCCATGATGAAGTTGTGGGCATTGGCCGCCCGGGCCGCGGCCATGATGTCGGCCATGCTGGCCCCCGGCCGGCCGTAGCCGATGTTGGCGGCGATGGTGCCGCTAAAGAGGAACGGCTCCTGGGGCACGATGCCGATCTGCCGGCGCAAATCGCCCAGCTTGATCTTGCGGATGTCCACCCCATCGATCTCGATCACGCCCTGGTCGGCGTCGTAGAAGCGGGCCAGCAGGCTGACCGTGGTGGTCTTGCCCACCCCGGACTTGCCCACCAGGCCGATCATCTCCCCGGGCACCACCTCCAGGTCCAGGTCGTTGAGCACTGGCTTGCTCTTGTCGTAGCCGAAACGCACCTTGCGCAAGGTCACCCGACCCTCGATGACCGGCATGGCTACCGCGTCCGGGTCTTCGTACGCCTCGGGCGGGGTGTCGAGGATCTCGAAGATCCGCTCGGCGCCGGCAAAGGCCCGGGTCATCCAGGAATTGACCTGGCCGAACCACTGCATGGGGCCGTAGAGCAGCCACATATAGCTGTAGAAGGCCAGCAGCGTCCCCATACTCAGGGAACCGTCGAGCACCTGGTGACCGCCAAAGTACCAGACAATGGCCACCCCGGTGCCGCTGACCAGGTTCATGGTGGCGAAGAAGACGAACCAGTTACGCTCGGACTGGACGCTGACCCGCACCAGCGCGCTGTTGCGCTTGTCGAATTCGGCGATCTCCCGCGGCTCCTGGGCAAAGGTCTTGACCACCCGGATGCCCGAGAGCACCTCCTGCAGCCGGGCGGTCAGGTGCGACCAGGACTGGCGGGTCTTGTGGAAAAAGCGCCGCATCCGCTTCCAAAAGAGCATGCCCCAGGCCAGCAGCAGGGGCACGGGCATCAGGATATAGAGGGTGAGGTCCCAGCTCATGTAGAGCAGGAAACCCAGGATACCGAGCAGCATCAGCCCGTTGAGGATCAGGTAGGGCATACCCTCGACCAGGAAGTCCTGCAACATGCCCGAATCCTGGGTCACCCGCGACATCAGAGCGCCCACCTGGCGTTTGTCGTAAAACTGCAGAGAGAGCATCTCCAGCCGGCGATAGAGCAGGCTGCGGATGTCGGCGGTGACCCGCGCCCCCAGCCAGGTGGCCGTCCATACATGCATCCATTCCCCGATCCAGCTGGCCACCCGCACCCCGATCAGACCCATGACCAGCAAGCCCAGCAGGCTGATATAAGGTGCCAAGTCGCCGTTGCCGACACCGGGGGTGAACACCTCGTCGACGATGCGTTTGGTCAGCAGGGGCGGGGCCAGTTCAGCCAGGGTGCCGATGATCGAGGAAAGGGCCAGGATCACCACTCGCCCCTTGTATGGCTTGAGGTACGCAGCGATGCGCTTGAGGGTGGCCAGGCGGGAGATGCAGGCCGGGCATAGGCCGTTCTTCTCCGGCAGGAGCCGGGCACACTTGGCGCAGCGGGTGCGGTCCAGATTGGGATTGACCAGCAGGGATTGGTTCTGGCGCAGTTGCTCCAGGCCCCTGGCCACCTCGGAGAATTTGGCGGACAGGGTGCTGGAATAGGGCACCAGCAGCGTGGGCGCGTTCTGCCGCTCCACCTCCAGGCGTCCTCCACCTACCAGCGGCTCAGTGCGCACCGAACGCAGGCTGTCCAAGGAGACCTCGGTGATCCCGTTGACCCCCTGGACCGGCACCACTAAGAGCCTTTGGGTGGTGACCACTACCCAACTCTCCCCGTAGCGCCCCTCGGGCTCCAGGTCGGTGCAGACCTGGATGAGCACCTCTTCGTCCGGGGACAGAACGCCCTGAATCACGGCCGTCGCCGCCGGGCTGGCTGGCTCGAGCAGCTTGATATTTTCCGGCTTTTTCTCAGTAATCTCCATCCTTAATAGAATCTTCCTACCCCTGAACAATGTCAAGGGCGCAACATGCCAAAAGGCATGGCGCGCCTCTCATCGGAATAGCAACTTTGAAAACAGCATTCGGTGCCGCGCCACTATCCAGTACCCTAGCTCCACTCCCCACACCAGGGGAGGCAGGCGCAGCCCACGCGCAATTCTGCCGAATCCGACTACTTCCAGCACCGTCAGACAGGCCCGCCCCGCCCGCTCCAACCGGCCATCCGGGTGGCGCAGGTGCACCGCGCGGCTGCAGGCAGCGGCCAGATCTTCGTCCATAGGCGGCCCGGTCGCCTGCTGGTAGGGCAGCGCCACCAGCAGACCGGCCCGGTCGTGCTCCAAGGCCCAGTCCACCGCCCGGCGGCAGAAACCACACTGTCCGTCCCACAGGAGCCAGTACTGGCCGGCCAGGGGTCTTGGTTGATCAGACGTATCGCTCATCCCTCCTCTTTACCTCTGCCGGGAGGCACCTTTTCAAATCCCAGCCGCCTCTTATATTAATAGACGTTTTGTCCACCCCTCTCCCCCCTGTGCCTATGACCGCCCTGCCCGATCCCCAGCTAGCCTCCCAGGCCGCCCCGGTTTCACCTGCCGATCCTCAGTTAGAAGCGCACAACCGCCGGCTGGAACAGCTCCTGGAACAGACCGACCTGGAGGGGATGTCGCCCGAGACCATGCTCCGCTGGGCCGATGGACATTTTTCTGGCAGGGCGGTGATCAGCACCAGCTTCCAGTACAGCGGTCTGGTGATGATCCACATGGCGGTCCAGGCCGGGCTGAGCCTGCGCCTGGCCACGGTGGACACCCTGCGGCTGCACCCGGAGACCTACGCCTTTATCCGCGACATCGAGGCCCGGTACCAGCGCCCCATCGAGATCCACCGCCCCGACGCGGCCCAGGTGCAGGCCATGGTCAACCGCCACGGCGAGTACCTCTTCTTCGACTCCAAGTTCAAACAGCAGCATTGCTGCCAGATCCGCAAGGTGCGGCCCCACGACCAGTTGCTGCGCAGCGCCGATTGCTGGATTGCCGGCAACCGGCGCGACCAGTCCGGGCACCGCGAGGAAAACACCCCCAAGGGCAGCCTGGCCCCCGAATACGGCACCCAGCGCAAGATCCTCAAACTCTTCCCCATGGCCGACTGGAGCGAACAACAGCTGCTGGCTTATATGGAGACCCACGGGGTGCCCCGCCACCCCCTCTATGACCAGGGCTACGCCAGTATCGGCTGCATCATCTGTTCCACCCCGGTGCTGCCCGGCGAATCCAAACGCGCCGGCCGCTGGCGCTGGTTCAACAACAACACCGAAGAGGCCGACGACAAGAAGGAATGCGGCCTGCACTATAACATTTGAGCGGGAGCGCGAAATCCCGCGAGGAGCTGTCCCGGCAGCTGGGCCTGTGGGACAGCGTGGCGATCATCGTGGGCGTGGTGATCGGGGTGGGCATCTTCCGCGTGCCGGCTTCCATCGCCGAATACCTTTCCTCCCCGCTGCTAGTGCTGGGCGTATGGGTGGCCGGCGGGCTGCTGGCCCTGTGCGGCGGCCTGTGTTACGCCGAACTGTCCGCCGCCTTTCCCCGCACCGGCGGCGACTACGTGTACCTGCGCGAAGCCTACGGTCCCTGTCTAAGTTTTCTCTTTGGCTGGACCCAGCTTTTGGTGATCCGGCCCGGCAACCTGGCCGGCATCGCCGTCATCTTCGCCGAATACGCCGCCTACTTCCTTCCCCTCTCCCCCTGGGGCATCCGCGCCCTGGCCCTGAGCGCGATCTTATTGCTCACCGCGCTCAACCTGTGGGGGTTGCGCTTCGGGCGGGCTGCCCAGAATCTCCTGGCCATCGCCAAGGTGCTGGGGCTGGTGCTGCTGACCCTGGTGGGCCTGGCCGTGGCCCGGCTCGTCAATCTGGAAGTCAGCACCCCGCCCCCCACCCCGCTGCCCCTGCCCCTGGCGCTGGGCACGGCCCTCATCTTTGTGATGTGGACCTACGGCGGGTGGAACGAGAGCACCTACGTGGCCGGCGAGATGAAGAACCCGGCCCGGGACCTGCCCCGCTCCATCGCCCTGGCCCTGGCCCTCGTCGTGGCGCTCTATTTGGCGCTCAACGCCGTGTACCTGGCCTGCATCCCACCCGACCAGCTGCCCAAGTCCGAGATGGTCGCCGCCGTGGTGGTCGAAAAATTTCTGGGCGGGCCCGGCGGCGGCCTGATCGCCGCGCTGGTCGTGGTCTCGGCCCTGGGCGCCCTCAACGGCACGGTGCTGACCAGTGGCCGGCTGACCTACGCCTTTGGCGCCGACCATCCGCGCTTTGAGCTGCTGGCCAGGGTCCACAACCAGTTCCGCACCCCGGCCCCGGCTCTGGTGCTCAACGGCCTGTGGTCGGCCGTGCTGGTCTGCTCGGGCACCTTCGACCAGCTGGTGGCCTACACCAGCGCCGTCACCTGGCTCTTCTTCGCTCTCATCGCCGTCGGCCTCTTCATCCTGCGCCGCAAACACCCCGACCTGGAACGGCCCTACCGGATCTGGGCCCCGCTGGTGGTGCTCTTCGTGGCGGCCAGCCTCTGGCTCACCTACAGCGCTGTGGCCTACAGCCCCCTGGGCTCCCTGGCGGGACTGGGCATCCTGCTGGCCGGGTTGCCCCTCTATTATCTGGTCTTCAGCCGCCCGGCGCCGCGCGCTTAAACTGCTCCCCTCGGTCCTTATAGTTGGCAAACATCCCGAAGCTGGCACAGGCCGGTGAGAGCAGCACCACCTCGCCGGGCCGCACCCGCCGGCGGGCCTGGGTCACCGCCTCCTCCATGCTCTGGCAGCCGCGCACCAATTCACCTGTATAACCCGCCTGCAACGCCGCCTGGGCAATGCGCTCGCCTTCCTCGCCCAGCAGCACCACGGCCTTCACCTGGCCGGCGGCCAATGCAGCGCCTAAGGCGCTGAAATCAGCTTCTTTAGAGGACCCCCCGGCGATGAGCACCACGGGTTCATCAAAGGCCTGCAGCGCCGCCACCGCCGCATCCGGCGTGGTGGCCAGGGAATCGTTGTAGTAGAGCACCCCTCCATACTCACCCACCCGCTCCAGGCGGTGCGCCAGGCCCTCAAAGCCCAGGATGCCGGCGCGGATCTGCTCGGGGCTGGCCCCGGCCACCGCCGCCGCCGTGGCCGCCGCCGCTGCATTCTCCCAGTTGTGCCGGCCCCGCAGGGGAATCTCCTCTACCTGGCATAGTTCCTCTTGCTGTGCACCGGGCCGGCGCAGCCACAATCTCCCCGCCTCCACCCAAGCACCCCGCTCCACCGGGCCGGCAGTGCTAAAGGTCCAGACCGCGACGCGATGTCTCTGGGCAAAGCCGCGTGCCTGTGGGCAATCCCGGTTGACCACCAGCACATCCCCCGGCCCTTGGTGGCGGCAGATATTGCGTTTGGCCTGCAGGTACTCCTCGCGGCTGGCGTGGTAGTCCAGATGGTCCTGGGTGATATTGACCACCACGGCGATGTGCGGGCTCCGGTCGAGGTCTTGTAATTGGAAGCTGGACAGCTCGAGCACCACCAGGTCCGCCGGCTTCAAGTCTTCTAGAAATGAGATCGGCGGCAGACCGATATTCCCTCCCAGCCATACACCATCACCCCGCACCTCCCGCAGAATGCGGGTGATGATCGAAGACGTAGTGCCCTTGCCCTTGGTGGCAGTCACTCCGATGATGGGGCAGGGGCAGAGGGCAACGAAGAGTCGGGTCTGACTGGAGATCTGGACGCCAGCCCGCCGGGCCTGCTGTAGCTCGGGCCGGAGCGGGGAGATGCCCGGAGTGCGCCAGATCAGGTCGAAATCTTCCAACCCATTCAGGTAATCCGCCCCCAGCCGCCACTCCTCCACCCGGCCCTCCCACTCTTGCCTGACAGCTACCTCTTCCTGTCGGTCGCACACCGAGAAGCACAACCCTTTGGACAACAGAAACTCGCCAAGGGCCTGGTTCTCCACCCCCAGCCCCATCAGGGCCATGCGTTTGTCGGTCAGTTCGGTTAAGGTCAT
>SICG01000018.1 GCA_009691525.1 Candidatus Latescibacterota bacterium | reverse complement strand
GGCGGCATGTTCTCCTCGCGGCGGCGACTGGGGTTGGCGGGAGAGGCGAAGGTGGCGGCGCCGCTGTCGGAGGAGGAGATCTACGGCAAGGAGGGAGAGCGATGAACAGGTACGGGTGAATGTTCATTCTCTGGGTGCTGCCGGTCCTGGCCGAGGAAAAGTCGGCGCCTGCCTTTGAGCAGCAGGCGCGCCAGATCCTGCGTACCCACTTGCAGAAGGCCGAAGAGCTGCAGGTGGGGGAGCAGGTGGAGGAGTTGGCGGTGGATGACCTGAGCCGCCGGGGGTTGGTGCCCCGGATCGAACCCTTGGCGAGTGTGCAGCCTATGTCTTGGAAATCCTGACCGCTGAGGATGATATTCCGTGGATCTCCGATGATCGTGCGCCGGCCCGCCAAGGGCGAGCGCGAGGTCCTGAAAGAGGGGTAGCTCGACCTGGTCGCGGGCCTGGTCGGGGATAACTGGGCGACCCGGGGCGCGTCAGCCACGCCCAAGCGCATCCCCAATCCAGAAACCCAGCTGACGATCATGAATGCGCGCCGCCCAACTCATCGCCGGCAGCCGCGAGCGCTGGCCCCTGGCAGGAGATCAGCTCTATATCGATCTGGATCTGGGCCTGGCCAATCTGCCGGCCGGGACACGCCTGGCCATCGGCTCGGCAGTGGTCGAGGTCACCGCCCAACCGCATACCGGCTGCAAGCAGTTCGTCGGACACTTCGGCATGGCGGCGATGGACTTCGTCAATTCGCCGGAGGGTAAACAGCTGTGCCCGCGCGGCATCAATACCCGGGTGGTTCAGGCCGGCACGATCCGCGTTGGCGACACGGCCACCAAGGGTTGATCACCGGCCTGGCAGCTCAGAAGCGTTTGACCTGCGGCAGGAGGAGTTGCCGTTTTTTAGGCGCCAACTCGGGCTGGCGCTGGGTCCATTCCGAGGTGAGTGAGAGTAGGCTGCGACGCTCCTCGACCAGGTGGCGCAATAGGTCGATGCTCTCGCAGGCCTTCTGGATCATCTGGCCCTTTGCCTGCTGGGACTTGAGCAGTTCGGTGGCGATATCCATGGCTGCCAGCACCGCCAGTTCGGTCTTGTTCGAGCGGCCCGAGCGGCCGGCGGTTTCGCGCATCTTCTGGTCCACATAGGCGGCGACCCGCCGCAGCGCGCTGGTGTCGAGTTCGCTGGTGAGGTGGTACTCGTCGCCGCAGATCCGCACCAGGGTGCTGGTCTCGGGGAGGGTTTCCATAGCAGCCACTTGGGGAGTTGTCATGGTATTACTTGGCACTATGATAACTCCCCAAGTTACGCTTGGGTTCCCGCTGATCCCGCGTGCAGGCTGCCCAGGGTTTACTCCCGCAACGCTGCCGGGGCCGGCAGTTCCCGCGCCCTGATCGCCGCTCCATAGCCAAAACCCGGCCCACAGACCGTGCCTAGGCCCACCGCACCGCCTCGCCGCTGGTACGCGCCCGGGTGCAAGGCCGCTTCGGGGCGCGAGGCCTCGGGGTAGAACTGCATACTGTTGGTCTCCACCCCCATCAGGGTGCCGGCGTGGGCGGCCAGTTGCAGGTGGGGGAGTTGGGCCAGCATGGGGTTGGTCAGGTCTTGGACCATCAGCCCCATGCCGTGGGCTTTGGCCCAGCACAGGCTGAGCAGGGCGCCGGTCTGGGTCTTGCAGGTCTTGAGGGCCACCCCATTCCAACCCAGTTGGCGGCCCAGGCGCACCAGCTTCCAGTCGTGGGCGCTCTCGTCCATGAAGAGGGGTTTGCGCCAGGCCACGGCGTGGACGTCGAGCTGGTGGGCCTCCAGGTCGTAGGGGAAGGGCTGCTCCACGTAGAGCAACATGCCGAAGAGGCGCGGGTGTTCGCCGAGCAGCCGGTCGAGGATGGCATTGACATAGGCCGGCTCGGTGACGGTGCAGTTGAAGTCGCTGCTGAGCCAGTCCACCCCGCGTGCCACCCCCAATTCCCCTACCCGCACCAGCCGAGCGTAATCCCATTCGGCGTCGTCGCCTCGCAGCTTGACCTTGAGACATTTGAGGCCGTCGCGCGCTATCCAGTCGGCCAGTAGCACTGGGTAGCCATCTGTGGGCTCGGTGCCCTCCAGGTCGCCTGCATCCACCGGGTCCTTGCCCCCCACCAGGTGCCAGGCCGGCAACCGATTGGGGCGGGGGCGGATGAGCAAGTCGGCGGGGTACTTGTCGGCGAAGGAAACGGCACTGCCGGGGGCCGGCGCGATGAAATGGGCCAGGTCGGCGTTGAGGAAGTCAGCGTTATAAGTGTCGTAGATGGGGAGCTGGTGCAGGATGCCATAGGCGTCGTGCAGGGCCAGGTCAAAGGCGGCGTTGCAGACCAGGGCCGCCAGGTAGGGCAGGGGTTGGGGGCGGCCCTCGTTGAATAGCTCCTGTAATTCGGGGAGGGCTTCCTCCAGGAAGGCGTGGCCCACCTCCAGGGCATGGCCCCGTACGGCAAAATCGGCCCAGGCTTGGACTAGCTCCAGGCAGAATTGCTGCAGGGCCTGGTGGCGTTCCTCGTATGGAAGGGCGGAGGGCCAGACCCACTGCACACTCAGCGGGGTCTCGCCCCAGCCTTCGGCACTGCGGCCCTGGCGGTCCTCTACTCGCACTTTCACGCGGGCGCAGGTGACCTGAGTCAGGGTCTCGCTGCCGAATTTGAGCGGCATGCGGGTGCGGACCGGGAGGAAGTAGAGGGCGGCGGAGCGGACGCGGATATCAGTCGATTTGGCCACAGCGATCACCGGGGTTTTTGCCTCAAACATAGGTAGGGGGAAGCGGCCTGCGCCGCTTCCCCCCGTTGCGCGTGAGCTAAAGCTTAGATTCAGGCTGCGGCTGCAGTGGCCGTGTCGCCGCTCTGGATCCGCATGGCGTAGAACGAGCGCCACACGAACACCATTGAGGCGACGAAAAAGATTGCGGCCAGGACACGGCTCAAGTCTCCCTGTCCCTCTCCCACCAGGTAGACACCCAGCTCGACGGCCAGCAGGCCAAAGAGGGTGGTGAACTTGATGACCGGGTTCATGGCCACCGACGAGGTGTCCTTGAAGGGATCACCCACGGTGTCGCCCACCACCGAAGCGTCGTGTAATTCGGTGCCTTTCATCTTCAGTTCGGTCTCGACGATCTTCTTGGCGTTGTCCCAGGCCCCGCCGGCGTTGGCCATGAAGATGGCCTGGAAGAGCCCGAAGAGAGCGATGGAGATCAGATAGCCGATAAAGAAGAAGGGCTCGACGAAGGCGAAGGCGAGGGTGGAGAAGAACACGCCCAGAAAAATATTAAACATCCCCTTCTGCGCGTACTGGGTGCAGATTTCTACCACCTTGCGGCTGTCCTCCACCGAGGCCTTGGTGGAACTTTCTAGATTGATGTTGCGTTTGATGAACTCCACCGCGCGGTAGGCGCCGGTGGTCACCGCTTGGGTGGAAGCGCCGGTGAACCAGTAGATCACCGCCCCGCCGGCCATCAGGCCCAGCAGGAAGGGCGGGTGGAGGATGGAGAGGTTCTCGATGCCGTGGGTGAGTTTGTGGGTGAGGGCCATGATGATCGAGAAGATCATCGTGGTGGCCCCCACCACTGCGGTGCCGATGAGCACCGGCTTGGCCGTGGCCTTAAAGGTGTTGCCCGCCCCGTCGTTCTCCTCCAGCAGATCTTTGGCCACCTCGAAGTTGACATCGAAACCGAAGTCGCGCTTGAGTTCGGCCTTGACGTCGGGCACCGACTCGATCATCGACAGCTCGTACACCGACTGGGCGTTATCGGCCACCGGACCGTAGGAGTCCACGGCGATGGTCACCGGACCCATGCTCAGGAAACCAAAGGCCACCAGGCCGAAGGCGAAAATTGCCGGGGCAGCCATCAGCGCGCCCAGGCCCATGGTGCTGATCCAGAAGGCGATGGCCATCAGACCCATGATTGCCATGCCGATCCAGTAGGCGGAGAAGTTGCCGGCGACAAAGCCGGACAGGATGTTGAGGGAGGCGCCGCCTTCGCGCGAGGAGGCCAGCACTTCGCGCACATGCCCGGAGTTGGTGGAGGTGAAGACCGTCACCAGTTCGGGGATGATGGCGCCGGCCAGGGTGCCGCAGGAGATCACCACCGAAAGCTGCCACCACAGATCGGTGTTGCCGCCCAGTTCGGGGACGAACATGCTGGAGATGATGAAGGTGAGCACCACCGACACGATCGAGGTGAGCCAGACCAACTGGTGGAGCGGGGCCTCAAAATTGAACTTCTCGAGCCCGGCGTAGCGGCCTTTGCTGATCGTTTCGTTGATGAGGTACGAGGCACCGGAGGCGAGCACCATCACGATGCGCATCAGGAAGATCCAGACCAACAGCTTGGCCTGCACCGTCGGTTCGGTGACGGCCAGCGCGATGAAGGAGATCAGCGCCACACCAGTGACGCCGTAGGTCTCGAAGCCGTCGGCGGTGGGGCCCACCGAATCGCCGGCATTGTCGCCGGTGCAGTCGGCGATCACACCGGGGTTGCGCGCGTCGTCTTCCTTGATCTTGAAGACGACCTTCATCAGATCGGCGCCGATATCGGCGATCTTGGTGAAGATACCGCCGGCGATGCGGAGGGTGGCTGCGCCCAGCGACTCGCCGATGGCAAAGCCCAGGAAACAGGCGCCGGCTACTTCGGAAGGGATGAAGAGCAGGATGGCCAGCATGAAGAGCAACTCGACCGAGATGAGCATCATGCCCACGCTCATGCCCGCCCGCAGTGGAATGGCCATGACCGGCAGGGCCTTGCCGGCCAGGCTGGCGAAGGCGGTGCGCGAGTTGGCCAGGGTGTTGATACGAATGCCGAACCAGGCCACCCCGTAGCTGCCGCCCATGCCCACCAGACTAAAGAAGAGAATGGTGGCAATCTTGGGCGCTGTCAGCCCAGTGAGGGAGAAGTAGACCACAATGATGGCGCCGATGAAGGCAAAGAGGATCAATAAGAACTTGCCCTGCTGCAGGAGATAGACCTTGCAGGTCTCGTAGATGAGGTCCGAGATCTCGGCCATGGTCCGGTGTACCGGCATGTCCTTGAGCTTCTTGTAGTTCAAAAGGCCGAAGAGCATACCCAGGGCGCAGACCAGCAGGCCGGAAAGCAGGATCTCGCTGCCGGTGAAACCGAAGAAGTCGCCCCCGTTGAGGTCGGGCAATTTGATGTTCACTTCACCGCCGGGGCGGTGCCCCGATGACCCGGCCTCCGCCGCAAAGGCGGCGGAGGCAGAGAAGAGAAAGAGACTCGCTCCCAAAAATGCGGTTAGGAGCGCCGGCAACACGCGCCGGGGTGAGTACTTATGGGACATGGTTGGGTTCCTCCTGTAGAGAGTAGCGCGAAAAAACATCCCAGCTAGGTACTGAAGAGCAGATAAACTTGAGTTTGCCGAGCATAAGAGAAGAGGCGGTCAGAGGTCCATAGGGGAATATATTCAAGCTGCTCCTGCACAGACAAGATGGCGCACCAAGAAAAATAGAAATCAGGTACCGGCGGGGGAGGGTGACTCAGGTTTCCAGTACTGCCCGCGCCCGGGCCAGCTGGGTCCGCACCGCTTCGGGGCCAGTGCCGCCCTCGATGTTGCGCAGGTCCAGGCTGTGGCGCAGATCGAGCAGGCTCAGGGCGTCTTGCCCAAAGGCCGGGGAATGAGATTGCAATTCTTCCAGGGTTAGGCCGCGCAAGCCACGGCCGGCCTCGAGGGCAAAACGCACCAGCCGGCCCACTAGGTGGTGCGCCTCGCGGAAGGGCATGCCCCGGCGGGCCAGGTAGTCGGCCAGGTCCGTGGCCAGGGCCGCGTCGTCCACTGCCGCCTCCATACGCGCTGGCCGCAGCTGCATGGTCTGCCAGGCACCGGCAAAGACCTCCAGGCAGTCCTGGACACTCCCGAAGGCGTCGAAGAGCGGCTCCTTGTCCTCCTGCATGTCCTTGGCGTAGGTGAGGGGGATGCCCTTCATGGTGGTTAGCAGGGAGAACAGATCCCCGTACACCCTGCCGGTCTTGCCGCGCACCAGCTCCAGGGAGTCGGGGTTTTTCTTTTGGGGCATCATGCTAGAACCGGTGGAAAAAGCGTCGGCCAGCTCGACAAAGCCAAACTCGCGGGTCGACCAGATGATCAGATCCTCGCAGAAGCGGCTCAGGTGCATCATTAAGATAGCCAGGGCGGCCAGCGCTTCCAGCAAAAAGTCGCGGTCGCTGACGGTGTCGAGGCTGTTGGGGGTGACCCCACTGAAGCCCAATTCGCGGGCCATGAACTGGCGGTCGAGGGGGTAGGCGCTGCCGGCCAGGGCCCCGGCCCCCAGGGGCAGGAAGTCGGCCCGCTTCCAGGCATCCTCCAGCCGGCCCTGATCCCGCTCCAGCATCCAGAAGAGGGCCAGGGCGTAGTGGCCGAAGAGGATGGGCTGGGCCTGCTGTAGGTGGGTGTACCCGGGCAGGATCACCTCCAGGTGCGCTTCGGCCGAGTCGGCCAGCACTTCCTGCAGATGGCGCAGGCGCAGGCGGATGCCGGCGATGGCCTCGCGCAGGTAGAGGCGCTCGTCGAGATTTACCTGGTCGTTGCGGCTGCGGCCGGTGTGTAACTTGCCGCCCAGGGGCCCGATCAACTCGGTGAGGCGGCGTTCCACGGCCATGTGGATATCTTCGAGGCCGGCGCTGAAGGCGTGGCCCGGGGCCGACAACTCGGCGCGCACCTGCTCCAGGCCGGCGTGGATCTGCGCGACTTCCTCGTCGGTCAGCACCCCGGCCCGCTCCAGGGCTTGGGCATGCACCAGGCTGCCGGCGAGATCCACCTCCAGCAGTTTGCGGTCGAAGCCGATGGAGGCGTTGAAGCGCTCCATCAGTTCGGCGGTGGCGCCCGCAAAGCGCCCGCCCCAGGCTTTTTCGTTGCCGCTCATGCCTGGCGCAGGATCTCGTCGAAGGCGTCGACCACCTCGTCGAGGTGGCCCTGGTCGGTGACCAGGGGAGGCAGGAAACGCACCACGTCGGGGCCGGCCGAGGCCACCAGGATGTTGCGCTGCCGGAAGGCGGCGATGTACTCGGCAGCCGGTTTTTCAGTCACCACCCCCACGATCAGGCCCCGGCCCCGCACCTCCTTGAGCTGCTGCGGCCAGCGCTGCACCAGCTGGTGTAGCCGGGCGTGGAAGTGTTCGCTGCGCTCCTTGACCCCCTCCATGAACCCAGGAGCGGTGAGTTTGTCGAAGACGGTCAGCGCCACCGCGCAGGAGACCGGGTTGGCCCCAAAGGTGGCGGCGTGGTCGCCCGGTTTGATACAATCGGCCACTTGCTGGCGCAGCAGGGCGACGCCGATGGGCAGGCCGCCGCCCAGGGCCTTGGCCAGAGTCATAATGTCGGGCTCCACCCCGTAGTGCTGGTAGGCCCACAGCGAACCGGTGCGGCCCAGGCCCACCTGGACCTCGTCGAAGACCAGCAGCATACCCCGCTCGTCGCAGAGCCGCCGCAGCCCGGCCAAAAACTCCGGGGTGGCCGGGTATACCCCGCCTTCGGCCTGCACCGGCTCGACCAACACGGCGCAGGTCTCGTCGCCGACCAGTTTCTCCACCGAGGCCAGGTTGTTGAACTCGGCGAAGTCGATGCCTGGTAGCAGCGGCTCGAAGCCCTTGTGGTACTTGGGCTGGCCGGTAGTAGAAATAGACCCATAGGTCCGCCCGTGAAAGGAATTGTGCATGGAGATGAAGCGGTACTTGGGTTTTTTCTCAAAGGTGGTGTTGCCCCACTTGCGGCAGAATTTGAGCGAGGCCTCCCAGGCCTCGGTGCCGCTGTTGCAAAAGAAAACCCGGTCGGCGAAGGAGTGTTCTACCAGTTTCTGAGCCAGCCGTGCCGAGGGGATGGTGTGGTAGAGATTGGAGACGTGCATCAGCTTGGCGGCCTGGGCCTCGACGGCCTTGAGCACGTCGTAATCGCCGTAGCCCAGGGCGTTGACCGCCAGCCCACTGACAAAATCGAGGTAGCGGTTGCCGTCCATGTCAAAGAGGTAGACGCCGTTGCCCCGCTCGATGACCAACTCGGGCCGGCTGTAGGTCTGGAGGATGTATTGCTTTTCCAGGGCGATGATGTCGGCGGTGCGCATGGGTTTTCTCCCTACGGGTTTACTGGACGATCTGGGTGCCGATGCCTTCGTTGGTGAAGAACTCGAGCAACATGGAATGCTGGATACGGCCGTCGATGATGTGGGTCTTGCGCACCCCGGCTTTCACCGCCTGGACACAGGCGCTCACCTTGGGGATCATGCCGTCCTTGATGATGTCGGAGGTGATCAACTCGTCGACCTCCCGCACGTGGATGGTGGAGAGCAGCGAGGTTTCGTCGGCCGGGTCGCGCATAATGCCTTTGACGTCGGTCAGGAAGACCAGTTTCTCGGCGTGCAGGGCCGCAGCGATAGCACCGGCGGCGGTGTCGGCGTTGACATTGTAGCTGCCCCCGCGCACCCCGCGGCCGATGGGGGCCACCACCGGGATGGTCCCTTCCTGGATCAGCTCCAGCAGCGGATAGGCGTCGATGCGGGTCACCTCGCCGACAAAGCCCAGGTCCACCGGACCCTCGTCAGTCTGGGCGAAATGTTTGCGCACGTGCATGACCCCGGACTCCTTGGCCGAGACCCCCACCACCCGGGCTCCCAACTGGTGTATGGTGTCGACGATACCGGCGTTGATCACCCCGAAGAGCACCTCCTCGACCACCTTCATGGTGGCCTTGTCGGTCACCCGCAGGCCGTTGATGCGTTTGCTCTCGATCTTCAGCTCCTGCAGGCGCTGGTCGATGGCCGGCCCGCCGCCATGTACGATGACCGGCTTCATGCCCACGCTCTCCATAAAGACGATGTCCTGGATCACGGGGTCGATTTCTCCTTTGCCCATCATGGTGCTGCCGCCGTACTTGATCACCACCGTCTTGCCCCGGAAATCCTGGATGTAGGGCATGGCCTCGATGAGCGTGGCGGCCTTGTCGATATAGAGCTGCAAATCGGTCATGGCGCCTGATCTCCGGTAAGCTGCCTGAGGCGCTGGAGCAGCGCCTCAGCGTCCTGGTTGGTCGGGGCGATGATGAGGATGGTGTCTTCCCCGCCCAGGGTGCCGACGATCTCGCTCCAGGCCATGCGGTCGATGGCGGCGCACAGACTCTGGGCGTGGCCAGCCAGGGTTTTGACCACGATCAGATTTTGGGCCCGGATTGCCCGTACCTGGTAGTCGCACAGCTCGCGTTCGAGCAAGTGCAGGTCGCGTGGGGTGGTGCCGGCTTCGGGCACAGCATAGCGGAATCCGCCCTCGGCGCGGGGCATACGCACCACCCCCAGCTCGCGCAGGTCCTTGGAGAGGGTGGACTGGCTGACCTCGATACCGCGTCGGCGCAGGGCTGCCGCCAGCATCTCGTGGGTTTCCAGATCGGCATCCTGTAGGAGTTCGCGAATCCTGGCCCGGCGGAGTTCTTTGTCTTTCATAGTCAATATTTATTCAAAAAATGAAATAATTATTTGGATAATATAGACGGGCTGACCGGCAGTGTCAAGCGGCAATTTACTGCTTTTTGGCGGCCGGTCCCTTGCGGGTCATCAGCTCGGTCAGGCGCTGCTTGAGCTGCTGGCCACTCAGGCCGCGGATCAGCTCGCCGGCCATGGCCAGGGAGATGGCCCGGCTCTCCTCCGAGACCACCACGCACAGGGCGTCCGATTCCTGCGAGAGGCCCAGCGCCGCCCGATGGCGGGTGCCTAGGCGCTCGTCCTCCACCTCCTCGGCCAGGGGCAGGGTGCAGCGGGCGGCCACCAGGGTATCGCTCTGGATGACGACCGCCTGGTCGTGCAGGGGGGAGCGGGGGGTGAAGATGGTGGTCAAAAGATCTGCGGAGACCTCGGCGTTGAGCGGCACCCCAGATTCGATGATGGGGCCTAGGCCCACCTCGCGCACCAGCACGATCAACGCCCCGTACCCGCGTTCGCTCAGTTGCACGGCCCCGGCCACCACCGCGTCGATAACCTGGTTGGATTCCTTCTTGTAGAACCAGCTCATCACCTGGCTCTGGCCCAGGGAAACCAGCATCCGCCGCAACTCGGCCTGAAAGAGAATGACCAACATGATCAACAAGATGGAGCGCACCTGGTCTAGTAGCCAGGCGAAGGCTTCCATCTGCAGCAGGGGGGCGGCCAGGGCCACGCTGACCAGGAGGAAGAAGCCCAGCAGCATTTGCGAGGCCCGGGTGCCGCGGATCAGGCGCATCAGCCGGTAGAAGATGAAGCTGACGATGGCGATATCGAGGATGGAGATCAGCGAGACCGGCAGGAAGCCGAAGAGGTGGAAGAGGACCAGTTTTTCCTTGAGCACCAGTACGTCCCCCCTTCAGGCCCGGGCCACGGCCTGGGCCACGCGCACGGCCCGCACCGTTTCTTTGACGTCGTGTACCCGCAGCAGGTGGACCCCCTGGGCGGCGCACAGGGCCGCCACCGCTATGCTGCCCTCCAGGCTCTGGGCCGGGCTCAGGTTTAACGTTTTCCAGATGAAGGATTTGCGCGAGGCGCCCACTAACACTGGGCAGCCCAATCCGGCAAAAATTTCGAGGTGGCGGAGGAGGGCAAAATTGCTCTGTATTGACTTCCCAAACCCCAGGCCTGGGTCCACGGCCAGGGACTCGATGCCTGCCTGCCGTGCCACTTTTAGGCGCTGGGCTAGGAAATCCCTGACGGTGGCAACCGGATCGGCCGGGTCGGGCGCGGGCGGGGGGCGGTGCATCAGGATCACCGGGGCCCGGTGGGCAGCGGCCACCGAGGCCAACTGGGGGTCGGCGCGCAGAGCGCTGATGTCGTTGACAATGTCGGCCCCGGCTTCCAGGGCGCGACGGGCTACCTCGGCCTTGGTGGTGTCGATGGAAAGGGGGATACGAGAATGGCGGCGCAGGCCCTCGATCACCGGCAACACCCGCCGGCATTCCTCGTCGGCGCTCACCGGCGCGTTCTTCCCGTAGAGGGGCGGGCGGGTGGACTCGCCGCCAATGTCGATGAGATCGGCCCCTTCCTCCACCATCTCTAGGCCGCGTTCCACCGCGCGTTCGGGGTCCAGGTAGCAGCCCCCGTCGAAGAAGGAGTCGGGGGTGGTGTTGAGGATGCCCATGATCTGGAGGCGTTCCCGAAAGTCCAGGGTCCGGTCGCCCAGTGCCCAGATCATGCCTGGCCGGCGGTTTCTGGGGCCTGGGGCAGTGGCATCTCGCCGGTTTTGTCCTCTGCGAGGATTTTATCCCCTGCGGGGATTTTAGCCGGCAAGCCGGCCAGGATGCGGTCGATCTCGCGGCTGTCCAGCACCTCGTACTCGAGCAGGGCCTTGGCCAGTTCGTGCAAGTGGGCTTCGTTGGCTTTGAGCAGTTGGGCGGCGTGGGTTTCGGCCTCCACGATCAGGTCGCGGATTTCCTGGTCGATGGAGCGGGCGGTCTGCTCGCTGAAGTTGCGGCTGCGCGAGAGTTCCTTGCCGAGGAAAACGTGGTCGTCGTCGTTGCCCAAGGAGAGGGGCCCCAGGGTTTTGTTCATGCCCCACTCGCAGACCATGGAGCGGGCCAGGGAGGTGGCCTGCTTATAGTCCCCCTGGGCGCCGGTGGTGCGCTCGCCAAAGACCAGCAACTCGGCGCAGCAGCCCCCCAGCGAGGTGACCAGATGGGCCTTAAGGCGGCTCTCGGAGATGGAGTGGCGTTCGTCGGCGAGAAAGGAGACCATGCCCATGGTCTGACCGCGCGGCACGATGACCGCTTTGTTGATGGGCGGGGCGCCGGGGACCAGCTTGGCCACCAGGGCGTGGCCTGCCTCGTGGTAGGCGGCCAGGGAGCGGTCTTCCTGGGACATCACCAAACTCTTGCGTTCGGCCCCCAGCATCACCTTGTCCTTGGCTTCTTCCAGGTCCAGCATGGTCACGCTGTCGCGGTTGCGGCGCGAGGCCAGCAGCGCCGCCTCGTTGATCACATTTTCCAGGTCGGCCCCGGCCAGACCAGGGGTGCTCTGGGCCAGGTGTTTGAGGTCCACGTCGGTGGCCAGCGGGGTGTTGCGGGTGTGCACCTTGAGGATGCCCTCGCGGCCCCGCACGTCGGGCAGGCCCACCACCACGCGGCGGTCGAAGCGGCCGGGGCGCAGCAGGGCCGGGTCCAGCACATCAGGGCGGTTGGTGGCGGCGATGAGGATCACTCCGTCGTTGGACACGAAACCGTCCATCTCCACCAGCAGCTGGTTGAGGGTCTGCTCGCGCTCGTCGTGGCCCCCGCCGATGCCGGCCCCCCGGTGGCGACCCACCGCGTCGATCTCGTCGATGAAAATGATGCAGGGGGCGTTGGCTTTGGCCTGCTCAAAGAGGTCGCGCACCCGCGAGGCGCCCACCCCCACGAACATCTCGACGAAGTCAGAGCCACTGATGCTGAAGAAGGGCACCCCGGCCTCGCCGGCCACCGCGCGGGCCAGGTGGGTCTTGCCGGTGCCCGGCGGTCCGATGAGCAGCACGCCCTTGGGCGTGCGTCCACCCAGGCGCTGAAATTTTTTAGGATCTTTCAGGAACTCGATGATCTCCTCCAGTTCCTGCTTGGCTTCATCGACGCCGGCCACATCCTGAAAGGTGGTTTTCTTTTTGTCTTCCGTCAGCAGTTTGGCGCGGCTCTTGCCAAAGGAGAAGAGGCCGCGCGGCCCGCCCTGCATCTGGCGCATCATGAAGATCCAGATGCCGATGAAAAGCAGCCAGGGCAGCACGGTGATCAACACGCTGTACCACTGAAAAGGCTTGTCTTTGAAGACGAAATTGACGCCCATCGCCTCCCACTCCTGCTTGGTGGCCGCGTCGATGGGGCCCAGGTTGACGACAAAACGTTGGCCGTTGCGCAGGGTGCCGTGGAATTCGGAATCGCCGACGATCTCGGCCCGTTCGATGTAGCCGTTGCGCAGGTGCTCCCGGTACTGGTTGTAGGAGATGACCCGCGCATCGGAGGGCATGCTGCCGAAGAACTTGAAGGCGAAGACCAACACCAAGAAGAAGAAAATCCAGAAAGCGCGGGTGCGCATGGGCCGGCGCCAGCGCGACCGGGAGCGGTCGTCCTGGCCGGGGCGCTGGCGCGTTTCAGGGCCTTCCCTCGGCGGCTCTTCTCTTTTATTCATGCGCCTCGTTTCTCAACTTTCGTGTTGCATCTCCAGCAGCAGCAACCGGCGGGTGTCCTGCCTGACCCTGAAGGGGTGGCCGATTGCCAGACCGGCCACCCAGGCGATCTGGTCACCGCAAGTCAGCAACAACAATTCATCCCGGAGGATGCGCGGCCATTTGCGGTCGATGAGGAAGTCGCTCAGCTTCTTGCGGCCTTGCAGGCCCAGGGGCTGAAAATGGTCTCCGGGGCGCGGGCTGCGCAGGGTCAGCGCTTCGGCCAGCTGGTCGGCGTCGAGGGCCGCGCACCAGGTACCCAGGCGTTCCTTGAGCCCAGAGAAACAGTCGGCCGGCAGGACCTGGGCTACCAGGGTGCAGTTCCGGGTGGGGACGGGAGTCCGGCCGGGGTTCTGGACCCGTTCCTCTGCGGGCGGCAACTGACCGCGGCGCAGGATCAGGAGGTCGCCGGCCCGCTGCATACGCCAGCCGGCGCGCAGGGGCAGGAGGCCGGAGTCGGGCCGACGGGCCAATTCCAGCACGGCCTCTAGCTGGGCAAAATCAAAAGGCCCTTGACCCTGGGCCTCGAAGAGCGTCCTCACGATCCGCCGCTGTACAGCTATATGATAATTTACCAGCGAGGGGGCAGCAAGGATAATCTTGAGAGGAGATCTCGCGCAAACGACTGTATGCAAAGCTTGTTGCGCCAACTCATCCAGCAGGCTGTCCTCAGCTTGTAAGATTCGGGCGGTCCGCCCCAGTACCTGGACCAGCGCGGGGTTGTACTGGGCCTGTAGCTGGGGAATCAGTTCGCGGCGCACCCGGTTGCGCACAAAACGCAGGTCGCGGTTGGAGGGATCCTCGCGGAATTCCAGGCTCTCGGTTTGCGCATAGGTGGCCAGCACGGTGCGTTCGACTGCTAGCAGGGGGCGCAGGTACCGCCCCTGACGGACCGGGCGCATGGCCCCCAGGCCAGTGGCGCCGCTGCCGCGTAACAGGCGCAAAAGCAGGGTCTCGGCCTGGTCGTCGGCGTGGTGGGCCAGGGCGAGGTACTGGCAGTCGGTGGCCTGTGCCACCTCGTCCAGAAAGGCATAACGCAATTCGCGGGCGGCGGCTTCCAGGGAGAGCCGGTGTTGGCGGGCGTGCCCGGCGACGTCCCCGCTCCCGCAAGTGCAGGGCAGGCCGCGCGCGGCAGCTAGTTCGGCGGCAAAGCGGCTGTCGGCCCCGGAGCCGGGGCGCAGCAAGTGGTCGAAGTGGGCCACCTGCAGACTTAGGTCCAGTTCGTGCCTGAGCCGGTCGAGCAGGTCGAGCAGGACCACCGAGTCGAGGCCCCCGGAAAGGGCCAGCAGTAGCCGCTCCCCGGCCCGAACCCCGGCCACCTCGCGCAGGAAAGCGCCTACCAGGGCGCGTAATTCAGGGGGCGACATGGCGGTGGGGCCAGGGTACCCCCCAAGCTGGAACGAGTATTGCTTGATCAGAGGTCACTCCCTGCTCCCTGTGCCGTGCCTACCGAAAGGGAAAACCCATGGCTGCTTTATCCAATAAGCAACGCATCGACCGCATCAAGATCCAGACGGCACGGATGCTGGAAGTCTATTCACTCCTGCAGAACGAGTTGGAACGGAGCGAACAACTTGGCGTCTCGGCTGACGACCGTCAGCACTTGTCCCTGGCCATCGACACTATTGCCGGCAGCATGCGCCAGCTGCAGGACCATTTTTCTCTGCTGCTGGAACAAAATTCCTCGCCGCACCCGAAAAACATCGACGAAATTCTCGACGCAGTCCTGAAGTGGCAGATGGCATGGGAAAAAGAATGATCCGGGGTTCAGAGGGTATCGGGTAGGGCAACGGCGCCGGCGAACTCCGACAGTGCGCTTTCCTCGGTGGCGGTGACGGCGCTCACCCGGTAGTAATAGAGCTGCCCCCCCTCCAAATTTGAGTCGAGATAGGCTGTGCGACCGGTAGTGAAGGAGGTGCCTTCGCTGCCGCTCAGCCGCAGGTATTCCCCATCCGAGCGGTTGGCGCGGTACAGGTTATACCCGGCCAGAACTGCGTCCAGGCTGCGGTTCCAGCGCAACTCGATCCGTTCTATGCCTGCCGTGGCGTTGAGCCCGGAGGCGGGCAGGACGCCCCGAGTGGTTGCCTGGCCGGGCAAAGACAGCGGGCCGTAGTTGCCGGCTTGGTCAAAAGCCTGCACCGCCATAGAGGTATTGAGTGACCCCCTTCAACCCCGCATCGAGGTACTCCCGGGTCTGGGCATCCACCGTGTCCACAGGGGCCAGCCACAGCGCCAACACCAAAACCCACGAAGAGCTGCAAAAACGCATGTCTCCCCCTCGGATAGCAACCGGTATGTCAATTATATGAAAAAGTAGGCGTTTTGCTAAGGGAAAGTGGCAGCGACTTGACAAATGAACTTTTGGGCAGTATTTATTATAGCAGCAGTACGCTGCTTTTTCCCCGGAAAATGATTGGAGCAGGACATGCGCAAAAAATTGACGACCCGCCAGCAAAGCATCTACGACTTCATCGCCCAGACCATCCGCACCCGGGGGGCACCTCCCACCATCCGGGAGATCATGGAGGTGTTCCAGATCAACTCCACCAACGGGGTGCGCACCACCCTGGCGGCCCTAGAAAAAAAGGGGCACATACGCCGGCACGCCCGGCTCTCCCGGGGCATCGAGCTGGCCGACTTTCTCGAACAGACGCCCCTTTCTGCCGACATCCGCGAGGTGCCGCTCATCGGGCGGGTGGCGGCGGGCCAGCCCATCCTGGCCACCCAGAACATCGAGAGCATGCTCCAGGTCGACAAATCCCTGCTGCCCGCCTCGGGCGAACTCTTCGCCCTGCGGGTCCACGGGGACAGTATGAAGAACGCCGGCATCCTCAACGGCGACATCGTCCTGGCCAGGCATCAGGAGCAGGCCGAGCGCGGCGATATCGTGGTGGCCCTGCTCGACGAAGAAGCCACGGTGAAACGCTATCACCCTTCTCCTGAAGGGGTGCGACTCCTGCCCGAAAACGAGGCCTTCGCTCCGATTGTGGTCTCTCCCGAGGCTGTCAATTTCCGCATCGCCGGCAAGGTGGTGGGCCTGATGCGGCGCTTCTGAGCCGCATGGCCCCCGATTCCCGGCAGCGGCGCACCCACGCCCTCCAGATCTTCCGCGCCGCCCTCCAGGCCGCTGACCCGGGACGCGCTGTGCGCCGCGCCCTGGCAGTAGAGGGCGGGCAGCTGTCCATTCTCGGGCAGCCCTATCCGCTCAAAGACCACGCCCGCCTGGTGGTCCTCGGCGCGGGCAAAGCCACCCCGGCCATGGCCGCTGCCGCCGAAGAGATCCTGGGCGAGCGCCTCAGCGGGGGGGCCATCAACACCAAGTACGGCCACACCCTCCCCCTTTCCCGCATCACCACCACCGAGTGCGGCCATCCTCTCCCGGACCAGGCCGGTGTCGAGGGCACCGAGCGCATGCTGGGCCTGCTGGAGGGCCTGGGTTCCGACGATCTGGTGTTGTGCCTGTTCTCGGGCGGCGGCTCGGCGCTGATGCCGGCCCCGGCCACCGGGCTCACCCTGGCCGACAAGCAAGCTACCACCCAGGCGCTCTTGGCCTGCGGGGCGCCCATCGAGGAGATCAATGCCTTCCGCAAACATCTCTCCAAGGTCAAAGGTGGGCAGCTGGTCAGGCAGGCCAATCCGGCCCGGGTGGTTTCACTGCTGATCTCCGACGTGATTGGCGACCGCCTCGACACCATTGCCTCGGGCCCCACCCATCCCGACACTACCACCTTTGCCCAGTGCCTGGCCCTGGTCGAGCGCTACCAGCTAACCGCCCAGTTGCCGGCCCCTGTTCTTCGCCACCTGGGGGCCGGTGCCGCCGGAGCGCTGCCCGAAACCCCCAAGGCGGGGGACCCCTGTTTTGCCCGCACCCGCACCGAGGTGGTGGGTAGCAATGTGCTGGCCATCGAGGCAGCCGAGGAGGCGGCCCGGGCCCTGGGTTACCAGACCCTGGTGCTATCCTCCCGCATCGCCGGCGAGACCCGCGAGGTGGCCGCCATGCACGCGGCCATCGCCCAGGAGGTCTGCGCCACTGGCCGGCCCCAGGCGCCGCCGGCCTGTATCATCAGCGGGGGTGAGACTACGGTCACCCTGCGCGGCAAGGGCAAGGGCGGGCGCAACCAGGAATTCGCCCTGGCCGCAGCCCTGCAACTCGACGGATGGGAGCGGGTTACCTGCCTGAGCGGGGGCACCGACGGCACTGATGGCCCCACCGACGCCGCCGGCGCCCTGGCCGACGGCAGTACGGTGCAGCGGGCCCGCCAGTTGGGGCTTTCGGCGGCGGCCAGCCTGCGGGAAAACGACGCCTATCCCTTCTTCGCAGCGCTGGACGATCTGTTGATCACCGGCCCCACCGGTACCAATGTTATGGACCTGCGCCTGCTGCTGATCTCTTGACACCCCTCGGCTTCTTCTGTTAAAATTGAACACCCGATGAAAACTCTCCTGCTTCTTTCCTGTCTCGGCCTCTTTGCCCTGGCCGATCCCGCCGACGCGGCTTCGGCGTATGCCGGGGAGCGACTGGCGCTGGGTGCCGATGCGCGGGCCCTGGCCCTGGGCAGTGCGTACGTGGCCCTGGCCGAGGGGGCCACGGCCGGGTATTGGAATCCGGCAGGCCTGGCCGCGCTGGACGGGCGCCAGATCCACCTCACCCACGACCAGCGCTTTGGCCTTGTGGACGGGGACTTCGTCGCCCTGGCCCTGCCGCGCACCCGCCTGGGCAATCTGGCTTTCAGTTTGTTGCGGGTGGGCGTGCCCAATATCCCCTTCACTACCTTGCAGGACCCCTCGGTGCCCATTGGTCCGGACAACCGTCCAGTGCTGCTTTCGGCAGAGACCAGTTCCGACTACGCCCTGTACCTATCAGGGGGGCGCCGCGTCCACCGCCGAGTCGAACTGGGCGCCAGTCTCAAACTGCTCTACAGCAGCGTGAGCAGTTATCACGCCTACGGCTTTGGCCTCGATGCGGGGCTGCGCCTGCGTTTGGGCTGGGGCCTGGCCCTGGCGGCCAATCTGCGCGATCTGACCACCACGCCCCTCTTCTGGAACACCCAGACCACCGACCACATCCGGCCCTCGCTGCAGCTGGGCATGGCCTGGACGCGGCCCCTGGCCGGGGGCCGGGCCACGGCGGTTCTGGCCGGGCGCGGCGGCGGCGCGGCCGAAGATGAGTCGGGCGCCGCTCCGTTGAACGCCGGCTTCGAATATTGGTACAAAAACATCGCCCTGCGGGCGGGCCTGGAGGAAGAGCGCAAAGCCTTTGGCCTGGGATTACAACCCCACCGGCGCCTGACCCTGGACGTGGCCTACCTGGAGCACGATGGACTCGACCCCACCTACCGCTTCTCCGCCGGTTTCTGCTTCTGATCCTGCCACCCGCTGCGGGTACATAGCCCTGATCGGCCGACCCAACGCCGGGAAGTCGACCTTGTTTAACAGCTGCCTGGGACAGCGCCTGTCCATCGTCACTGCCAAGCCGCAGACCACCCGGGGGCGGGTGCTCGGTATCCTGAGCCGTCCGGGCGTCCAGATAATCTTCCTCGATACCCCCGGCCTGCTCGAGCCGCAGTACCGGCTGCACCAGCTCATGTCCCGCCAGATCGAGATCGCGGTGCGCGAGGCCGATGCGGTGTTGCTGCTCCTGGACGGCACCAGCCCCTATGACCGGCGCGAGTTGGTGCAGGCCTTTGTGGCCCACAACCGGAAACCGTTGGTGGCAGTGCTCAACAAGGTGGACCTGCTCGCCCCTCACGCCCTGAGGGATCTGGGCCCCGCCCTGCAGCGGGAGTTGGGCCTGGAAGAGTTGCTGCCGATCTCGGCGCTGCGGGGCGACAACCTCGAAGCCCTGCTGGAGCGTCTGACCGCCTTTCTGCCCCTCGGCCCGTTTCTCTACCCAGAAGACATGGTGGCCGAGCAGCCGGAGCGTTTCTTCGCCGCCGAGTTCATCCGCGAGGCCGCCTTCAACCAGCTCAGCGACGAATTGCCCTACGCCATCAACGTGGTGATCGAGGAGTTCGCCGAGCGCCTGCCCAAGACCTATATCGCCGCCACCATCTACGTGGAGCGCGACAGCCAGAAGGGCATCCTCATCGGCAAGGGGGGAAGCCGGCTGCGCAGCATCGGCCAGGAAGCCCGCAAACAGTTGGAGGAATTTCTCGAACAGCCGGTGTTTCTGGAGTTGTGGGTGAAGGTGCGGGCTGACTGGCGGGACCGGGAGGATGACCTGGAGGAATTCGGGTATAGCTGATTCAGTTAGAGGGGGTCCGGCACCACCACGATCCCCGCCTCAGCGAGGCGGGCGGTGAACTCTTCCTCACTGAGCACCAACACCCCCAACTCACGCGCCTTGTCCAGCTTGGAGCCGGCGCTCTCGCCGGCGACTACCAGGTCGGTCTTCTTGCTGACGCTGGGGGCTATCCGTCCGCCCAGGCGCTGGATGCACGCGGCGGCCTGCTCGCGGGTGTAGTGCATCAGGGCGCCGGTGAGCACCGCGGTTTTGCCAGTAAAGAAATTGGGAGGGGCAGCGACCTCTTCTTCGGGCAGGGCCAGTTGCAGGCCAGCCCGGCGCAGTTTGGCCAGCAGCGGCTGGTTCTGGGGATTGGCGAAGAAGGCGCAGACGCTGTGGGTGATGGTGGGGCCGATTTCGGGCACCGCTTCCAGTTCCTCGGCGCTGGCGCGGGAGAGGGCGTCGAGGTCGCGGAAGTGGCGGGCCAGGGCCAGGGCCACCGTGGCCCCGACGTGGCGGATACCCAGGCCGAAGAGCACCCGGTCGAAGGGGCGTTGTAGGCTGCGATCCAGACCGTCGAGCAGGTTCTGGGCCGATTTTTTGGCCAGGCGTTCGAGGCCGGCCAGGGTCTCCAGATCCAGGTCGTAGAGGTCGCCCACGTCGCGCACCAGCAGGCGGTCCACCAGTTGGTCCACCACTGCCGGCCCCAGGCCTTCGATGTCGAGGGCGGTGCGGGCGGCAAAGTGTTCCAGCCGGCGCTTGAGTTGGGCCGGGCAGGCGGGATTCTCACAGCGGGTGGCGACCTCCTCGGGGTCGCGCAGCAGGGGCGATTGGCAGGCCGGACAGTGCTCGGGGAACTGGAAGGGCACTGCCCAGGAGGGGCGTTCTTCGAGGACCACGCCCACCACCTTGGGGATTACGTCCCCTCCCTTTTCGAGGATCACCAGATCCCCTTTGCGCAGGTCGCGGCGGCGGATCTCGTCTTCGTTGTGGAGGGTGGCTCGCTGCACGGTGCTGCCGGCCAGCAGCACCGGTTCCAGCAGGGCCACCGGCGTGACCGTGCCGGTGCGGCCCACCTGCAGCGAGATGTTGAGCAGGCGGGTGCGGGCCTGGGCGGCGCGGAACTTATAGGCGATGGCACTGCGCGGGCTCTTGGCGGTGTGCCCCAGGCGGCGCTGCTGGTCGAGATTGTCGACCTTGACGACGATCCCGTCGATATCATAGGGTAGGTGCTCGCGGCTGGCCTCGCACTCGTCGTAGAAGGCGAAGACCTGCTCGATGCCGGCGCAGCGGGCCCTTTCGGGGTTGACCGGCAGACCCCAGCCGGCCAGGGTCTCCAGCTGCTCGTGCTGGGTGAGGGTTTTGCCTTCGGGTTGGTGCAGCCAATAGGCGAAGAAGCGCAGGCGGCGGCTGGCCACCAGACGCGGGTCTTGCAGCTTGAGGGAGCCGGCCGTGGAGTTGCGCGGGTTGGCGAAGAGGGCCTCGCCCTCCTGCTCGCGGCTGCGGTTGAGGGCGGCGAAATCCTCGGCAGCCATGTACACCTCGCCGCGCACCTCGGCTCTGATGCCCGGCTCTTGCAGACGCAAAGGGATGGAGCGGATGGTGCGGGCGTTGGCGGTGACCTCGTCGCCAGAGACCCCATCGCCGCGGGTGACGGCCCGCACCAGCAGGCTGCCCTCGTAGCTCAGGTTGAGGGCGACGCCGTCGATCTTGAGTTCGGCGATGTACTCGACCAGCTCGCCGGGCAGGGCCTCGCGGACCCGCCGGTCGAATTCCAGCACATCCTGGCGCGAATAGCTGTTGTCCAGGCTGAGCATGGGCACTTCGTGGCGGTAGGTGGGGAACTGGCTGGTGGGGGCGCCGCCCACCCGCAGGGTGGGGGAGTCGGGGCGCTGCAGCTCGGGGTGGGCCCGCTCCAGTTCTTGTAAATCGGCCAGCAGGCGATCGTATTTCCGATCGGTAATCAGGGGGGCGGCCAGCACATGGTAGCGGTGGTTGTGCTCTTCTAGCTGGGCCGCCAAGGCGGCCATCTCAGCGGCGATTTTTTTGGACATGCGGCAAGTATAAAAGGGTGGGGAAACCATGTCAATACGACAGTGACTGGCAGAATCGGGGGATTTGTTTATATTTTCATTTTTTCCGGAAGAAACTATGCTGAGAAAACAGATCCGAGACGCGGTGGCCGGCTTTCCCTTTGCCGCGTACCTCGAATTGACCAAGCCTCGCATCCTGACCCTGGTGCTGGTCACCACTGCCCTGGGCTTTTTCCTGGGCGGGCACGGGGTTCATTCGCTGCCCCTCCTTATTTATACCCTGCTGGGCACTGCCTGCGTGGCCGGCGGATCGGCAGTGCTCAACCATTACCTTGAGCGCGACGTGGACCGCACCATGCACCGCACCCGTAACCGGCCCCTGCCCACGGGCATCATCAAACCCTCGACGGCCATGTCCTACGGGTTGTGCCTCGTGCTGAGCGGAGTGACCATCCTGCTCTTCGCCGCCAATCTGCTCACCGCCTTCCTGGCCCTGCTTTCGGCGTTCCTCTATGTAGTGGTCTACACCCCGATGAAGCGCCTGACCTGGCTCAATACCTCGTTTGGCGCTATTCCCGGGGCCCTGCCTCCCATGGGGGGCTGGACCGCGGCCACCGGCGAGTTGGACCTGGGGGCCTGGGCCCTCTTCCTCATCCTCTTCGCCTGGCAGCACCCCCATTTCTACGCCATCGCCTGGATCTTCAGGGAAGACTACCAGCGGGGGGGCTTCAAGATGCTGCCGGTGGTCGAGCCGGAGGGCAGGCGCACCTGCCGGCACATCATCGCCTTCTCGGTGCTGCTGATCGGGGCCTCGGCGTTGCCGGCGATCCTGGGTCTGACCGGCAAGGTCTATCTCTACGGGGCGGTGCTCATGGGTCTGGGCCTGCTGGGAGCCGGCATCTCTCTGACCCTGACGCGTTCCGAACTGGATGCCCGCCGTCTGCTCAAGGCCTCGGTGGTCTACCTGCCCCTGCTCTTCCTGCTCTGCGCGGTGGACACCGGCTTCTGAGCGCTCGCGTTCCTCCACCTTTGTCAGTCAACTCAAAGCGAGGGGATGTTGTCCACACCCGCTCCCACTGACCTGGAAACCTACCTCTTCGACCTGCAGGGTTTTGTCGTCCTGCCGCAGGCGCTCAGCGCTGGCGAAGTCGCCGACCTCAACACCTGCCTCGACGCCATCCCCCGGCTGGCGCCGGGCGAGTGGTACGGCTACGTACACGCCCACACCTACGGCACCAAGGACGGGCTCAATTACCAGCAGGCCTACGAGGCGGGCGAGCCCTTTGAGCGGCTCATCGACCATCCCTCCTGGATCGAGAAGGTTAAATATTTTGTCGGCGGGGCCGGCACCTTCGACTACCACCACGGCCCGCTCTTCATCGACGAGAACTTCGCCAATTTTCGCGGCCCCGGCGAAGCCATCGGCCTGCATTCGGGCGGCACCCCGCCCATCATGCGCAACCAGTTCCGCTACCACAATGGCCGCTTCATGTGCGGCCAGGTGAACGTGCTCACCGCGCTCACCGACGTGGGGTCCGGCGATGGGGGCACCATGCTCATCCCCGGCAGCCACAAGGCCAACTTTCCCCACCCCCACCTGGCTGCCCACCGCATGAAGCCCGAAGGGGCCACGGTGGAGGGGGCAGCCGGGGCCGTGGAAGTCCACCTCAAGGCCGGCGACTCGGTGATCTTTGTCGACGGCATCTCACACGGCTCGGCCCGGCGCCGCAACGAAGGCGAGCGGCGGGTGGTGGTCTACCGCTACGGCCCTTCCTGGGGCAACTTCCGCCTCGGGTACCAGCCTTCCCCCGAACTGCTGGCCCGGCTCACCCCCGAGCGGCGCAAGATCGTCCAGCCCCTGCAACTGCTGGAGCGCACCCCCAACCGCAAGTCCTAGCCGTGAAGGCCGAGGTCAGACAGCACCGGGGCGCGCCGACCCTCTTCCTCGACGGGGTGCCCACCTTTGCCAGCATGCAGTGGCTGTCGGCCCCGATGGCACCCGACGGCACGCTGCCAAACGAAGGGGCGATCCGCGCCTTTGGTGAGGCCGGGGTGCATCTCTGCGCCCTGGGTTTGGGAGGCGAGTGGTGCGGGCCGCGGCCGGGCCATCCGGGCCATTTTGATTTCTCCCCCTTAGAGCCCTACCTGCGCGGCATCCTGCGCGCTGACCCACAAGCGCTCTTCCACTTGCGCATCTATCTCGAAACCGCTCCCTGGTGGAACGAGCTGTACCCGGAAGAATGCGAGATCGACTCAGAGGGCCGGCGGCTCAATATGTCTTATGCTTCGGAGGTGTGGCGGGGCCAGGTGGAGGAGTTGCTGCAGGGCTACGTGACCCACCTGCGGCAGTGGGGCCTGGAGGACCGGGTCGTCGCTTATCAGTTGTGCCCCGGCATCTGCGGCGAATGGGTCAAGAACACTACCTCGATGAGTGTGCTCACCGGCGACTATAGCGAGCCGATGCGCCGCTATTTTCGCGCCTGGTTGCGGGGCGAGTACGGCGAGGAGGAGGGGGCGTTGCGGGCGGCCTGGAGCGATTCGGGCGCGAGTTTCGCCAATGCCGAGGTGCCCAGCTTCGCCGCCCAGCACGCCACTACCCATTTATTTTTCCGCGACGCTGCCAGGGAAAGGCCGGTCATCGACTACTACCGGGCCCTGGCCGAACTGACCGCCGAGCGGCTGATCGGCTTTTGCCGTACGGTGAAAACCCTCACTGGGGGCCGGGCCTTGGCCGGGGCTTTTTTTGGCTACCTGATGGACCAGGCCTGGAACGACTGTTACTTTGGTGCGCCCATCGACGGGGGCTATTCGACCATCCAGCGCAGCGGCCACCTGGGGCTGCGCCGGGTGCTGGAAGCCCCGGAGGTCGATTTCATCGTCAGTCCGTACGGGTACGCCTTTAGGGGATTGGGTGGCGACGGCCTGGCCATGCCGCCCAGTGAGTCGGTGCGCTTACACGGCAAGCTCTACATCTATGAGGAGGACTCGCGCCTCCACAACCTCATGGACCCCGATGGGCGCAACTACGCCTTTGGACATGGGGTGGCCATCCACCAGCGCTGCATGGACTACGCCCTTACCCATGCCATGGCTATCTGGTGGTTCGCCGATCATCCGGCCGGCACCTACCTGAGCCACCCGGCCATCGAGCCCAGCCCCTTCAATCCCTGGCTGCGGCGTTTCCAGCGCCTGGGCGAGTTCTCGCTCCATTTGGAGCGCGAGCCCCAGGCCGAGGTGGCGGTGCTGGTCGACGACGAGAGTTTTATGCACGAGACCCTGCGCAACAGCTTCAACCTGCCGGGCATCTTCTACCAGCGGGTGCAGGGTCTGGCCCGCTTCGGCGCTCCGCACGACGTGTATCTCTTGCAGGATTTGACCGAGGGCCGGTTGTCGCCCTACAAGCTCTATATCTTCCTGAATGCCTGGAAGGTGGACCGACAGCGCCGCGAGGCCATTGCCAGAGTGGTGCGGCGCGAGGGGCGCACGGCGCTGTGGATTTACGGGGCGGGGTACCTGGGGGAGGCGCCGGGGCTGGAACACATGACCGAGCTGACCGGCTTTCGCTTTGGCAAGGGGGACAGCGCCTGGGGGGTCCAGATGCATGTCACCGACTTCTCCCATGCCATCACCCGGCAGGTGCCGCAAGATCTGTTCTGGGGCACCCACACGGCCCTGGGGCCGCTCTTCCATCTCGAAGATCCTGAGGCCACTTGTCTTGGACAGGTGACCTATTCGCTGGGGCGCTGCAAGCCGGGCATGGGGGTGAAGGAGTTCGGGGATTGGTGTTCGGTGTACATCGCCGCGCCCAATATCCCGGCCCCGGTGCTGCGCGGCATCGCCCGCCATGCGGGGGTGCATCTGTACAGCGAGGCGGGAGATGTGTTGCACGCCACGCGACAGTTGCTGGGCATCCACACGGTGGCTGGTGGGGGGCGCACCTTGGCGCTGCCGGAGCGGGCCGAGGTGGTGTACGATTTGTATCACGACCGGGAGTTGGCTCGCGATACGAACTCCTTTGCGGTCGAATTGCCGCTAGCTTCTTCGGCGCTCTACTACACGGGGTCGCGCCAAACGCTCGAAGAGCACTGGTTGGCGTAGGCGTCGGAGAGCGACCCGCTCCAGGGAGAGAAGCTCGTCGTCTTGTACGACCTCAGCTGCCCTTGTTCTGAGCGAGGACGCCGAATTTAAGCCCTTTCACCCGATTGCCCTCGTAGCGGGAGTCCTTTTCGCTCTCGCAGATATTGAGGCTGAACTCGCAGCGCCCTCCGATCTGCCCCATCTCGATCAGCAGTTGATGGCTGCCGGCCTCGATGGTCACCGGCACCCGCTCGTTGGGCAGATGGTGGCGGCGGGCGCCGGCGTAGCGGTAGACTTCCTGCCCGTCGATCCAGACCACCAGGTCCTCGTCTGAACCCAGCCACAGCTCGGCTTGGGTGTTCTGGGGCAGGTAGAACTCGGCGAACCCCGACACCCTGCCCTCTTTGAATCCGTCGAAAAACTTGGCTAGGTCGATGCGGTCGTCGGAGAAGTAGGCCGGCTCGGACCAGCCCTCTTTGCCTGGATGCGGCTTGGCTTGTGCATCAGCAGTCTCGCCATCGGCTAGGCGTTTGAGCAGCCAGGTCCGGTTGCCCTGCCCGTAGTGGCCCATCTCGCTCCAGGCCCCGTCGCCCGAAGCGGGCCGCACGAAACGCCGGGCGACCAGGGCCACGGGCTGGCCGTTGACGGTGATCTGGTCCTCGTCCATCCGGCCCATGCCTTGGTGAGCGGCCAGGGTGATGAATTCGAGATCGTCGGGGTTGAGGCCCATCAGGCGGGCGCAGGTGGCGTCGACAGCGACGATGTCGGAACCGGCGATGACGGTGTTCATGCGCACCGGCACGCCACCGCGGCGGTCGGTCTTATCCTTCTCCATGGCGACGATGGCGTCGACCACGGTAAACACTGGATTGGCCAGGGCGGTGAGATCGACGATGGTTTCGTCGAGGATCTGGGGAGTATGGGGGATGCCCGGCCCCACGCCCGGCCGGCCGCGCATCTTGGGCCAGCCGTATTTGAGCCCAGGGGCGATGCCGATAAAGTTTTTCATGGCGCAGGTCATACCCACATCTTGGGTGATCTTCATCACCGGCACGTCGATGAGCGCGTCGCAATCGAGCAGGGTCCGGGGCACCCAGAACTGCTCGCGGGCGTGCCACTTGTCGGGCACGGTGGTAAGCACCGCCTCGTCGATGTTGAGATCGATGAGATCAAGGCGGATGCCCTGCAGTTCGGGGTCGGTGAGCAGAGCCCGGTACCCGGCCTCGGCCCAGCCGTCCTCCACCTGGGCGCCGGTGGTGTCGGCGCCGGGCACGTCGGGGGCGATCCATTCGCCGGAGCCCTCGACGATGGAGATGCGCGCCTCAGGGGCGGCCTCGTGGGCCAGCTTCACCACCGCCTTGACCACCCGCACATCGGTGATCACCCCGGAGCCGGGTTTTTTCAGCTCGACGATATTCACCTTGATGGCGATCCACTCGGCGCGGGCGTCGACGATGCTTTGCAGACCGCCGCCCATGGCCACGGCCCAGCGGGTAACCTCCTCGATCTGGGCCTCGCTCAGCTCGGTATCCGGCGGGGTGGGCTGCTTGAGTTTCTCGTAATCTGAACGGACGATGCCCACCACCGACTGCCCCGGTTTGGTGGCCGCTGAGACGGCGTCCACGGCGACCAGGCTGCGGCCCGGGTGCCAGGACCCCAGGGTGAGGAGGAGCAGGGTGAGCATACCGGTGAGGTGGCGGGGCTGGATCATGGGGGCTCCTTTGCTAGTCGTGTACTAGGGTCCGCAAAGGGCCATGTCCTGTCAACAGCAAAAGGCCGGCTCAGGCGCGTCCGGACAGCGACTCCTGGGCGCGCTGGTACTCTTCGGGGGTGTTGAGGTTGGAGAGGAGCAGGCCGTGGGGGTCGAAGGGCTGCCATTCTTCTGGTGTCAGCACGCGCAGGTCGAGCTGGCGGCACAAGGTGTACATGCGCCCTTCCCCCTGGTCGAGCAGGCGCTCCACCGCAGGCAGGCACGAGGTCGCGTAGGCGGCACACAGGGGATGCAGTCCCTCGGCCTCGGGGCTTTGCGGCACTGCGGCCTGGCGCTCGCCGAGGCTCTCGGCGAGAAAGCGCAGGAACTCGGGGGTGAGGAAGGGCAGGTCGCAGGCCAAAAGCAGCAGGACCGGGGTGGAAGTGTGGTGCAGGGCGGTACACAGGCCCCCCAGCGGGCCGGCGCCGGGGAAGAGGTCCGGGCAGACGGGCAGGCCCAGGTGGGTGTGGTCAATGGCCTGGCGGGCGACGATGAAAGTGGGGCAATCGAGGGGGCGCACCGCGGCCAGCACGTGCTCGATGAGCGAGCGCCCGCCCAGTTGGAGACTGGCCTTGTCGCGGCCCATGCGCCGGCTCTGGCCGCCAGCCAGGATCGCCGCCGAAAAGGGGATCACCCTAGCGCTCCGTCACGTTGGTTTTGACGGGTGTGACCGTGCGGCGTGGAGATGACCCCAGAGGCCTTTACTGGGGGAGAGGTGCCGGGAAAAAGGCCTGGAGGCAGGGCGGGGCGTCGGTGGCAGGCCTGGGCATCGGGAAAGGCCGGAGTGGGTCACTCCACGACGACATCTCAACATCACGGTGATGGATACTAGCGGGTGGCCTGCAACTGGGGCATGGAGATGCGCACCTGGGCGGCCTGGGGCGAGTTGGGTGCCAGTTCCAGAACGCGTTTCCAGGCTTGGGCAGCGCCGGCCTGGTCGTGTAATTCGTTGGCCAGGACCACGCCCAGGTTGTAATTGGCATTGAGGTGATTGGGGACGTTCTGGAGGGTTTTTTTGAATTCGGCCACGGCTTCCTGGTGGTGTCCGCTGCGGTGCAGGGCCGTGCCCAAGTCGGTGCGCACGTCGGGGTCTTCGGGGCGTTTTTCGAGGATTATCCGGTAATGGACTGCGGCCTCCTCGAAGTTCTCGCTGTCGAAGAGGGCGTTGGCCAGCTGGAGGCGGGTCTCGAGGTCTTCGGAGGCGTGGTCCAGGTGATCCCTGAGCTGCTGGAGGGTCTGCATGAGCGCCATCCGGTCCGGCCCTCCCTGCGGGGCGGCCAGCGAGGTGGGGGGAGGCGCGACAGTAGGGCTGGCCGGCTTTGGCGCCCCGGCCAGCTCGCCCTGGACCAGGACCCCGGCGCTGAAACTGAGCACTACCAAGAGCAGGCCGCCCCCGAAGAGTTTGAGCGGCGAAATGAAATAGCCGGGAGCCGGCGAGTGGAGGGGCTCGCGGGCGGCGCGCTGCCTGGAAGCCTTGCTCATCGATCATTCCTCGGGAGTGCGGGTGCGGTTGTTGATCAGGGCGGCGGCGTACCCGGCGCCGAAGCCGTTGTCGATGTTGACCACCACCACCCCCGAAGCGCAGGAGTTGAGCATGGTCAGCAGGGCGGACAGGCCGTTGAAGCTGGCCCCGTAACCCACACTGGTGGGCACGGCGACCACCGGAGAATCGACCAGCCCTCCCACCACACTGGCCAGAGCCCCTTCCATACCGGCCACCACCACCACCACCCGCGCCGCCCGCAGCCTGTCACTGTAGGCCAGCAGGCGGTGGATGCCGGCCACCCCCACGTCGAAGATACCCTCCACTTTGGCCCCCATGGCCCGGGCGGTGATCATGGCCTCGCGGGCCACCGGTAGGTCGGCGGTGCCGGCGCAGGCCACCACCACCAGGCCCTTTTCCTCGAGGGGGACATCGTCTGGACGGACGAGCACCACCCTGGCCAGCTCGTCGTATTCGGCGCGGGGAAAATGCTGCACCAGGGTCTGGGCGGCCTCCGGACTGAGCCGGGTGGCCAGCACCAGGGAACCGTGGGCGGCCAGCCGCTGGGCGATGGCCAGGATCTGGGCGGTGGTTTTGCCCTGGCAGAAGATGGTCTCGGGATAACCCTTGCGCAGGGCGCGGTGGTGGTCGATGCGGGCGAAACCGAGGTCCTCGAAGGGCAGGCTCTGAAGCTGGTGGGCAGCCTCTTCGGCGGAGACTTCGCCGGCGGCTACCTGGCGGAGTAAATGTTCGACGCTGCGTCTATCCATAGAGAAAGGAAATAAAACAAGAGCGCGGGGGCTGTCAACCAGGGGAAGGAGAGGCCGGGTGGTGGAAAAAACTGCTGGGCTTCAGCACGCGGATGAGCCGGGATTCAGGGGCAGGAGAAAGTGGCACGGACGTTGCTTTGTCCTAAGTTGAACCGGGGATAGATCCCGGCGTGCCGGAGAGCTTTTGCCCATGTCGACCCAGATCACTCTGATTGCGGCGCTGCTGCTGGCGGTGCCCATCTTCGTCAAATATCTCCTCGCCTTCCAGCTGCGCCAGCTGCTGGAAGTATTCAAGGCCAAGGACCGCGAGGTGCGCTCCCTGCTGGCCCAGTTGCAGGCCCTGCGCCAGGAACAACTGGTGGTGCGCAAGGCCCGGATGCGGGTGCAGCAGCAGCACCAGCGGGCCCAGGTGCGCCGCAGCTTGGTCGAAGAGCGGCTGGTTCAGGCGCAGGCCCGCTGAGGTTATTGCCGGCAGCAGCGAAAACCCACGGTACTCCGGAAATAGTCCTGATAGTCGGAGCCCAAGGCGGTGATCGCCCGGCTGCTGAAGTCGAAGCCATCCGGCAGTGCCGGCAGCGACTCGGCAAATTCGCCGCATTCGCGGAGGCTCACCACGCTGCTCTGGGTGTACGTCCCCGCCGTCTGTGTCGAATCTACCCATACCCACTCCGCTACATTTCCGGTCAGATCGTAGACCCCTTCGGTGCCGCAATTGGCAAAGGTGCCGGCGCGCGCCAGATAGTCAAAGATAAAGTCGGCGTCTGGTTCGCTCCCGGCTACCTGCGAGCCGACGGTGTTGCAGAAGCGCAGGCCAAATAACGGGCTCTGTGCCGCCGGGTTATCGCTGGAGGAATAACGCCGCAGCTCCGTTCCCTGGCAGGCCCCGCGCCACTCTTCGGCCAGGCACAGCCTTTTCCCCTGCGACGCACAGAACTCCACCGCTGAAAAAAAGGAACTCGCCAGAGTAGGCCGCAGATCGCGCTGGTTGGGATACTCGTAGGCGTCGATCTGATAGGCGTGTCGGGCGCCGTCCGGCCGGGTCAGCTCGCGGGCAATGGTGGCGATGAGCGGCAGCTCAGGGGGCGTGGGCACATGCACCACGACCTGGGCGCTGGCGGTGTCGGCGCCGTCGCCCACGCGTGCGGCAAAGCGGTAGTCACCGGGCAAGATGGGGATGAAGCGCATGCGGGAGTGCTGGTTGTCGAGGCGCTCGTCCTGGGGCTCGGCCTGGGGGCCCGCTAGCTGCTCCCAGTGGTACTCGAGGTCGTCATTTTCGGGGTCGGTGCCCAGCGCCTCCAGTTCGGCAAAAGGGGCGCTGAAGGAGACGGTGGTGTCGGCGGTGAGGGCCACGGTGGGGGGGCGCTGGACCACCTCGATGAGAAAGGTCTGGGTGGGGTCCTCGGTCTCGGGTTGGTAGTCGCTGATGGTGAGGGTGAGCAGGAAGAATTCTGAGGCGCCGTTGATCTGGTCGGGGGCGATCCATTCGGTGTTGGCGCTGGTCGAGTCCCTGAAGCTGCCCTCGCCAAAGGAGGTCCAGTTGTAGGAGAGCGGATCGTCGTCCTCGTCGGTGGCCCGCACCTTGAGATTTACCGCGCCGCCACGGTTTACCCGGGTGGTGTCGGCCTGGCCGGACTGCAATTCGGGAGGCTGATTGGGCAGGTCTTGGTTGACCAGGCTACAGGAGACGAGGATCGGGAGCAGCGCTGGAAGCAGCAGAAGTAGCAACTGGAACACGGTGCGGCGTCTTTCAGCCTTGGTCGCCGAGCAGGAGTTCGAGGACCCGTTCGAGATCACTGTCGTCGTAGAACTCGATGGCGATATGGCCCTTTTTGGCGCTGCGGTGGATGGCCACCCCGGTGCCGTAGCGGTGCTGAAGTTTTTCCTGAAAGAGGGTCAACTGCGGGTCGCGCTTTTCCCGGCCATTGGCGTTGCCGTTGGCCCGGGTGCGTTTGTCGCGGCCGGTGCGGCGGGCCCGCACTGCCCGCTCCAGGTCGCGCACGGTCATCTGTTCGGAGAGGCAGCGGCGGGCCAGGTCGAGTTGGTCCTTTTCTTCTTCCAGGCCTAGCAGGGTGCGGGCGTGGCCCATTTGCAGGACGCCCTGGCGTAGGTGGTCCTGGATTTCGAGGGGCAGTTTGAGCAGGCGCAGGGCATTGGCGATGGTGGAGCGGTCCTTGCCCACCTTTTGGGCTACGTCTTCCTGGGTGAGGAAGCAGGTGTTCATCAGGGCCCGGTACCCTTCTGCTTCTTCGATGGGGCTGAGGTTTTCCCGCTGGATGTTCTCGATCAGCGAGATCTCCATCAACTCTTGCGGCGACTCGATCTCGTAGATGATGGCCGGGATGGTCTCGATGCCGGCTTTTTTGGTGGCCCGCCAGCGGCGTTCACCGGTGATGATCTGATAACTCTGGCCCACCCGATTGACGGTGATGGGCTGGATGATGCCCTTCTCCTTGATGGAGCGCATCAGGTCCTCGAGGCGCTCCTCGTCGAAGCGGGTGCGGGCCTGATGGGGATTGGGCTCGATCTCGTCGACCTTGAGCTGCAACACCTGGCGGGCCTGGTCGCCGTTGGCGTGGGTGTCGCTGTACTCGGGGATGAGGGCGTTGATGCCTTTGCCCAGGACTGGCTTCTTACCCATGGTTGATGACTTCTCCTGCCAGGCTCATGTAGTTCTGGGCGCCGGGAGAGAGGATATCGTAGAGCACGATGGGTTGGCCGTGGCTGGGGGCCTCGGCCAGGCGCACGTTGCGGGTGATGGCGGTCTTGTAGACCTTGGTGCCAAAGTAGGATTTGACCTCGGCGGCGACCTGGCGCGAGAGATTGAGGCGGTGGTCGAACATGGTGAGCAACACCCCGGCGATCTGCAGCTTGGGGTTGAGGTGGCGCTGGATGAGGCGGATGGTGTTGAGCAACTTGCCCAGACCTTCTAGGGCGTAGTACTCGCACTGGATGGGGATCAGCACCTGATCGGCGGCGGTGAGGGCGTTGACGGTCAGCAGGCCCAGGGAAGGAGGGCAGTCGACGATGATGTACGTGTACTTGTCGACCACCTCTTTCAGGATGCCCTCCAGCTTCCCCTCGCGGGCGATCATGCTGACCATTTCGATCTCGGCGCCGGTCAGGTTGATATGCGAGGGGACCAGCGAGAGGTAGGGGATCTTGGTCTGGCGGATCGCTGCGCTGATGGACTGATGGCCCAGCAGCACGTGGTAGATGTTGGACTCCTCGACCTCGGGAGCCGGCACGCCGCAACCGCTGGTGGCGTTGGCCTGGGGGTCCATGTCGATCAGCAGGGTGGGCTGTTCGGCCACGGCCAGACAGGCGGCCAGATTGACCGCGGTGGTGGTCTTCCCGACGCCGCCTTTCTGATTCGCTATGGCGATAATTTTGCCCATGACCCCCACGGCTACTTGCGCCGCCGCGCCTTGGCGGTGGCTTTGGGCTTGGCGACGGTTTTCACGGCTTTGACAGGGGCCTTGGCAGTGGTCTTAGGTTTTGCTTTGGGCTTGGCTTTGGGTTTGGTGGCGGCTTTGGGTTTGGTTTTGGCGGTGGCCTGCGCTTTGGCTTTGGCCGCTGCTTCCTGTTCCTGCACGGTGGCCTGGGCGGCGGCCAGACGGGCGATGGGGACGCGATAGGGTGAACAGGACACATAATCCATGCCGATCCGGTGGCAGAAGCCCACCGAGGCCGGATCGCCGCCGTGTTCGCCGCAGATGCCCACCTTGAGGCCCTTGCGAGCCTGGCGCCCCCGTTCGGTGCCCATGCGGATTAGTTGGCCGGTGCCTTCCTGGTCGAGGGTCTGGAAGGGATCGGCCTCCAGGACACCTTTTTCGACGTAGACCGGCAGGAATTTGCCGGCATCGTCGCGGCTGTAACCAAAAGTGAGCTGGGTCAGGTCGTTGGTGCCAAAGCTGAAAAACTCTGCCTGGCTGGCGATCTGGTCGGCCACCAGCGCGGCGCGGGGCACCTCGATCATGGTCCCCACCATATAGCTGAGTTTGGTGCGGTGGGCCTTGCCCACCTGGGCGGCCACCCGGTCGGTCATCTCCTTGAGATCGGTGAATTCGCGCAGGGTGCCCACCAGGGGGATCATCACTTCGGGGAAGGCCGCGATACCCCGCTTCTTCACGGCGACGGCGGCCTCGAAGATGGCTTCCACCTGCATCTCGTAAATCTCGGGGAAGGTGATGCCCAGGCGGCAGCCGCGGTGCCCCAGCATGGGGTTGAACTCGTGGAGAAACGCCACCTTTTCGCGGATCTGCTCGACGGTGATGCCCAATTGACGGGCCATCTCTTCCTGTTGGGCCGGCTCGTGTGGAAGAAATTCGTGCAGGGGCGGGTCGAGCAGGCGGATGGTGACCGGCAGGCCCTTCATGGCCTTGAAGATGCCCTCGAAATCTCCCTGCTGCATGGGTTTGAGTTTGGCCAGGGCCTGGCGCCTGCCCGCCTCGCTGCCGGCCAGGATCATCTCGCGCACAGCGCTGATGCGGTCGCCCTCGAAGAACATGTGTTCGGTGCGGCATAGACCGATGCCCTCGGCACCGAAATTGCGGGCCACCTGGGCGTCGTGGGGGGTGTCGGCATTGGTGCGTACCTTGAGCCGGCGGGTCTGGTCGGCCCACTTCATTAAGATTGCGAAGTCCTTGGAGAAGGTAGCTGCCTGGGTGGGCACCTGGCCCAGCATCACCTGGCCGGTGGAGCCGTCGATGGAGAGCCAGTCGCCCTCACGGATGGTTTTGCCGCCGGCGGTGAAGAGGCCGTTCTGGTAATCGATAGAGAGCTCGCCGCAGCCGGCCACGCAGCATTTGCCCATGCCACGGGCCACCACTGCCGCATGGGAGGTCATGCCGCCCCGGGCGGTGAGGATGCCCTGGGCGGCGTGCATGCCGCCGATGTCCTCGGGTGAGGTTTCCTGGCGCACCAGGATGACCTTTTCCCCACGGGCGGCCCAGGTTTCGGCCTCCTCGGCCTGGAAAACCACCCGGCCGGTGGCCGCCCCCGGAGAGGCGGGCAAGCCCTGGCCGATTACCTCGGTTTTGGCGGCCTCGACAAAGCCGGGGTGAAGCAGCTTGTCCAGGTCCCTGGGTTTAACGCGCATGAGGGCCTGGGACTGGGTGATGAGCCCTTCTTTGGCCATCTCGACGGCGATCCTGACGGCGGCGGCCGTGGTGCGCTTGCCGCTGCGCGCCTGGAGCATCCACAGGCGGCCTTGCTGAATGGTGAACTCCAGGTCCTGCATGTCCTTGTAGTGGCGTTCCAGAGTGGCGCAGACCTGGCGGAATTGCTTATAGGCGGTCGGCAACTGGTCGTTGAGCTTGGTCACCGGCTCGGGGGTGCGGATGCCGGCCACCACATCCTCGCCCTGGGCGTTGATCAGGTATTCGCCGTAGAGCTTCTTCTCGCCGGTGGAGGGGTTGCGGGTGAAGGCCACCCCGGTGGCGCAGTCGTCGCCCATGTTGCCGTAGACCATGGATTGCACATTGACTGCGGTGCCCCAGTCGTGGGGGATGCCCTCTAATTCGCGGTACTTGATCGCCCGCGCCCCGTTCCAAGAACTGAAGACCGCGCCGATGGACCCCCACAACTGCTCGACCGGGTTCTCGGGGAAGGGTTTGCCCAGGCGGCGCTGAATCTCGGCCTTGAACTCGGCGACCAGCTCCTTGAGATCGGCGGCGCTCAACTCGGTGTCCAGCCGGACCTTGCGGGCGTGTTTCTTGTGTTCGATCAGGGCCTCGAAGGGGTCGGTTTCCTTGCCCTCGGGGCGCAGGCCCATAACTACGTCCCCGTACATCTGCACAAAGCGGCGGTACACGTCGTAGCAGAAGCGCTCGTTGCCCGAACGGGCGATGAGGCCCTGGATGATCTGGTCGTTGAGGCCCAGGTTGAGCACCGTCTCCATCATGCCGGGCATGGAGGCCCGGGCCCCGGAGCGCACCGAGAGCAGCAGGGGATTCTTGGGATCGCCGAAACGGGCGCCCATGGTCTGCTCCACGTCCCGGAGGGCGCTTTCGGCCTGTTTCTTCAGTTCGGCCGGATAACTCTTGCCGTGCTGATAGTAGTAAGTGCAGACTTCGGTGGTGATGGTGAAACCGGCGGGAACGGGCAAGCCCAGGAGGGACATCTCGGCCAGGTTGGCCCCCTTGCCGCCCAACAGATTCCGCATCGAGGCGTCACCGGCGGTTTTGGGGGTACCAAATAGATAGATGTGTTTCTGCGCCATGGGAGCGGACACTTTCTTTCTATGATAAATGCAAAGAGAGAGCGAACACCGGCAGGTGGCCGGAGAAGCAGTGCTGGACAGCTTTGGGGGAAATCGGCCTCGTTGAGGGGGTAATATATTGAAAGGCACTGGCCGATGCAAGAGACTTCACGCCCATACTTTTTCCCACTGCCGGCTGGTCGCCGAGCGGTAGATGGCCAGGGCGATACGCAGCTCGCCAAGGGCCTGTTCGGGGCCGGCATCTAGGGTCTTACCGTCGAGCACGGCGCGGGCGAAATCCTCCAGTTCCGGACCAAAAGACTTGGCGTACCCCTGAGGTTCCATGAGGGTTCGGCCCTGGCGATGCTGGGCATCGTAGAGGCGGATGCCCCCGCCAAAGGAGCCGTCGATCACCAGTTCTCCTTTGGTGCCGGTGATGCGCCACCAGGGTTCGGGGCCCATGGCGGTGGCCACCATCAGGGCGTCGAAGCCGGCCACGGCGCCCGACTGGAAACGGAAAAGGGCCCGCACCAGGGATTCGCCCTCCATTTGTTTGAGGGGATGGCCGGTGACGGCGACGAGTTCGTCGATCTCACCCAGCCACATACGCAGGGGCCGCATCCAGTGGGAGCCGCCGTCGATGGTGATGCCCCCGCCGGCACGCGACTGCTCGTAGCGCCAGGGTTTTTTCTCCTTGAACCAGTACTCGTCGAACTCGCAGACAAAGGCGGCGCGGGCGGTGATGATCTCGCCGAGGTCGCCGTTCTGGATCACTTCCTGGGCTTTGACGATCTCGGGCCAGTACTGGGCGTTTTCGGCCATCATGAAGACGGTGCCGGCCTTTTTGGCGGCCGCCAGGATGCGGGCGCAGCCCTCGAGGGTGGGGGCCATGGGCTTTTCCAGCAGCACGTGTTTGCCGGCGGCAAAGGCTTGGAGGGCGCAGCGCTCGTGCAGGTCATGGGGAAGCATGATGTCCACGGCGTCGAACTCGCCCTGGTCTATGGCTTGGTCCAGCGAGGTGAAGACCTTGGCGCCGGTTTCGGCGGCGAATTTCTCGGCCTTGGCCCGGTCCAGGTCGATGACCGCGCTGACCTGGATACGGGGAACACGTTCTTTGATGCCATCGAGGTGGTAGCGGGCGATAGCGCCGCAGCCGAGCAGGGCGAGTCTGAGAGTATCGGGCATGGGATAGGCTCCTGAAGGGGGTCGAGGAGGCAGAAAATACAAAGCCGGGCGGCGGGGGGCAACTACATTAATTGATTGTGGAGGAATAGTCTAACTTGATAGATTAGGGGCCTATCCTTACGGAGGGATGAGATGATGACCAAGTGGCTCGCAGTGGTGGCGGGGTTGATGTGGACCGGGACGCTGTTGGCACAACAGGGGAGTGTGGCGGGGAAGGTCGAAGACGACACCGGCCAGCCCCTGGTGGGGGCCAACGTGGCGGTCAAGAACAAGGCAATCCCCGGGGGCAGGGGAGTGAGCACCGACGGGAAAGGGCAGTACCAGATACTGGAGTTGGCCCCGGGAATCTACGAAGCCACGGCTTCCTATGTGGGCCACCAGGGGATCATCCAGCAATTAGAGGTGAGTTTTTGAACTGTAACATGAGCCCGGTGTGTCTCCTGCTCTCACTGGTCCTCGCCGGAGGCCTGAGCTGCGGGATGGCGCTGGCAGATCAGCGCGAAGAACCCGTGGTTATGGACGAAGTGACGGTGAGCGCGGCGCGGACCTCGCAGGCCCTGGGGGAGCTGCCCGCCCAGACCACGGTACTCGAAGCAGGGCAGATCCGGCAGGCGCCGGCTTTGTCTGCTGACGAACTCTTGCGGCAGGTCCCCGGCTTCAGCCTCTTCCGCCGCGCCAGCAGCGCCGTGGCGCACCCCACCACCCAGGGGGTTTCGCTGCGCGGGCTGGGGGCCAGCGGTGCCAGTCGCGCCCTGGTCCTCTTGGACGGCATGCCCCTGAACGACCCCTTTGGCAGTTGGGTGGCGTGGAGTCGGGTGCGGCTGGCCAGCCTGGAACGGGTCGAGGTGGTGCGCGGCGGAGGTGCCCAGTTGTGGGGCAACTACACTTTGGGCGGGGTGATCAATCTGGTCACGGCCCAGCCTCAGGAGCGGGCGTTTTCTCTCTCCGGGGTGGCCGGCAATGGCCGGACCGGGTCTCTGGATTTTGCCGCGGGCGACCGCCTGGGCTCGACCAGTGTAGGGTTGGAGGGAGGGTATTCGACGACGCGGGGGTATCCCACGGTGCGGGCCAACCAGCGGGGCAGCATCGACCGGGAGGCCGGTTCCCAGAGTCAGACCCTGCGCCTGAAGTTGTCCCGCCCCTTCTCTTCGGCGGGCCAACTCTACCTGCACGCGGGTCTCTGGCGCGAGGAGCGCGACAACGGTACCCCCCTGGCGCAGAACAGCACCCGCGCCGGATTTGTTGGCGGCAGCGCGATCTTGAGGACCGCTGCGGGCAGCCGCTGGGCCTTCTCCAGTTTTGTCCAGGCCCAAGGGTTTGACAGTTTCTTCTCCTCGGCGGCAGCAGACCGCAATGCAGAGGTCCCGGCCCTGGACCAGTACGATATGCCGGCCAAGGCCGCCGGGGCGAGTGTGGAGTGGTCCAGGCCCGTGGGGGCAACCCACCTGCTGGCCGCTGGGGTGGATGGCCGCTGGGTCAAGGGCGAGAGCGACGAGTATTTCCGCTATGTCGAGGGACATTTCACCCGACAGCGCCAGGCCGGCGGCGCCCAACAGGCCCTGGGGCTCTATGTCCAGGAGGTCTTCATCCCCCACCCGCGCTGGCAGTTCACTTTGGGCGGCCGCCTGGACTGGTGGCGCAATGCCGCCTCCTTCCGCCGGGAGCAGGACTTGGACAATGGGCAGTCCCTGCGCGACGACGGCTTTGCTGACCGCCGCCGCCAAGTCTTTGACCCCAAGGCCGGGCTGCGTTTCAAGGCCACGGACCGGCTCTCCCTGCGCGGGGCGCTGTACCGGAGTTTCCGCACGCCCACCCTCAACGAACTCTTCCGCCCTTTCCGGGTGCGCAACGACATCACCGAGGCCAACGAAGGGCTAGAACCCGAGCGCCTCTCGGGTGCCGAGGCGGGGCTGGACTATCAGTTCCCCGCACTGAGCGCCCACCTGACCGGGTACTGGAACGAGGTGGAGGACATGGTCTTCAACCTGACCCAGGGCAGGGGGCCGGGCCAGGTGTCGCCCTGCGGTTTTGTGCCAGATGGCGGGCTCTGCCGGCAGCGGCAGAATCTGGAAAAGGTGCGGGTCCGGGGCTTGGAGGCAGAATTAAAAGGGCAGCGCGGGCCAGCCTGGACCTGGGCTGCGGGCTATTTGTTCACCCACAGCCGCATCATCACTGCGCTGGGCGACCTGGAGGGCAAAGACCTGCCCCAGGTGCCGGCACACCATCTGACCCTGCAGTTGAGCTATGCCCATCCGGCGCGTGGGCGCTTCACGGTGCAGGGGCGCTATATGAGCGGCCAGTTTGAGGACGACCTCAACGCGCTGGAGCTGGGATGGTTTGGGGTGGTGGACTTCTTTGCCTCGCGGCCGGTGGCAAAAGGGATTGAGGTCTTCTTTCAGGTGGAAAACCTCTTCGACCAGTCCTACGAGGTGGGAATTTCGGGAGACGGGGTGGTGAGCGTGGGTGCACCGCGGTGGTTTCAGGGGGGATTCAGGATGGCGCTCTGATTCAGCGGGGCTAGGATGACGAGAGGGGCGGGGAAACACTCCCCGCCCCTCTTTTTTTGTTGCGGTGGTGATGGTTTAAGTGGAATAGGTGCCGCGGGCCATGACCACCTTGCCGGTGCGCACCATCTCGCGCAGGTCGAACTTGCCCAGCAGGGATTCGAGGGCATCCATCTTGTCGGAGGTGCCGGTGGCCTCGATGGTGATGGTCTCCTCGGAGATATCGACGGTTTTGCCGCGGAAGGCTTCGGCAACCTGCAAGATCTCCGTGCGTTCGGGCACCGAGCAGCCCACCTTGAAGAGGGCCAGTTCGCGAGTGACCGCCTGGTCGTCGGTGTGGTCCTTGGCGTGCATGACATCGACCAGCTTGTTGAGCTGGAGGATGATCTGGTGCAACACGTCGTCCGGCCCGGTGCAGGTGATGGTCATACGCGAGGTGCGCGGCAGGTGGGCCGGGGAGACCACCAGGGATTCGATGTTATAGCCGCGGCGGGCGAAGACCTGGCTGATGCGCATCAACACCCCGGGCTGGTCGTTGACCAGCAGGCCGATGGTATTCTTCTCTGGTTTTTGAGCAGTGCCGTTTTCCATCAGGTGCTCCCGGTTGGCTTTTCTAGTTTGTACTTGGGCGGCTCGATGAGCATCTCACTGAGGGCCGCCCCGGCGGGAATCATCGGGAAGACGTTGTCTTCTTTTTCGCACTCGGCGTGGATCAGGCAGGGACCCTCGTGGTAGTCCAGTGCCTGCTTGAGCACCTTGTCGATGTCGGCGGTGCGGCGCAGGTGGAAACCCTTGATGCCGTAGGCTTCGGCCAGCTTGACAAAGTCGGGGTTGCCCTCTAGGTCCACGCCCGAGAGCCGGTTGTCGAAGAAGAGGTTTTGCCACTGGCGCACCATGCCCAGATAGCGGTTGTCCATCACCAGGATCTTGATGGGCAGCTTGTGCAGGGCGGCGGTGGCCAGCTCGCACATGGTCATCTGGAAACCGCCGTCGCCGACGATAGTCGCCACTAATTCGCCGGGCCGGCCAAACTGGGCTCCCACTGCCGCCGGGAAGCCGTAGCCCATGGTCCCCGCCCCGCCCGAGGAAAGCCACTGGCGATGATAGCGCGTCTTGTAGAACTGGGCGGCCCACATCTGGTGCTGGCCCACATCGGTGGAGACGATGGCCTTGCCCTCGGTCAGGTGATAGAAGCGGTCGATGACCGCCTGCATCTTGAGACCGCCCTTGCGGCCGTAGTGCAGGGGGTATTTGTGTTTCCACTCCTCGATCTGCGCCAGCCAGGCACCCGAGTCCGTGGGCTCGACGTGGTTGATCAGTTCCTCCAGCACCTGGCGGGCGTCCCCCTCGATGAACACATCGGGCATCAGCACCTTGCCGTACTCGGCTGGGTCGATGTCGATATGGATCTTCTTGGCGTCGGCGCAGAAGGCCGAGAGTTTGCCGGTGATGCGGTCGTCCCAGCGTCCACCCACCGACATGATCAGGTCGCAGCCGGACACCGCCTTGTTGGCGTAGGCGGTGCCGTGCATGCCCAGCATGCCCACCGAAAGCGGGTGTTGCTCGGGGAAGCTGCCCTTGCCCAGCAAGGTGTTGGTCACCGGCATACGGGTCTTTTCAGCAAAGGCCAGGGCCACCTCGTGGGCGCCGGCGGCCACGCAGCCTCCGCCCAGGTAGAGCACCGGGCGTTTGCTCTGGCGCAGCAGGCGGGCCGCTTCCTTCAAACACTCGACGTTGGGCTTGGACTGCAAGTGGTAGCCGGGCAGGAAGACCTTCTCCGGGAAGCTGGCGTTGCACTCGGCCGAGGTGACGTCCTTGGGCAGGTCGACCAGCACCGGCCCGGTGCGTCCGGTGGTGGCGATGTGAAAGGCCTCGTTCATCACCCGGGGGATATCTTCGACATCCTTGACCAGATAGGAGTGTTTGACCACCGGCATGGAGATGCCGAAGACGTCGGCTTCCTGGAAGGCGTCCTTGCCCAGCATGGGGGTGATGGTCTGGCCGGTGAGCACCACCATCGGCACCGAATCCATCTGGGCGGTGAGCAACCCGGTGATGGTATTGGTGGCCCCGGGCCCAGAGGTGACCAGCACCACACCTGGTTTGCCGGTGGCCCGGGCGTAGCCGTCGGCCATGTGGGTGGCCCCCTGCTCGTGGCGGGTCAGGATGAATTTGGGCCCCTTGGAATCCACCAGGGCATCGAAGATGGGCATGGCTGCCCCCCCTGGGTGCCCGAAGATGTACTCCACGCCGTGCCTTTCGAGGGCCTCGATGACTTTGTCAGCACCTCTGGCCATAATTTTCCTCCAAAAATACAAGTTTAAAAATAATTATGTATACTAATAGGCCAAAGTATATCTATTTATCTGCACAAAAGCAAGATGGTATTTGATAATGCACCAAATTTATCGATTAAATAGCGATTATTTTACGATGAAAAACAGAAGTGGCCACTTTATCTGGAAATAGCCTCTTACTATAAATATGGAAGTAGCGGGTGGTGGTGTGGTAGTTGAGGCGGCGGGAAAAGGATCCCTTCGCTCTTTCTCGCCGGCCATCGACCTCTGGGCCACAATCCTGTGGCCAGAGGCGAGAGACCCTTTCCCCGCCGTTGATCGTTACAACCCCGATATCCTGGGGCTACAGCGGCAGGGAGATGGCCCTGGAGGGCTTTCTCGGGGGGTTGTTGGGGTGGGAGGTCCGCCGGGAAGGGTTGTGGGGCAGCGGAGCCCGCAACGCCCCAACGTATGGGGCGTTGCGCGGGTAAGGTGGTTGGGGGAGGAGCGAGCGAGGGCGGTGCGGACCGCGCCCTGAGAAAGCCCGGAATGGGCCACTCCCTGACGCCCCCGCTAGCTCATCCCCACACCTCCTTGAGCAACCTGATCCAGTTGCCGGCCAGGATGCCTTCCACGTCGGCGGCGGAGTACCCGCGCCGGCTGAGGATGGGGACGAGGTTCTGCAGATCGGCGATGGTGTTCAGGTCGCGGGGGGATTGCTCC
>SICG01000165.1 GCA_009691525.1 Candidatus Latescibacterota bacterium | reverse complement strand
AGCATCCCCACCACCTTGGAAATCGAATAGCGGGGCGGAAACGACAAGAACAAGTGCACATGATCCTTGGCGACCTCCAGCGCTTCGATCACAAAGTCGAAATCCTCAGCAACCCGATAAAGCAGATCCCGAACAGCCTCCCGAATATCACCACGCAAGATCCATTTACGATACTTGGGAGCCCACAATAAATGGTACTGGGTATCGTAAACCGCATGACTGGTTCTTCGGATGACCATCGCATACCTCCAACACGGACGGGAACGGTATACGATAAAAAGCTTTTGCTTGCCTGCGGCAAGCAAAGCTTTTCCTCCCCTTCCAAAGGAAGGGGCTTTCAAGTTCTAAGGGATAGTGAATATCAATGTATTTTTCTGTTAATTTGTGTTAATTTGTGGCTTATGCAGATAAACCCCCCTCCACCCCTGCCGGCAAAATACCTGGAGCGCCTGCGGCTGATCCTGCCGGCGGACCGCCTGGAAGCCTGCCTGGAAGCCATGGGCCGGGAACCGGCCACCACCTTCAGGGTCAACCCGCTCAAGGCCACTGTTGCTCAGGTGGTTGAAATGCTGACTGCCGAGGGATTTGAGCTCATCCCCCTCCCCTGGAAGGCCGATGCCTTTGTAGTCCCCGACCACCAGCGCCGGCCCCTCACCGAATGTGCCCCTTGCAGGCAGGGCTGGATCTACCTGCAAAACCCGGCCAGCATGGTGCCCCCCCTGGTGCTGGCCCCCCAGCCCGGTGATTGGGTCCTGGACCTGACCGCTGCCCCAGGCAGCAAAACCCTACAGCTCGCGGCGATGCTGGCCGGCCAGGGACGGCTCTCGGCAGTAGAGATGGTGCGCGACCGCTTCTTCCGCCTCAAGGCCAACCTCGAAGCCCACGGCGCTCCCTGGGTGCAGCTTTACCTCAAGGATGGGACCGGGGTGGGCCGCACCTGCCCAGAATGGTTCGACCGGGTGCTGCTCGACGCGCCTTGCTCGGGCGAGGGCCGCATCAACGCGCTGTACCCGGATACCTATGCCTATTGGAGTGAAGCAAAGATCCGCGAGATGAGCCGCAAGCAGAAACGTCTGCTCTCCTCGGCGGCGCGGGCTCTCAAACCGGGAGGGGTGCTGGTCTACTCCACCTGCTCCCTGGCCCCCGAGGAAAACGAACTGGTGGTGGCCCAGGCCCTGGAGTGGGGCCTGGAAGTGGAGGAGATTGCCGCACCCTGCGAGGCGCTGCCGGGCCTCACCCAGTGGCAGGGCAAAAACCTGCCCCCGGAGTTGGCCCGCTGCCTGCGCATCGTTCCCGACAGCCTGATGGAGGGGTTTTTCGTCTGCCGGCTGCGGAAGGTGGGCTAGCAGGGCCGTACTTTCTCAGTACTGGGCCGGCACCCGGCGGCGGGTCAGGGAGCCTTCTTGGGTGAGGGCGTAGACCACGATGTTGACCGCCAGTTGGGACTGGGCGGTGTCCTCGTACTGCTCGGTGCGCCCGGTTCTCCTGGGCGGCATGTAGAACTCCACCCCCGCCAGCTGTCCCTTCACGAAGAGCCCGAGCATGCGGTCCTGGCGGAGCCGGCGCGCTCCGCCCGACAGCTCGCCGCTCTGGGAGGCGGTGTCCTCCTTGGTCAGGGCCCGCTCGGTGCGGGGCACCCCCTTGAGCGGAAAGTAGGCGGTGAAAAGCGGGTGGCTTTCGTCCAGGTACTCGGTCCACACGTCCTGCCCCCACACCAGGTGTCCGTACTTCTCCAGCCCTTCGCGGTAGGCTTCGAACTGCGAACCGAAGTTAAAGACAAATCCCCCTTCCATCAGGTAACGACTCAGATGTTCCATCTCCGATTCGTTGGGCAGGCTCAGCGGGATGGCAATGGGCAGGTCGAGCAGGCGGGGATCGGCGTAATTGAGGCTGGGAGCCAGGTCTGCCTTGATCTGAGTGAAGGTCTCGAGGGCGTTGACCAGGCCGTCCAACTGGCGCAACTGTTCGCCGGTATCGGCACCACCCCCGGAAGCGCCGGCCTGGTTGACCCGCATGGACTGGATCTGGCCCAGGCGGACGAAACCCTGGACCGACTGGGGATCAGCCGGGTTTTCGTAGCGCACCAGGGCCTGAAACTGTCCCGAACGCTCGTACTGGTTGGCCAGCGAGTCGAAGGGCGAGGCCGCCTCGGTTGCCGGCGGTGGCGCTGCACTCTGGAGCTGGGAAGGGAGCTGGGGCAGCGAGGCACAGCCGGCCAGCATCAGACTCAGGCCGAGGGTCGCTGCGCGGGGAGAAGAGAGAAACTGCATGGGCAAGGATCTCCGCGAAGAGGGTGGGTGGATGTCTTTAATGCCATCAATATAATTTGAAAGAGGTACCTCGCAGGTATTTTCCTGCTGTGTTGCCGTCCCTGTGCCGGCAAGGTATTTTCTGCCCATATCCGAACCATTTCCACCTTCCCCGAGCTGCGGAGCCGAGGCAATGAAGATCCTGGTGGCCAACCTGGGCAGCACTTCCTTCAAGTACAAACTCTTCGAAATGCCCGCCGGCAAGGTGCTGGCCCGGGGTGGCATGGACCGCATCGGCGGCCAGGGTTCGGTGCACACCTACCAGTTGGGGGAGGGGCCTCAGGTGAGGCAGCCTTGCCAGCTGCCCGACCACGCCACGGCCATCGACGAGGCCCTGGCCCGCCTGGTGGGTTCGGTGCTCTCCTCGCTGGCCGAACTCGCAGCCGTGGGCTTTAAGACCGTACACGCTCGCAACATTTCTGGGGTGGTGGCCCTCGACGAGGAGGTGATCGGGCGGATGGTGGACTACTATCCCCTGGCTCCAGCCCACAACCCGGCCTACGTGGCGGCCATCCGGCAGTTCGCCAAGGTGGCCCCTCAAATACACCTGGTTGGCTGCTTCGAGAGCGCCTTCCACGGCCAGACGCCCCTGCGCCGGCAACTCTACGCCGTGCCCTATGCCTGGTACGAGAAGTACGGGGTGCGGCGCTACGGCTTTCACGGGGCCAGCCACCGCTACGCCGCCGAACACGTCCGCCAGCTGGAGAAACAGCGCCCGCTGCGACATATCAACTGCCACCTGGGCGGCTCCTCCTCGCTGTGCGCGGTCAAGGACGGGGTGTCGGTGGGGGCCAGCCATGGCCTGAGCCCGCAAAGTGGCCTGCCGCAGAACAACCGCATCGGCGACCTGGACCCCTATGCCCTCGACCTGGTGATGCGCAACGAGGGCCAGAGCTTCGCCCAAATTCTCGAACAATGCGCCTCCCAAGGCGGCCTGCTAGGCCTGTGCGGGTACAACGACATGCGCGACATCGAGGAATACGCGGCCAAGGGCGACGTGCGCTGCCAACTGGCCATCGAGGTTTTCACCAGCGCCATCCGCGACTATCTGGGGGCCTATGTGGTGGAGTTGGGCGGGCTGGACGTGATCAGCTTCACCGGCGGCATCGGCGAACACTCGGCCCTGGTGCGCCGCCAGGTGCTGGGGGGCCTGGAGTTCCTGGGGGTGGAACTAGATCTAGAAAAAAACGAGCGGGTCCACGGCGAGGGCAGCCTGCACACTTCAACCAGCCGGGTGCATTTACACGTGCTGCGCACCGACGAAGAACTGATCGTGGCGCGGCAGACCTGCGAGTTTCTCCAGGCCGGATGAAAGGTCGCATCCAGAACCGTTTCTTCGCCGCGCTGCTGGCCGCCGCCACCCTGCCCCTGGCCGGCGTGGGCTTCTACAGCATCCACACCCACACCGAGGCGCTGCGCCAGCTGGCCCTGGCCGCCGCCCGGGAGCGGGTGCAGCTCAAGGTCCGCAAGGTGGACGAGGTGTTACACGGTATCCGCGACGATCTGTCTTACCTCTCCCATTCGCCGGTGCTCTTTGGCCTATTGGACAGCAGCGCTGCCGGGCCGGAGCGCTGGCAGGAGGAGGTGGGCCGGCACTTCCTGGCCTTTGCCCAGAACAAATCCCTCTACACCTGCCTGCGCTACCTGGATGAGTCGGGACGCGAAGTAGTGCGCGCCGAGAACGACGGCCTGCGCCTGTGGCTGGTGCCCCCCGAGCAGTTGGAAGACCGCCGGACTCAGGACTATTTTTGGGGCGCCTCGCTGCTGCCCCCCGGCGTTTTACATGTCTCGGGGGCCGATCCCACCGACGGGGAGTGCCGCGAGCCGGTGGTGCGCTACGCCCTGCGGGTGGCCGACCGCCACGACCGGAAGCGCGGGGTGCTGGTGGCCGATCTCTTCGCCCGCAAGCTGGTGGAGGCGGCCCGCCAGACCAGCCTCTCCCCTGAGGAACAGACCTCGCTGCTCGACGCCGAAGGCCGGCCCCTCTCCCCCATCGGGGCAGTGCCCCTGCGCCGCCAGGACCTGGTCGGTATCCGCAAACAGCTGCTGGCTGGCCAGGCCTCCGTGGTAGAGCAGGGTGACCAGACCCTGTCCTGGGCGGTGGTCTGGCCAGCCGGCCTGCCGGGGGCGCCTCCCCTGTGGCTGCTGGTGGACGTGGCCCCCAAAGAGGCGGTTTTCGCCTCCGTGGACCGTTTCTTGCTTGTTTTTGCCGGGGTGGTCGCCCTGGTTTTGGCCGCCGCGCTGGCCCTCAGCCTGCTGCTGGCCCGCCGCATCGCCGGCCCTCTGGCCCAGCTGCGGGACGGGGCGCGGCGCATCGCCGGGGGCGCCTTTGCCCACCGTTTGCAGGTACACACCCACGACGAGATCGAGGAACTGGCCGAGGAGTTCAACCGCATGGGGCAGGCCCTGCAGCAGACCTACCAGCAGCTCGAAGAGCGGGATGCGGCCAAAACCGAACGGCTCAACCAGATGACCCACCAACTGATCGAGAGCGAAAAACTGGCCGCCGTCGGCCAGCTGGCCGCCGGGGTGGTCTCGATGTTCGCCCAGCAGCTCCAGGAGCGCCCCGACCTGCCTCCGGCCTGCCGGGAAAAACTCAAGATCATCGAGCGCCACGCCGAGCGCATCGGCCGGGTGACTCGCAGCCTCTTGGATTTTGCCCGCGCCCGCGAATACCGGCGCGATGCCCTGGACCTGTGTCACACCCTCGACCATACCCTGGAGGCCTTTGCCCCACGGCTGGAGCAAGTGGAAGTGCTGAGACATTATTCCTTTTGCCCGGCCCCGGTGCTGGGCGACGACGAGCAGCTACAACAAGTATTCGGCAATCTGGTGGTCAATGCGATCCAGGCCATGGGCGGCAAGGGCCGGCTGCGAGTGGAAGTCACGGCAGTGGCCGGCGAGGTCTGCGCCACCGTGGCCGATTCGGGACCGGGGGTGCCGGCCGAACACCTGGAGCGGGTCTTTGAGCCTTTCTTCACCACAAAGGAGGTGGGGCAGGGCACCGGTCTGGGCCTGGCCATCAGCTACGGCATCGTCAAGGCCCACGGCGGGCGGATGAGTGCGGCCAATCGGCCCGAGGGCGGCGCAATCTTTTCCGTCTCGCTGCCGTGTACCCAAAGGAAGGCACCATGAGGGAATCAGCCCGTATTCTGGTGGTGGACGACGAGGAGGACCTGCGCCTGGGACTGGCCGAAACCCTGCAAGGGGAAGGCCACCAGGTGGAGACAGCGGGGGATGGATGGAGGGCGCTGGAACAGGCCAAGGCCCGTCACTTCGACCTGGTCCTGGTGGATCTGAAAATGCCCGGCCCGGATGGGATGATCGTGTTGGACCAGCTCAAGCAGCTCTCGCCCGAGACCCTGGTGGTGATGATCACCGGGCATGCCACCGTGGAGTCGGCAGTGGCCGCCATGAGGCTGGGGGCTTACGACTACCTGTCCAAACCCTTCAAGCTGGACCAGGTGCGGCTGGTGGTGCGCCGGGCCGTGGAACAGAAACGCCTGGCCGACGAGAACCGCCGGCTGCGCCAGGAGGTGGAACACTACCAGCGCTTCGAGCAGATCGTCGGCAAGAGTTCCTGCATGCAGGAACTCTTCCGGGCCATCGAGAAAGCCGCCCCCACCAACAGCACGGTGCTGGTCTGCGGAGAGACCGGCACCGGCAAGGACCTGGTGGCGCGCGCCCTGCACCAGCGCAGCCCGCGTGCCAAGGGACCACTGGTGTCCATCAGCTGCGGGGCCATCCCCGAGGCGCTGCTGGAAAGCGAACTCTTCGGCCATGCCAAGGGCGCCTTCACCGGGGCCCACGCCGACCGCAAGGGGGTCTTTGAATCCGCCGAGGGCGGCACCCTCTTCCTCGACGAGATCGGCGATTTGCCCCTACCCATGCAGGTGAAGCTGCTGCGCGCCCTGCAGGAACGCGAAATCCAACGCCTGGGGGAGACCCGCACCCGCAAGGTAGATGTGCGCCTGGTCGCCGCCACCCACCGCGACCTGCGCCAGGAGATGCAGCAGGGCCGCTTCCGCGAGGACCTCTACTACCGCCTCGATGTGATCAGCGTGGTGGTGCCCCCCCTGCGCCAGCGCCGGGAGGATATCCCCCTTTTGGTGGAGCACTTCCTCCGCAAATACAACCCCGAGATGGGCAAGGCCCTGCGCGGGGCCAGCCCGGAGGCCCTGGCGCTCTTGATGCGCTACAACTGGCCGGGCAATGTGCGGGAGTTGCAGAACGCCATCGAGCGGGCCGTCATCTTGCAGGATGGGTCCCAGCTCCAGCCCGAGGACTTTCCGCTGGGCCGGACCGGACAGGCCCCCGCCGCCACTGAGCCCGCAGGAGAACTGGTCAGCCTGGAGGAACTGGAGCGCCGGCACATCCTGTGGGTGCTGCGCCAGACCGACAACCACCAGAGCCGCGCCGCTCAGATCCTAGGCATCGGCCGCCGCACCCTCTACCGCAAGCTCCGGGAATACGGCCTGGATCTCCCCGAAGAATAAGGGTCTTGGCTGTGGGCTGAAATGGCCCAGACGCTCCAATGTGGGTTATAATGACCCGCTCTCCCTTCTCGGCAACTCCCTGCTCAAGATCTGATGGACTTCTTTGTCTGGCAGGACTTTGACTGTCCAGCACGAGTTGGTGACCAGGGCCCGGGCCCTGGACCGCAAGGTGATGGGCCGCTGCAACCTCACCATCACCCAACTGCCCAACTACGCCGACCTACCCGAATTTCTGGCCGCCCATCAAGCAGTTCAACCAGCTCTACGCGCTGACCAACATGCCCATCAGCCGCTTTCTCGAATTCCTGCTCAGCTCCGGCAACCTCGAAAGTTACCTGGAACGCCTGGTCAATGCCTTCAACCCGGCGGCGGTGGATGGATTGATGTGCCGGTACACCCTGTCGGTGGGTTGGGACGGCAAGTTCTACGACTGCGACTTCAACCAGATGCTTGACCTGGCCCTGCCGCAGCATATCTTCGAGGTGGCATTGGCGCACCTGGACGGCCGGCGCATCCAGGTGGACCAGCACTGCTTTGGCTGCACCGCCGGGACGGGCTCCTCGTGCGGCGGAGCCACCGCCTGAAAAGTTGCGCACCGCCGGCGTTGGCGACCAGGCGATGCTGCAAATCATCTTGATCGCTTCCTGATTCAACTACCTCAACCACGTGGCGGATACCCTGGACATCGGACATTAAATGTCGACCTGGCAGTGGTGGGCGTTGGCCGCCTACTGCATCATCGTGTTGGTGCTGGGGGTGTATGGTTTCCACCGCTACCTGATGCTGCGGCTCTTCTTCCGCCACCGCCACCAGACCCCACCCGCGCCCATCCCCTTCGCCGACCTGCCCCCAGTCACCGTGCAACTGCCCCTCTACAACGAGTTGCATGTGGTCGACCGCCTCATCGAAGCCGTCTGCCAGCTGGACTACCCCAGAGATCGACTCCACATCCAGATCCTCGACGACTCCCAGGACCAGACCACCCAACAAGCCCAGGCCGCGGTCGCCCACTGGAAAGCCCGGGGCGTGGACATCGACTACCACCACCGCACCGACCGCAAAGGCTTCAAGGCCGGCGCCCTCGAAGCCGGGCTAGCCACGGCCAAAGGCGCCTTCATCCTCATCTTCGACGCCGACTTCCTGCCCCCACCGCCGGTACTCAAAGAAGCCATCCATTACTTCACCGATCCAACCATCGGCATGGTGCAGTTGCGCTGGGGCCATCTCAATCGCCCCTACTCCCTGCTCACCCGCCTGCAGGCCATCTTCCTCGACGCCCACTTCGTCGTCGAACACACCGCCCGAAACCGCTCGGGGCGCTTCTTCAACTTCAACGGCACCGCCGGTATCTGGCGCCAACAGGCCATTCTCGACGCCGGCGGCTGGCAACACGACACCCTCACCGAAGACCTCGATCTAAGCTACCGCGCCCAACTGGCCGGTTGGCGTTTCCTCTACCTGCCCCAAGTCGAGGTCCCCGGCGAAATCCCGGTGGAGATGAACGCCTTCAAGTCCCAGCAGCACCGCTGGACCAAAGGCGCGGTGCAGACCGGCATCAAGATCCTGCCCAGAGTCTGGAAAAGCCCCCTGCCCCTCAAGGTCAAGATCGAGGCCACCTTCCACCTCACTGCCCACGGCTCCTACCTGTTGATGCTGGCCATGGCCCTGCTGATGGGACCGGTGCTCAGTCTGCGCGCCCACCTGGGCTGGCAACGCCTGCTGATCATCGACCTGCCCCTCTTCTCCCTGGCCACCCTGGCCATCTCCGGATTCTATCTGGTCAGCCAGCGAGAACTCTATGCCGACTGGCGCTCTCAGATCAAATACCTGCCCCTGCTGATGGCCATGGGCATGGGCCTGTGTATCAACAACACCCGCGCCGTCATCGAGGGCTTGGTCGGCCACACCAGTCCTTTCCTGCGCACCCCCAAATACGGGGTGGTGGCTGGCAACCGGCGGGCCTGGCAATACTCCAGCCGAACCACCCTGCTGGTGCTGGCCGAATTGGCCATGGCCGGATACTTTGCCTGGCTGGTACACCAAGCCTGGAGCATCGGCC